>JADJXQ010000002.1:0-300000 GCA_016710335.1 Rhodospirillales bacterium
TTCGATCGCTGATATCGCATGCTACCCATGGATCCGCCCGTGGCGCCGGCAGAGGCAGAACCTGGAGGATCATCCCAACCTGAAGCGCTGGTTCGAGGCTATCGACGCCCGGCCGGCGGTGCAGCGCGGCCTCGCGGTTCCTGAGCCGGGCCCCGAGCTCAACCGCGATATGGACGAGGCCACGCGCTCGATCCTGTTCGGCAATGGCCAATTTGCGAAACGGTGAACGAACATCCGCACCCGCGTCACCTGCCTCGTCGTCGTTTTGCTGCCGGTGCTGCTGGCTGACGGGCGGGCGGCGCCGGCCGCTGCTGCAGACGAAGGTGCGGGCGCGGCGAGCGCCGCTGCAGACGCCGCACGGTGTTCCGAACTGCGGAGTCAAGGCAATCTGACCCTGGCCCTCTTTCACTGCACCCGCGCCGTCGCCTCCGGCCGCCTCGCCGGCGACGACTTGGCAGCGACCCTTAATTTGCGCGGCGGCATCTACCTGCAGGAGGGCGCCTACGGCCGTGCCACCGACGACTTCAGCAAGGCGATCATTCTGAGGCCACGGGACGCCGCCGCGTTCAACCGGCGCGCCATGGCCTATCGCCGCCAGGGAGAGAGCGCGCGGGCGATCGCGGACACGGAGCGGGCGCTGGAACTGAGCGATCCTGCCGAGGTGCGCCGCGTCCAGGCTTACCTCAGGTCACGGGGCCGCTACGCCGGCCCACTGGACGGCGCTTACGGTCCCGCCACCCGCGCCGCCCTGCACGCCTGCATCCGGCAGCCCGACTGCTGAAGAAGCGCCGCTGAGGAAGCGCCCCCCTCACCGCCCCCGCAGCAGCCGCTGTTTCTGGCGTCCCCATTCGCGGTCTTTTTCGGTGGCGCGCTTGTCGTACTTGCGCTTGCCCTGGGCGACTGCCAATTGCACTTTGGCGAGGCCGCGATCGTTGAAATGTATGGCGAGCGGCACCAGGGTCATGCCCTTGCGGCGCACGGCGCCGAGCAGACGCTCGATCTCGCGACGGTGCAGCAGCAGCTTGCGGGGGCGCTTCGGCTGGTGCCCAAAGTGCCGGGCGGCGTCGTACTCCGGGATGTGGGCATTGACGAGGTAGAGTTCCCGCCCGCGCGGTTCCGCATAGGCCTCGACGATCGAGGCGCGGCCGTGCCGCAGCGACTTGACCTCGGTGCCGGCGAGTATGATGCCGGCTTCGACGGTGTCCTCGATGGCGTACTCGTGGCGCGCCCGGCGGTTCTGGGCGACGATGTTGCCGGCGGTGAGCCCCTTCTTTTTTTGCGTCATCGAGTGCTTACAGAAGTGCGGTTCCGAGTGAACGGGCGCGGCATCAGTTGAGGACGCCGGCCGACCGCATCGCTCCCTGAACCTTCTGCTTGCTGGCCTCGCCGATACCGACAAGCGGCAGCCGCACGTCGGCGGCGCACTTGCCGAGCAGACTGACGGCGTACTTGACCGGCGACGGGCTGGTTTCGCAGAACAACGCATCGTGCAGCGGCATCAGGCGGTCGCTCAGCGTCGCCGCCTCCCCCAGGTCGCCGGCTCGCCAGGCGCGGTGCATCTCGGCGCACAGCGCCGGCGCGACATTGGCGGTGACCGAGATGCAGCCGTGGCCGCCGCCCGCCAGGAACGGCAACGTCGTGCCGTCCTCGCCGGACAGCTGACAGAACTCCGAGCCAATTGCCAGCCGGGTGCGGATCGGGCGGGCGAGATCCTGGGTGGCGTCCTTGACGCCGACGATGTTGGGAAGCTCGGCAAGGCGCGCCATCGTCGCAACGCTCATATCGATCACGCAGCGGCCCGGAATGTTGTAGATGATGATCGGAATGGCGACGGCGTCTTGGATCGCCTTGTAGTGCTGGAACAAGCCTTCCTGGGTTGGCTTGTTGTAGTAGGGCGTCACCACCAGCGCCGCGTCGGCGCCGGCTTCCTTGGCGTGACGGGTGAGGTCGATGGCCTCCGTGGTCGAGTTGGAGCCGGTGCCGGCGATGACCGGCAGGCGGCCGGCGACCGTCTCGATACACAACTCGACGACCCGCTTGTGCTCTTCGTGGGACAGGGACGGCGACTCGCCCGTGGTTCCGCAGGGCACGATGCCGTCGGTGCCCTGCTCCACGTGCCATTCGATCAGATCGCGGTAGGCGCTCTCGTCGACGGCGCCGTTCTCGAACGGCGTGATCAGGGCGACGAACGATCCCTGGAACATGATGTTTCTCCTTCTGGCCGTTCGACACATTCGCCCACCCATGAGAGGCGGCAAGGCGGGCGGCACAGCCGGACGATAGCCCGCTCGCACCGGCTTTGCAATTCACCGTGCGAGGGCCACGTGCGAGACCCCCGTGCGAGGGCCCTGTGCGAAGGGTTGCAGCGCACGCCGTGCAGGCCCTTGCAGTTGACCCCGTGCAGGAAGTTGCCCGAGATCGGGCAACTTCCTAGAATGCCGGATCAACCGCCCAGGCGGATCGGCTTGCGCAGGTGTTGCGCCGAAACCGCGACTAGTCTGGATGTGGCACGCTCAACAAATGGTGGCATCGGTGTCGTTGATCTCGGTCCTCCGCGTTCTGTTCTGCCTGGTGGTGATCACGTTGGCTTCGGACTCTTCAGCCCAGGCGGCCGACGGTCGGCTAGGAGGTCCGGGGACGCCGGAGATCGCCACCGCGCGGGCCGCCTTCCAGGCCGTCGATCGCGGCGACTGGGAGGAAGCCCGTCGTCTCTCCCAACGCGCCCGCGATCCGGTCCTCAGAACATTGATCACCTGGTTCGATTACGCTCGCCACGACACCGAGGCGAGCTTTGCGGACATCTCCCGTTTCCTCGCGGAGCATCCGGAATGGCCCCAGCGCGTCTTGCGCCGGCGCGCCGAAGAATCAATTTCGCCCGCGGAGCCGTACGAGTCCGTGCGCGCGTGGTTCGGCGAGCATACGCCCGACACCGCCAACGGCAGCATTCGCTTGGCGCTTGCCCTGCTCGCGATCGGCGATGACGTTGAAGCCAATGAGGTCGCCCGCAAAGGCTGGCTGAACGCCTCGTTCGGCGCCAAGGAAGAGGAAGAGTTCCTGACCTTTTTGGGCCACTTGTTGTCGCCGGAAGACTATCGCGCTCGCCTCGACTTTCTGTTGTGGCGCGGGCGCGAGCCGGAGGCCCTGCGGCTGCTTCCCAAGGTCGATCCGGGCCAGCGGGCGCTGGCGGTGGCGCGGTTGCGGCTGCGCGAGATGGACAACGGCGTTGACGGCGCTGTCAACGCGGTGCCAGCGCATCTCCGCAATGATCCCGGACTGGTTTACGAACGCCTGCGCTGGCGGCGCAAGAAGGAGCGTGACGTCGACGCCCGTGCCCTGCTTCGTGACTACGGCCCGATCACAGGCGCCGACCCGGACCGCTTCTGGATCGAACGCAACATCCTGGCGCGGCGTGCCCTGGCCGAGGGCCTCGAGCAACAGGCCTACACCATCGCCTCCCAGCACGGAGCGACCAGCGGCATGGCTTTCGCCGAGGGCGAGTGGCTGGCGGGATGGATCGCGCTTCGCTACCTGCAAGATGCCAAGCGGGCGTACACCCACTTCGCGACCATGTACGACGGCGTCAACTATCCGATCAGCAGCGCCCGCGCCGCCTACTGGACGGCTCGCGCCGCCGAGGCCCGCAACAACAACCAAGCGGCCAAGGAATGGCTGGCCAAAGCCGCCCGGCATCCAACCACGTTCTATGGGCAGCTTGCGGCGCAGCGACTGAAGCCCGGCGCCGCGCTGCAACTGCCGCGCAGCCCCGAGCCGAGCGCGGAAGAGGCCGAGGCGTTCGCGCAGCATGAGGTGACACGAGCGGTGCGCATTCTCGCGGCCATCGGCGAGCAGTCGCGGCTGTGGCCGTTCCTCGACCACCTTGCCGATCTGAACGACTCCGGCGGTTGGACGGCGATGGCGGCCGGACTCGCCACCGAGAGCGGGCGGCCGGACGTGGCCATCGCTATCGCGAAGCGGGCGGTACGCCTCGAGAACATGCTGATCGAACAGGGCTATCCTGCCGTGCCGGTGCCGCGGGTGCTCAGCGGCGTCCCTCACGACGTCGAGCCGCCGCTGGTGCTCGCCATCATCCGCCAGGAAAGCGCCTACAGGTCGGACGCGATCAGTCACGCCGGCGCCCGCGGCCTCATGCAATTGATGCCGGCGACCGCCAAGGTGGTCGCCCAGAAGCTGGATCTGCCATTTTCGGAAACCCGTTTGAGCCTCGACCCGCAGTACAATCTGATCCTGGGTCAGGCCTACATGAGCCGCATGCTGGACCGCTTCGACGGCTCTTACGTTTTGTCGCTGGCCGCCTACAATGCCGGACCCACCCGTTCGAATCAGTGGGTGCAGGATTACGGCGATCCGCGCGTCAGCGTCGACCGGGCCGTGGACTGGGTCGAGCTGATCCCGTTCGGCGAGACCCGCAACTACGTCCAGCGCACCCTTGAACACCTGCAGGTTTACCGCAGACTGCTGAACGGCCCCGACACGCCGATCTCGCTAGAAGGCGACCTGCAGCGCTGAATGGAAGCAGAATCTCCAAGCACAGCAGAAGCGGTCCATGCAGAGGCCGCCCGGGAGGGTTACCATGCCAGCTGACGTTGCAGCGAAGACACTGACGGATGTCGAGGTCTGCGTCTTCGACGCGTATGGCACGTTGTTCGATCTGTCGGCGGCGGCGGAGCGTTGCCGTGACGTACTGGGCGAACGGGTTGACCGGCTGGCGACGATCTGGCGCACCAAGCAGATCGAGTACACGTGGCTCCGAAGCCTGCGCGGAGACTATGTGGATTTCTGGCATGTGACCGGCCAAGCCTTGGACTACGCCCTGCTTGCCCTCAACATCGTCGACAATGCGCTACGCACACGGCTGATGGAGCTGTATTTCGTGCTCGACGCTTACCCGGAGGCAGCCGATGTACTGCGCATCCTGAAGGCTGCCGGCGTGAAGACCGGCATCCTCTCAAACGGCTCGCCTAGCATGCTGGTCGCGGCGGTGCGGCGGAGCAGCTTTGAAAGCCTGCTCGGGCCGATCATGTCGGCCGACGAGGTCAAGATCTACAAGCCCCATCCGAGCGTCTATCAGCTTGCCGTCGACCGCATGCGGACGCCGGCGGAGCGCATCTGCTTTCTCTCCTCCAACGCCTGGGACGCCACCGGTGCCGCCAACTTCGGCTTCCGTGTCGTCTGGATCAACCGGCTGGGCGCCCCCCCGGAACAGCTCCCGGGCGCACCCGAGGCGGAGATCGGGTCGCTCGCCGACCTTCCGGCGCTGCTCGGCCGATGACGACGGGCGGGCAAGCGCAACCGCCGCATATGGAGTCAGATCGTCGGCTCCCGGACATCGCCGACATCGAAGACGCAGCACGGCGGCTCGTGGGAGTGGTCGTCGAGACGCCACTCCTCGAATCGGATACGCTCAACGACCGGCTCGGCGGGCGCCTCCTGGTCAAGGCCGAGTCATTGCAGCGTACCGGATCGTTCAAGCTGCGAGGCGCCTTCAACCGCATCTGCCGGCTCACGCACGCAGAAAGACGCCGCGGCGTCGTCGGCTACTCCTCCGGCAATCACGCTCAGGGCGTCGCCGCAGCGGCGGCGCTGGTGGGCGTGCCGGCGCTGATCGTCATGCCCGCCGATGCGCCGGCGGCGAAGATCGCCGGCACGCGTAACCGGGGCGCCGAGGTGGTGCTTTACGACCGCGAGACCCAAAGCCGCGAGGCGATCGCCGAACGTCTGGCCGCTGAGCGGGGCGCGGTGCTGGTGCGGCCTTATGACGATCCGGATGTGATCGCGGGCCAGGGCACGGTCGGGATCGAGGTCGCGGCTCAGGCCGCGCGCCTCGGGGCGGAGTTGGATGTGGTGCTGGCGCCGTGCAGCGGCGGCGGCCTCACCGCCGGAATCGCCATTGCCTTCGCAGTGAAGTCGCCGACAACCTCGGTGATGCCGGTCGAGCCCGCGGGGTTCAACGATACGGCGCGCTCGCTGGCCGCAGGTCACCGCGTAGGCATTCTCCCCGGCGGCCGGACGCTGTGCGACGCGCTCCAGGCGGCGGAGCCGGGGGCGCTGACCTTCGCCATCAACCGGCGCCTGATCGGCCGCGGTCTGGCGGTCGATGATCTGCAAACGGCCGCCGCCGTGGCGGCGGCGTTCCACCATTTCAAGCTGGTGGTGGAGCCGAGCGGCGCAGTGGCGCTCGCCGCAGCCCTGTTTGGCGCTGTCGAGGTCCGCGGCCGGACGGTTGCGGTGATCTGCTCCGGCGGCAACGTGGACGCAGATGCATTCGTGCGTATCCTCGCGGAGGCGAACTCCGGCGGGCAAGAGATGGATCCGCCCCGCCGCGACGAGGGTGGGTTGCATGATCAGATTCGCCGCCGCCGCGTTGAAGAAAACTAGACTGCGAAACACTCGCCGCCCGGCTCACCCGACTTCAATGCATCCGAACAGGACCTCGCCGAAACCGGATGCGAGCGCTCCTCCGCCCGCGACCCTCAGACTGAAGCAACGGCAGAGAAGGAGCCAACGCTCGGGCCGGCAACCGAGCGCAAATAGCGGGAGAGGGGATGCCGTGGCCAGCGTCTGATCGCGGGTTGAGACATCGGTTCAAAAAGTGGCGGCGATCTTGGCCCTCCCTTTCATTAGGTCTCGCTCCCGGCCCATAGACTTCTCCCAAGAACTGACAGCCGTGCCACTGATCGCTCTGCTCGAACGACCGGGCGTGATTTCGGTTCGGATAGTCCTGTGTCCAGCACCACCGAAGCTGGGGGGCGCTATGCACGAGTCCGTCAGCGAAATACCGGATCGGCCGACTGCGCCCCACCAGACTTAACTGCGGCTAATCGGATCTGTCCCCACGAGCGAGCCGGTTCGGGCTAACGAATAGGGGCGCCTCGTCACCCTCCGTAACTGCCTCGGTGCCTGCGGCCGGTCGTCCCCCGACTGGCTGTACCCTGTGCGGAATGCGGACTAAGATCGGTAGATGCGGTGAGCCCGAGGGCGATCCATGTTTGCCAGACGAGGAGAACCAGACCATGGGCACGCTGGCCGTGAGCGCGCAGGAACTGGCAAGCAGCTGGTGGCATTATGTGATTTCGTTGAACCGGGCACTCGAACGTGAACGGGCGGAGGTCGAGGACAGCTTCATGATCGCCGCCGACATTGCCTTCAACGCGGCGGCGAAGAATCCACTCAGCTGGAGCGAACTGTTCCAGGTGGCTCAGCACAGCCAGTCACTGTTCAGCCGGGGCATTATGGCCGACCAGGAACAGTTGTCGAAGTTCCTATGGGATCAGGTCGAGGACATCTTGAAGGCAACCAACAACACCTTTCTCGACAGCGAGGGCGAGACCCTCGAACAATACATTCGGCGACAGGGCGACGTGATGTCGGCGGTCGCCGACTTCAACGTGCAGATCGAAAAGATCAAAGACGAGTTCGGCTTCCATTTCAACACGCCGGGCTACGAACTCATCGCCGAGACGCCGTCGTTCCTGATGTACCAAGTGCTCCCCAACAAACAGGGGGTCACGGTGCGCAGTGACCTGAAGCCGATGCTTCTCGTTCCGCCCTATATGTTGGGCGTCAACATCCTGGCGTTTCTGCCGCTCGAGAACAAAAGCTACGCCCATGCTTTCGCCAACGACGGCATCCCGACCTACGTGCGGGTGGTCAAAGACATCTGGGAAACCGAAGCGGTGCAGACGATGACCCCAGAAGACGACTGCTCGCAGACGGCGGATCTCTGCCGCAAGCTGGTCGAGCGGCATGGCCAGAAGACAACCCTGAACGGCACCTGCCAGGGCGGCTACATCTGCTTGAAGAATCTTCTTTCCGGGACCCTGACAGGCGTTTGCGACACCCTGATCTCCAACGTGACCCCGGTCGACGGGACCCATTCCAAGGCGATCAGCGGGATGCCGCAACTGCACAGCAACTTCGTCCTGTCGCCGATGCCCAACGGCAACATGGTCGCCAACGGCTACCTGTTGTCGCTCGGGATGCGCTTCGTCGCCATCGACCGGGAGACCCCGCTGATCACCGTGCTCAATCTGGCGAAACTGCAGAGCGCGACCAAGGGCAATCCCGGCAAGACACCGGCCGCACTATACCGCTGGCTGCGCAAGGAACGGGTCCATCTGCCGCCGGCGACCGCCGACATGAGTTCTATCAGCTTCCAGCAACCGATCACCGAGGACGGCACCCTGCCGGTCAAGTTGTTCGGCAAACCGCTCAACATCCGCGACCTCGCCGGGCTCGGGGTCAAGTGGTACCAGAACTACGCAACGAAGGACGATCTGGTCACTCCGCCATGCGCCACCGCCGGCAACAGATTTCTTGATGCTACCGATGTGATCGAGACGGTGGCGTTGCCGGGCGGGCACGTAGCAATCCTGACCAGCCCCTATAGCAAGAGCGCACCGGTCAACGGCGTCTTTACCGATGCCATGGGCAAGAGCGCCCGGGGGCCCGTAAAGTTTCAATTGGACATGTCAAAATCCGCTGCGGGACCGGCTTAACGCTTTGGACCCCACGGTCAGGCCGCGCACGGGCGCGCCTGGCGGCCACGAGGCGAGCGCGAGCCGCTCCAGCACTTGACACACGCGCGACGATGCGTCGGCGCGGGCACGGGGAAGGTGCATTCGATGAACGACATGCTGGAGAACAGGACGTTCGACGAGATCCAGGTCGGCGACACCGCGAGCCTGACCCAGGCGCTGCAACATGAAGATATCGAAACCTGGGCAGCCATCACCGGCAACCAGAACCTGATGGCTCCCGAGGGGAAAGCGATCGCAGGCGCTCTTGAGAGTACCGGCGCCGGGAGCATGTGGGCGGCGGCGCTCGTCTCCACAGTGTTCGGCACCCGCCTGCCGGGGCTTGGCTCGACGATCCGCGCGGTCAAGCTTGAGTTCCTGGCACCGGCGACAACAGGGATCCGCGCCACCGCCGTCGTCACCGTCAGGGAGAAGCACGCCGATACCGGCACAGTCGTGCTTGATTGCCACTGCAGCGCCGACGGTGGGGATATCCTCCGCGCCACGGCGGAGGTGGTGGCCCCCACCGAAAAGATCCGCACACCCTTGCGCGAGCTGCCCATCGTTCAGCTGAGGCGGGAGGACCGCTACCTCGAGCTGATCGCCCGTTGCGAGGGGCTGGAGCCGATGCGCACCGCCGTCGTTCATCCATGCAGCGAAGACGCTTTGGTGGGCGCGATCGAAGCGGCGGAGCGCGATCTCATCGAGCCGGTCTTGGTCGGCCCGGAAGCCAAGATTCGCGCCACGGCGGTGGCGGCAAATGTCGACATCACGCCCTTTCGCATCGTTCCCGCCGAACACAGCCATCACGCCGCCGTGCTGGCCGTGCAACTGGTGCGCAGCGGCGAGGTCGCCAATCTGATGAAGGGCAGCCTGCACACCGACGAGCTTCTGCGCGCGGTTCTCGACCGTGAAGCAGGATTGCGCACCGAGCGGCGGCTCAGCCACTGTTTTTGCCTCGCGGTCGCGACCTATGAACGAGCGATCATCCTCACCGACGCCGCCATCAACATCAACCCTGACCTGAGAACAAAACGCGATATCTGCCAAAACGCCATTGACCTTGCTCGCGCCCTCGGGCTCGACGAGCCGAAGGTGGCGATCCTTGCCGCGGTCGAGACCGTCAATCCCGACATGCCGGCGACGCTCGATGCCGCGGCGCTGTGCAAGATGGCCGAGCGCGGTCAGATCAAGGGAGGTGTTCTCGATGGGCCGCTGGCCTTCGACAACGCCATCGATGAGGAAGCGGCCCGGACCAAGGGAATCGTCTCGCCGGTCGCCGGTCGGGCCGATATCCTCGTTGTCCCTGACCTTGAGGCGGGCAACATGCTGGCCAAGCAGCTCACGTTCATGGCCGATGCCGAGGCGGCCGGCATTATCGTCGGCGCGCGCGTTCCCGTCGTGCTCACGAGCCGCGCTGACAGCGCCCGCACCCGACTGGCATCGTGCGCCCTCTCGGTGCTGATGGCCGAGGACCAGCGCCGAAGCCTCGTCATGGGCAAGGTGGCGGAGTAACCATGATGGAACCGGGCCTTCTCGTCATCAACGCCGGCTCCTCCAGCATCAAGTTTGCTGGTTATGTAGACGACGGCAACGCAGAGCTTTCGTTTCTCGGCAAAGGCCAAGTCGAAGGCCTCCGCACCGAACCACGCTTCGCTTGCAAGAATGCAGTTGGCGAGGTTATGGGGGAGCATCGGTGGCCCAGCGCAATCACTCACAGTGAGGCGATCGACTACATCATCGGCTGGATAGAAGAGCACGCTACGAACGTCCAGGTGGCGGCAGCCGGACACAGGGTCGTGTTCGGCGGGGCTGCTTACGCCGGCCCGACCCGGCTGGACGAACGAGCCATTGCCGAGATCGAGAAGCTCGTCGCGTTCTTCCCGTTGCATCTTCCCCACAACCTGGCCGCAATCAAGGCGCTCGCCGAATTTCACCCGGCACTGCCGCAGGTCGCCTGCTTCGATAACAGCTTCCATAACACGCAGCCGAAGGTGGCTCAGCTGTTTGCGCTTCCACGGGGCCTCTTCGAGCAAGGGGTCCGCCGCTACGGCTTCCACGGGCTCTCTTACGAGTACATTGCGCGGGTACTGCCGGACTACGCTCCCAATGTGTCGCGGGTTGTCGTTGCGCATTTGGGAAGCGGCGCCAGTATGTGTGCGCTGCGCGACGGCAAGAGCATCGAAAGCACGCTCGGCTTCAGCGGCCTCGACGGCCTGCCGATGGGAACGCGGCCGGGCGCCCTCGACCCCGGCGTCATGCTCTATCTGCTGGAAGCTCTTGGCATGGATGCCAGGGCGATTGAAAAGCTCCTTTACACCGAGTCGGGGCTTCTCGGCGTATCCGGCATCAGCAACGACATGCGCGACTTATTGGCGAGCGACGACCCGAAGGCGGCGGAGGCCGTCGACCTCTTCGTTTACCACATCGCCAAGAACCTTGGGGCGCTCGCGGCGGTGCTCGAGGGGATCGACGCCCTGGTGTTCACCGCCGGCATCGGTGAGCACGCAGCCGAAATTCGAGAACGTGTCTGCCGCCGCGCGGAGTGGCTCGGGATTCATCTCGATCCGGCTGCGAACAACGCCGGCGGCGCGTGCATCACCAACCCTGAAAGCCCGGTATCGGCATGGGTGATCCCCACCGACGAGGAGCGAATGATCGCCATTCACACGGCGCGTCTGCTTAATGCCGGGAGCTGAAGAACGTATGACGCGCTGGTTGAGGGCCCGCAGAATGGAGATGATGAGATGGGTGACCTGACGGCAACAGAGGCCTTTTTTGCTGATCTGAGGAAACACGTCGAAGGCTCGGAAGGTCCGCTTGTCGGCAAGAAGGCGCTGGTCATCGGCATAGCCAACAACCAGTCGATCGCCTATGGCTGTGCACTGGCGTTCCGCGCGCTTGGCGCAGAGGTGGCGATCACCTACCTCAACGAGAAGTCGAAGTCGTACACTCAGGCGCTCGCCGAGCACCTCGAGGCGGCGCTCTACCTGCCCTGCGACGTGCGAATCGAAGGACAGCTGGAGGCGGTGTTCGAGGCGATCGCGCAGAAGTGGGGCAAGCTCGACATCGCCCTTCACTCGATCGCTTTCGCTCCGCGCGAGGATCTCCATGGCCGCGTCACAGACTGCTCTCGCGAAGGCTTCCTGATGGCGATGGACATCTCGTGCCACTCGTTCATTCGCATGGCGAGGCTGGCCGAGCCCCAGATGAAGGACGGCGGCACTCTGTTCACGATGAGCTACTATGGCGCCGAGAAGGTGGTCGAGAACTACAACGTCATGGGACCGGTCAAGGCGGCCCTGGAGGCGTCCGCACGTTACATTTCCGCCGAGCTCGGGCCGAAAAAAATCCGGGTCCATTCGATATCGCCGGGCCCGATCCAGACGCGCGCCGCTTCGGGTATCAACCGTTTCGACGAACTTATGGAAAGAGCGGCCTCACGGGCCCCCAGCCGGCTGCTTGTCACCATCGAGGACGTCGGCATGGCCACAGCCTTCCTCGCCAGCGACTATGCCAAGCTCATTACCGGCGATACGATCTATATCGACGGCGGCTACCACGTCGTCAGCTAGTGACCCGACTCTGAAATGGCGACCAATAATCCTACAGTGCAGGCTCGGCGCGGTTCAAGGCGGCGCGGGCGCGCTGGATCTTTTCGAGGATGGCGGCTCCCTCGGCTTTCCACGTGTAGGGGCGTGGATCGGCGTTGCGTTGGGCGAGATAGGCCTTGATGTCGGCGACCAACTCTTTCACCGAGGTGAAGCTCCCGGCACGGATGACGTCTCCGGTAAGGTCGGCGAAGAAGCGCTCGACCAGATTGAGCCACGACGAGGACGTGGGCGTGAAGTGCACGTGAAAGCGCGGGTACCTGGCCAGCCAGGCCTTCACCTTTGCGTGCTTGTGGGTGGCGTAGTTGTCGACGATCAGATGGAGATCGAGGTCCTTGGGCGTCTCGCGGTCGATCTGCTTGAGG
Organism: Rhodospirillales bacterium; assembly: GCA_016710335.1. Lineage (NCBI taxonomy): Bacteria > Pseudomonadati > Pseudomonadota > Alphaproteobacteria > Rhodospirillales > Rhodospirillales bacterium. Next base: position 12,511 of record JADJXQ010000002.1, read on the forward strand.
AACCTGAGCCACTCGACGTGGGTATGGCGCGCCTCGGTGCGCGCGATGAGCTTTCCGACCAGCGCGTCGAGCGCGGCGAACAGCGTGATCACGCCATGGCGCCTGTAGTCGTGGGTCATGGTGGCCGGACGCTTGGGCGCGAGCGGCAGCCCGAGTTGCGTGCGCTCCAGGGCTTGGCACTGGCTCTTCTCGTCGCAGCACAGCACGAGCGCCTTCTCCGGCGGGTTGAGGTAGAGCCCGATCACGTCCCAGAACTTCTCCTCGAAGCTCGGGTCGTTGGAGAGCTTGAAGGTCCTGGTCACGTGAGGCTTCAAGGCGTTCTTCGACCAGACCCGCTGAACCGTGGAGGGCGAGACGCCCGCGTGGCGGCTCATGGAGCGCACGCTCCAGCGCTTGCGCGGCGCAGGCGGCCGGGTGGCCTCGGTCAGGACGCGCTTGATCTTCTCGGGCGGGATCGACGGCTTGCGACCGCGCCCCGGCTCGTCCTCGAGGCCCGAAAGCCCCTTGGTCTCGAAACGCTTCGTCCATGTCGATACGCGCGTGGGCGTCGTGCCCAGCCGCGCGGCGACCTCCACAACGCCAAGGCCTTCGAGCCTGAGGAGAACGATCGACGCGCGCTCCTTCGCCCGTGCCTCAATGCTTGTCGCCCGCGATCTGCGTTCGAGCTCCCCAACCACCTCCGGCTCCGCCGTGATCCGCTTGATCGGACGCGCCATTCGACTGATCCTCCCCGCATCGTGCATCGCGCAAGGATATTAGTCGACACTTTAGAAACAGTACACTAGTGCACAGACCATTGGGATGATTCAATCGAACGACTTGTAGTTTTCACGATAATCAAGAGACTACGTGCAACAATGGCGCGTTCTTTGAATGCACCATTGCTGCATTAGGAAGAACGTAGCAAGCCGGGGCCAGGAAATGGGTACGATCACTGTCCCCGCAACCATGCCAGCGCGTCGTCGCGGCGCTCGGGCGGAAAGAAGCGCAATTTCGCGCCCGGGGCAATGTCGGCAAGGCGCGGCTGCTCATCGGCAAATTGCGGCCCGGAGACGACCGCAACCTTGCGAACCGAATCGCCGATCGTCTTGGCGGTCAGCAATCCGAGCGTCTTGGCCCCCTTCTCCCAGGCTTCGAGATCCCGCCAGTCCACCAGCATGCTGAAGCCGCGGCCCGCGCCGCCGCGCAGATGCACACCGACCGCGGGAAACTGTACATGCAAGGACTCGATTGCGCCGTCGATATCGGCTTCGCTGATCATCCCCGACATCTCGATGATGAGGATGCGGTCCGCCTCATCCGCCTTGAGCTTGATCATGGTTCCTCCTGCCCTTTTCACCGCCATGCAGCGGTTCGGCATGATAGAACAAAATCGCGCGCAAGGGGCGATTCCTGATGGCTCATCTTATCGTCCCCTTGGCGCTCGTGCCGACACCCGGCGCGACCCCGGGTGCCCCGACACCCCGTCCGGGCGTAACGCCGGCCCCTACTCCGCCGACGCCGAAACCGGGATCAACGGCAAAGGCAACCCCGGGGAACATCAACGCCGTCCCGACGACCACAATGGACGACAACAACGGATGCAATTCACAACATGAATTCAGTCCGTTTCATTCAGTTCGTCAGTATCCGGGCGGCGCCTTGGCCCAAGGATACCCTTCCCGAGCAAGCTCGTAGCCGACGTTGAAGAGTTCGTTCATGTAGTGCTGCTCGAACGGTTCGGTGAGCGGCACGTCGAAGGACATGGGAATGAAGGCGAGGTTGAAGTCGACGCCGTCCCGCTCCGTCGTCGCATAGATACGGTAGAGGTCACCGACCCCCTGATTCTGGATCAGCGACGAGACCGCCCGTTGCGCGATGCTTAGGGTGCGGCGCTCCGTATCGGCCCAATCCGGGTCAAGGCGGCTGTTGCGGATGATAAACGCCCGTCGTTCCCGGGTGACTCCGGCCAGCTTTGCGATCTGCGCGACCTGCAGGGCGGGCGGGTAGACAAAGACCTGGGCGCTGGCTCCGCCATCGACATGCATTTCCTGATAGGGAGCATCATCGACCTTGACGTCGATCATCGTCGGCGGAAACGCCCCTGGTATGGCGGTCGACGCGACGAGAATATCGTGGATCAGCTCCATCGCCTCGGGGCTGCCGCTAGCCGCGATCTTGCCGATGTTCCAGATCACGGGCCGCCGGGCATCGAGGTTCGTCGTGCCGATGAAGAGGAGCCGGCCTTTGGCATGTTCGGCGGCGATCGCCTTCAGCATGTCCTGAGTGACATATTTCGCGACCAGGCGGCGGAGCGGCGCGTTGTCGGCCAGCGCATCATTGAAGAGAGCCGCCAACCGGCTCCGTTCTTCAAGAACGTCCTCTGCAGCGATGGTCGTGTAGACTGCCTTCAACTGATTGTCGTATGCGGGTCCCAGGAAGGCGAACGGGGCAGTCAGCGCCCCCGTGCTGATGCCGGTGACGAGCTTGAACTCCGGCCGAGTGCCGGCGGCGGTCCACCCCACCAGCAACCCGGCGCCGAAGGCGCCATCCTCGCCGCCGCCGGAGATGGCGAGGAAATTGGCCGGTGGCAGCGGCCCGTTGTTGCCGGCAGCGGCGAACATCTCCGCCTCACGCACGTAAGCCTCGCGGGCATCCTGCTGCATTCGCGCCAGATCTTCTTTCTGCCAATATCGAATCCCGGTCATGCCGTCGACGACCGCTGCGGCCTGCTGCTCTTTCGGGACCGCCGGAAGACGTATGGGCGTTGAACAAGCCTGAAGAGGGCCGAGGAAGGCCGCAAAGATCAGCATGAAAAACCAGCAGCGCAACTGCCGGTCCCAACGCCTTGAACCGAAGGAATTATCGCCAGCGCTGCCAGGGATTTCCGGGTCAGGAATCAGTCGCCAGCCCATTCTCTGTGTTCCTCTGTGTTCACCCTGCGACAGACTGCGTTCGCGGTCCACCGCGTGCAGAACGCCCGCGTTCATCCCGCGGCGGGCGAGCGTCGTTGACGTTAGAACCTATAACAGCGGTCAGTCTAGACTGTGATCCGAGATCCGTCCGGGATCTTCGCCGCGCGCCGAGTTCAGCCAGAATCTCGGTCTTCAGTTCGTCCAGCAGGTGGCAGAAATTCCTCGACACGCGCCGTCCCGGGCTCCCGCAGATCGTTGATGTTCGAAGAGCGTCCTTTTACAACGCCCATGCCGAATGCAGTATCAAATGAGATCCGACGCGGCTTCCTCACAATTTTTTGTGCATGTTGTTCGTCGTTCCGACAAAGAAAGGGAAAATAGAATGAATCGTTTTTTCAGTTTTGCCGTGGCGCCACTGCTACTTGGGACGCTGGTCATAGGATTGACCGGTTGCGGCAGTGACAGCGGGAACACCGCATCCGGGCCGGCGGCGGTGCCTGCGAGTGCGCAACCGGAGACGGTCGTTGGTGAAGCCTACGCCGAGGCCGAAGCAACGATTGAGTCTATTGACACCAAGACACGCAGTGTGACCCTGCGTGGGGCTGACGGCGGGACCCAGACCGTGAAAGCACCGGCAGGCGTCGATCTTGCTCGCCTGAAGAAGGGAGACGTCGTCATCCTTGGCGCCTATCAAAGGGTCAGCGTCCGGGCGATGCCGTCCGGTTCTGCGCCGCTCGGTGTAACACGGGAGATAGCAGCGGCCCGCTCGCAACCCGGAGAGACGCCCGGCCGCGTTTTCGCCGAGGCGACGCGGGTGGTCTCAGAGGTCACCGCCATTGATCTTGCCAATAATCGGGTCACGCTGAAGGGAGCCGATGGCTCGGTTGTGACTCTTGATGTGAAGAACCCGGAGAACCAGCGCAAGCTCCAAACGCTGGAGGTGGGCGATTTGGTCGAAATTGACTTCATCGAAGCAGTTGGCGTCGAGCTCAAGCCGAAAAGTTGAGGCTAAAGTGCGGTCGGGCAGTCCAGGTGACGCGGTTCGCATGTCCGTACAACGCTCTTCCGTCGCGGGTAGCGGCAAACAACCGTCTCCGTTGTTCGGTGATCACAGCCTCGGAATGATCAAGGCGGAGCGCTCGCCGTCTCGTTGGTCGTGGCACTTGCGCTCTCGCTGCTCGCCGCCTGCACGACGTCGGTGGGGGTGGAGCGGCTCGACCCGCAAGATGTCCATCGCCAGGCCGCCGACGCTGCCCGCCACCTGCCCCGACTTCTGCTGAATGTCGATGGCTTGGCGGCGGTTCTGGGAGCATCCTGCGACACTTCGGTAATCAACTCCGCAACCTCGCGTGCCGCTGCGCTGCTTTCGCAGACGCTGTGGCTGATTTCCTGCGTCGCTGCAGTCTGCTGCTCCATCGCAGCGCAAATTTTGGCCGATGACCTGTCGATGCTCTCGACGGTGCGACCCATCCCCCGCGACCACTTGGCATCAAAAAGCTGATCCCGGCCTACGACGGTATCGGTCATCCGGTGTGGTCCGATGCGCGGGCCGTGCTAGGCGATCAGCATCCCGACCACCGGCATCAGCAGGGAAAGCTGACCGCCTTCGACCAAGCCTTGCTCGGCGATCACGCCACCGCTGAGCGAATGGGCCTCCACGTCGAACAGGAAGGCTTCCTTGTCGAACAGCGTCGAGACATCGACGATACCGGAGGTTTCCCAACGGCCGACCGTGTCCGGGTCAGAGTCGGTGGTGCCGGCTGGGACCACTGCCGAGCGGTCAATCTGCCCAACACGGATCGCATATCCGTCCTCGCCCTGTTCCAGCGACGGATCGAGCTTGATGATCGAGGCTTCCTGCGGGTCGGCGGAGTCGCCGAAGTCGACCGCGGCTTGGTCTTCCTGGACGTAGATGAAGCCGTTGTTGGCCCATTCCAGGTTGTCCGGGCTGCGTAGAATGGCGTTGGCCGGATTGGCGGCATCGGCATCACCGCGATAAAGGATCGCCAGGCTGCCGGTGGGTGCGCTTGGATCGCTCAGATCGATCTGCGTGGTGTAGACCGTCCCTGTGAAGTCGGCGATCTCCGTGAAGGTGCCCGAGGTCTCCGGCACGCCACCGCGGGTGATGCCTGAGAAATCGGTGCCGGTCGCGGCGAACGTCGCCTCGGTGGCATCGGCGGGGTTGGTGGCCAGGTCTTCGATCCGGGAGAAGAACATCGCGCCGTGGGTTTCCGCTTCTGCGCGCAGCGTCTGCTGCAAGGCCCAGCCGAAGGCGTCATAGCCTTCCTCGCCGGCTCGGCTCAGATCGAAGTTTTGCAGCGCCACGAACGTGCCGGCGACTTCCTGGCCGGGCTGGTTGAACTGGGCGGTGTTGATGTCGTTGGTGGCATTGCCGTCCAGATTGGCGTCGGGCACCCAGGCGAATAGTTTGCCCTTCTTGAGGCCGTTTCGGTCAAGGAAGCTGTCATCGCCGAAGCCGCCCTTCTCGCCAACGTAGAGATAGAGCAGGTTGGCGGGATAGTCGTCGTCGCCGAGCAGGAAGGCGACCGTGTCCGTGGTGCCGGTGTCGATCTGAGTGAGGTTTTCCCAGGCGCCGCGGCCCAGCGCCGGCGCCGCCCAGAGGTCGCCGTTCTCCACATCGAGCGCCCAGAAGACGCCGTTATCGTCTTCCTGCGGACCGAAGTAGACGTTATCGACAAGACCCATGCCGGGACCGAACGACTCGGCTTCAAACAGAGTCGCCGAGCAAAAGCGGTTGAGGCCGGCAGCGCCATCGCTGTCGGACGGATCGGTATCGAGTTCGGCTGCATCGCGGACCAGACTGCCGTCGATGCCGAAAATGCGGTTGTAGGCGAGGCCCGCGTCCTCGATCGAGAAGTCGGTCGTGCTCAGGTCGAAGTAGCTGATCCGGGCGCCGGTCAACTCGAGCGGGTCGGCGTTGCTGAGGCCGTTGTTGACCGTGTAGATCGCGCCCTGTTCGGGGCGAACCTCATGGTTGACGAAGACGCGGACGGTATCGTCGTCCAGCTTGTAGCCGCCAATGCCGTCGAGGATGCCGATCGGGGTGTACGGGCCGGCAAGGCCGTTGAATACGCCCTTGCTCTCCAGTGTCTCGCCGACGGTGAACAGCGGCTGAACGGTGTAGCCGTTGAGGCCGTTGACCATCGACGCTTCTTCGGTGATGAATCCCACGACTATCTCCTTTGCTATCGAGTCGGAGCGAATGTTCAGGTCCTGGATGCGCGTGTCTTCCGTAGCAGGGGTTTCTGCGGCGGCGAATGCCGGTGTCGCCGGGTCGTCATCGGCCGGAAAGCGGGCCACAAGGAACTCGGCCAAGGCGTCCTGTTCGGTGCCGTCTTCGGAGAAGGTCGCCGCACCGGTGCGCACGGCCGCCGGATCGATCGGCTTTAGGTCGACCCGGTCGGCAAAGGCCGGGTCGGCGTCGGCTAAGGTCTTGAACGGATAGCCATCTCCGCCATCGGCGAGGAAGTTCAGCGTCACCACCCGGATCGGCCGCGCCGCATCGCCGACCAGCTCGCCGCCCCGCGCGAGGACATCAAGAGTTGTCCCCGCGTCGTCGACGATGTCTGCGGACTTGATACGATCTCCTGCCGGCAGGTCGGGATCGAAGCTGAACTCGACGCCGCTCACCTGCGGGAACTGTCCTGGCGTAGCTCCCGGTGCTGTGGCGGCTACGCCATGCTCGAGGACCGCGAGCAACTGCTCGGCGGTGAGTGTCTGCAGGGTCAGCGCGTTGTTGAAGCGCAGCGAATCGGCGATGTCGAGTTGGGAGATCTGCCCCGCCTGCTTGCCGGCTTCGGGGTTGGCCGCGGTCGGCGCGGTCACGTAGTTGCCGGAGCCTTCCGGCTCCTCGACGATCGTGCCGATCGCGTTGCGAATGCCGCCGCCGTTCTTGATCGAGACGAGGACGGTGGCGTCGGCTGCTTGCGCCGTAGCCTTGTTCGCGTCCGCCGAAAGATTACCCAGGTTGGTTTCCTCGGTGCGGACGGCGGTGCGCCGGCCTTCAAGGAACACGTCAGAATGGCCGAAAACGTTGCCGTCCTGATCGTTGACGACGATGGCGACGGCATCGACCAGCGTTTTCACCTCGGCCCCCTTGCTGCCCTCGGCAAAGCCCCCATCGAGGCTTCCCCACAGTGCGGCAACGTTCTCTTCGGTGGTGGCAATCGGCCCGTTCACGGCAAGATCGAGATCGGTGACTGCGTCGATCGGGGCGCCCGCCGCATCGACAAGCAGGCCGTCGTCGTTGAAGGTGACGACCAGGCGGCCGACGTACGAGTATTCGCCGCCGGTGGAGACGATGACCGCCGGATCGCCGTCCTTGTCGGTAGTCACGAGCGGATAGCCGTCCACCGCCACGTCACCCGGGTTGAGCGAATCGTCCGGGTTGGCAAGGATGCTGTCGGAACCGACCGCGATCGAGATGTCGACGCCGCTCAGGAGCGGGACCAGCGTCTTCTCAAGCGCCAGTTGCTGAAGGTGGGTGGTCAGGATGATCTTGTTGATACCCTCGGCCTTCAGCGCGTCGATCGCCTGCTGCAGAATGCTCGCCAGTGCCGCCATGTCGTTTGTGCCGGCTCCCGGGTCCTTCACCGTCGTCGCGCCGGGCGAGGAGATCTGGCCGAGGAGCGGCGTGGTCGCGCCGACTACGCCGATCAACTCGCCGTCGAGCGCGATGGTCGTCGAGGGCGCGATCTTCGGCGCCGCGGCGCCCACGAGCGATTGCTCCGGCCCGGAGGCGAACGCGGTGTTCGGCAGCACCGCATCGGTGAATAGGCGTCCCAGGTTGGGGTCGGCGGCGAAGTCGAGGTTTGCGCCGAGGTACGGGAACTGGGCGCCGGCCCAGCGGTCGTCGGCAAGCCCGGCGCCGCGGAAGTCGGCGGCGATGATATCGCTGATCTCGCGCGTGCCGAGGTCGAACTCATGGTTGCCAAGTGCCGACGCATCGAAGCCGATGATGTTCATCAAGGTGATGTCGACCCTGCCGGCCGCTTCGCGCAGATCCGCGAAGGTCTCCGGAGCAGTCGTGCTGAACAGCCGGTTGTAGGCGTCGTTGAGGGGCGCCCGCAGCGAACTGTCGCCGGCCGCGCTGTAGAAGGGCCCGGATATCCAGTTGTCGCCGGCGGAGATCGTCAACGAGGCGTCGACGCTGCCGTCGTCTTCCAGGAAATCGACGATTGCCGCGAAGTTCGGGGCGAGGCCGATGGCGTCGACGCTACCCTCGAGGTCCGAAGCGTGCAGAAGCTGCAGTTTCAACGCCACCACTCCCTCCTGATGTTGACGCACATCTCGCCTCGCTGCGGCAAACTACGTCGCGCAGCCCAGACCGCCGTGCACGATGGCCAGAAGTATCCAGCAGCCTTGTCCTCAGCGCACCGTACAAAAATTCAATACAAGGCGGCTTTGACGCTTCGGTCTACAAGAAACTATAGAGGGTTTAGGATGACCCGTGTATGGAATTTACATGATATGTTTTTTACATGCGTCGCCGTGGCCGGGTTTATGTACTCGCATGTCAGGGCGGTTCGCAGATGAAGACACCGTAACTCGATCTGGCATGTCAACCATACAGGAGGCGTGAGGTCTGCGGCGGGTGCCCGGGGTATCGTACTGCGGTAACGGTACCCCGGGCGGTGGCTGGACGATCGGTCTCGGCTAGGCGAGGAGGTCGATCTGATAGATGCTCGTCGAGCCGCTCACCTCGTTGGTGACCACCAGAAGGGGGGCGCCGTTCGGCGACTCGTCGGCTGTGATCACTGTCAAACCCTCCGGGCCGAGGTCGCCCGCGGCATCGTTCTCCGGATCGCCGGCGAAATCCCTGTCGTTGACGTAGTCGACGAAGGTCGGGGCATGCGGATCGGAGACGTCGTAGACCATCACCCCGCCGATCCGCTCCAGGCCGATAAAGGCGTAGGTCTGATCGCCAAGTTGGGCCACCGTCACGCCCTCCGGCTCCGGTCCCTTGTTATCGCTGCGGCTATCGAACTCATTGCCGTCGTTGGAGGCGTTGAAGAACTCCGGAAAGCGCTCGGCGGTGATCTGTTCGATCTGATCGCCGGAATCGAACACGAGATTGCCGAAGGCATCCCAGATGGAGAATGAGCGGGCGCCGTAGCTGAACAGCTGATCGAAGTCGCCATCGCCATCCGGATCGCCGTCGATCGTCGAGACTTCGAGCCGGCCCAGATTTTCGTCTTCCTGCAACGCCGCGGCGTCCGGGAACGCTTCCGGATCGAGCGCGAGATCGCCAATCCGTTCGACTTCGTCGCGGGCATCGCCCTCATTGGCGGTGACATAGAAGGTCTGGCCCTTGGCTGCGAAGCTGGTGACCGCATCCGGCATGTACATCCCGAAAACCGGCCAGTTCTGAATGGCGATCGCGTCGTCGCTGTCGCTCGCGTCGAGACCGTTGCTCTGGCCGTCGAAGGCGATGAGGCCGAGAACCGACTTCGTCCGGTCGGGACTGAGCGCCACCGTTCCGTCGCCGGGCGCCGGCTGATCGAGCAGGCCGAAGTCGTTGTCGTTGAGCACCGCCAGCCGGCCGTCGGGCAGCAGGGCGAGGCCTTCCGACTTGTCCACCCCGTCGTAGCCGATCGACGGCAGGTTGAGCACCTTGGTCTTGGCGACCGGCGTGATGCCGAGCGTTGCGAAATCTTCGGCCGTCAACTGCTCAAGGGTCCTGTCGCCATCGAAGGTCATGCCGAGGACGTTGGTGGCAAAGCTGGTGTCGATCTCGAACACGAACTTCTTGCCGAAGGCCTCGAGGCTGTCGTCGCGCTCGTTGACGAAGAACCGGCCATTGCCGGCAAAGACCGCATCACCGATCTTGTCGACATTGCCATCGCGGAACCCCGGCGCCTCAAGAAGCTGGACGAACTCCTTGACCGGCGCGCCGGTCTCGATGTCGATGCCCAGGATGCGGATCACGTCCGAGGCATCGGAGGTGGCCCGATCCGGATTGGCGAGCGGCGTCTGGATCCAGGCGAAGACGATGCCTTCGTCCTCGTCGATCGCGACCGCCTCGAAGCCGCGGTTGGGCCGGCGGTTCGCGTACTCCTCGGGCAGGGTCTCGCTGCCATAGGTGCCTTCCGCGGCGCCGACCGCGGCCGCCGTGCCCTCTGGCACGAAGCGGTCGATCAAGACGCCGCCGGCACTGAAGTGATAGATTGCGGGGCGGTACTCATCGACCATCCAGTAGCTGTGATCGGCCGTTTCGACGGCGATGCCCTCGAAGTCTCCGCCGAACGGATCAAACGGCAGCGGCTGGCCGTGCAGGTTCACCGGCGGCTCGTCTTCACTGTTGTTGGAGATGCCGGTGATCGGCAAGAAGCTGCCGTTCTGCAACGGGTTTTCCCGGCTGAGCGGCAACTGGTCGCCGATCCGCGCCTCACCCGAGGCTGGATCGACCAGGACCTCGACGATCCGCGCCTGATATTCCGGCAGGACGAACGGCCGGTCGGCGCTGCCGTCCCCATTCAGGTCCGAAGTGGCGGCATTCGGCCCTCGGTCGGGCAGTGTATAGAAGCGGTAGAGACCGCTTGTGGTCATCCCGTCGTAGAACAACCCCGACAGCCCGCCGAGGTCGATCTCCTGGCCGTGCGGCGTGATACCGAGCAGCGGCAACTGGTCGGTCAGATCGAATGTGGTGACCGTCGGCTGGGCGCTGCCGTGATTCTTGTGGCCGAGGGGCACGATGTCCAGCACCGCGCCGGCGGCGATGTCGACGACCGCAAACGCGTTGTTCTCCTGCAACGTGACGAAGGCGGTGCTGCCGTCGGGGCTGATCGCGATATACTCGGGCTCGAAGTCCTCGGCTGCGGTCTTGCCGGGAAAGATGCGCACGTCCTTGGCGCGCAGTGTCTCTTCGAGGCCGGTAAAGGCCGAGAAATCGACCGAACGGGCGGTCGCACCGATCACGCCGCTGCTAAGATCGATGATCGAGATCGAGCCTTCGGGATCGACGCCTTCGTCGGGTTCGCCTTCGTTTGCGACCAGGATCCGCTGGCCATCGGGCGCAAAAGTCAGCATGTCGGGCAGGGCGCCCACCGTCACACGCCCGAGGCTGAAGCCTTGGACGCCGACCGAGGTCGGGAAGAAGGCGACCTCGCCGGCATCGGTCACCGGATCCTGAGGGAGCGCGACCGCGAGCATGCCGTTGGCGACCGCCACGCTGGTGGCCGCCCGGCCAGAGAAGTCGAGCGAGAACAACAGTTCGGGCGCGGCCGGGTCGGACAGGTCGAGCACGTCGACGCCGGGCAGCCTGGAGTTGCCCGCAGCATCCTCTTCGGCGCCGTTGACCACGAACAGCCGCTGGGTTACCGGATCGAACGCCGAAATCTCGGCCGCACCCTGATCGAACACGCCGGAACGGTACGCGCCGATACGCGTCAATTCGATTGCCATTTATCTGCTCCCTCGTCCATCGCGGTTGTTGCCCTGCTCTTGATCTGTCTATCGGGTAATCTGTCTACTGGGTGCTACGGCGTGCCCGCTTTCCCTGCGGAGTCCCTCGCCAAGTGCAATCGGGCCCCCGAAGGCCTGCGTAACGAGCCTGGAGCGGGACGGATTGCGGCCCACCCTTAGGTCGGGACGATGACCAGCCGATGATGTCGACATGATTGGTTGATGACGTTTCTGCGTCAGCCGCCCGCTCGGACTGGCGGGAGCTACGCCGTCGTCAGTGCAGGTAGCGCAGAAGAGGCATGGCGGGAGGACCAGCGCGATCTCTGTTGGTTTGGGACATGTGTCGCGGTGCGGTCGTGTGTCCGGCCTTATGATGCGGCCATCAGGCGCCGCGGGCCTTCATGAACCACGCGGGTTCGCCGGAGGCCCCTGCACTTGCGAGGATGTTGTTTGTATGTAATCGCCTTGATTTGCATAGCACACCTTCAGACCCAGTTGAGTAGGCACCCGGATGATCCTAAACTGCGGGTTAGGATCAGCGGGAAAACGGGCAGCGAGAGAACAGACAATCCGAGCAGGGGTGAGCCGATGGAAGATTTTCTGCGATCGAAGCCGATGCTGACGCCACTCGTCGCGGGCGCGTCAGTGACGATGATCACGGGAACGCTCGTTCGCGAACTCGGTTTTCCCGGCGCCTGGACGGGGTTGGCCCTCAGCTTGCTGTTCGGCGTCGTCCTGTTGTTCGACACCACAATCAAGATCCTTGCGATCAGGGCAGTTTTCTATCTGCTGAACTCGCTGACCGTGTTCAGCGTCGCGGCGGGACTGAATGCCGCCGGCGCGGCAGCGGTCGGCGCCATGCCGCCTGCGCCGGCCGCCGAGCGGGAACTGCCACGAGGCGGCGAGGCGCCGTCAGACACGCTGTTTCAGCCTTGGTTCGGACGCTAGCGCCTGGAGCTTGATGGGAGAGCGAACGATGCAGGCGCCTGCTCGCCGAGACGCGGTGCCGAGCGACTGCCGGCGCTCTGTGACATGGTTCATAGATTAAGAGGTCGAGGGCCGGCATCCTGACTTGCGCAACGGAGCAGACCCTGCATTGACATTGATCCGGCGTAGAATCGGAGCCCCGACAAGAAAAAGACAGCGTGGCGGGACGCCGGACCTCAGCAGAGGAGGCGAACGTGAGACACCATTACCCGGTCTTCATTTTCGGAACGTTCCTGGCGGTCTCGTGCGTTCCGCAGCAGCCACCAACAACTTCCCCCGACGCGCCGACGAGCTACGGCTCGACGGGATCCCTGATGCAGAGAAAGGCGCAGTTGGAGCAGCGCGCGGCCGCGGCATCCAGACAGGCGCAGCAACTCTACGCCAGGGCCGAAGAGATCGAGAGGGAGCGCCAACAACTCGCCAATCAGCCCAGCGCGCAGACACAAGCACGAATGCTATCTGCGCCGTCCCAATCCAGAACTTTTTCGACGGACACCGGAGCAGTGCCCGAACGTGCCCAACTCCGCGCCGCCATGGTCCGACCGGAGACGATGCGGACCGCCGCCGGGCAGCGGCGTTACGAGCCGCGCCCGTCGCCGCACCCGCGGGTCCTCTCGCCGGCGCCCGTCATCACGCAGCCGGACACGGAAGAGCCGCCGCGAACTGTTTTCCGCGTCGTCGGCAGCCAGGATCCGGCCGAGGACGATCTGCAGGCGCGCCTGGAGCAACTGGAGCGGGAGCAGCAGGCACTGGAGACCCAGGCGGCACAACTCGAGCAGGAGGCGGAACGGCTGCAGCGTGAGGCGGCTCTGATCGATCTCCGGCTGCAATAGGCCTGCACTGCCGACCACTCGGTGAAGCAGCGAAATGACTCAGCGTAATCGCAAGCAAAGTCAATGACGGGTGTTGGTGGCCTGCTGATTCTGTTGCGGCGCCTGGGGCTGGCGAGGTCGGCTTGCGGCTTGGCCTTTCTGCTGACCCTCAGCGGGCCCCCTCCTCCGTCGCCAAGCCTGGCTCTGCAGCCGGCCCAAATGCCGATGGGCTCGTCGAAGCCGAGCGGTTCGCCGGAGCTTGAGAGTCCGCCAGACGAAGCATCGCAACTCCGCGAGCGGGCCGCAGCGGTTCTGGCGAAACGGCAAGCGCTACAGAAAGCTCTGAAGCTGGAAGCGGACGGCGACAAGAAGGGCGCCATCGCCGCATATCGTCAGGCCCTGGATCTGTTCGACGAAGAAGCGGACGCCTCGGATCGTGGCGCGATCCTGAACAGCATGGGTACGCTCCATTTCGGGTTGGGCGACTTCGAGGCGGCGGATCGTCTCTACCGCCAGTCCCTCGCCCTTCGCCGCCAAACTGGCAGCCCGCAGGGCGAGGCGCGGACGCTCTCCAATATCGCGATGCTACGCTACGAACAGGCGTTGTACGCCGACGCCATCGACCACTATCAGCAGTCAAAATCTATCCTGGCGTCCTTGTCCGAGCCGGAGCCTTTGGAGATAGCTTCCGTCGAGAACAAGTTGGGCTTGGTCTATGCCGCGTTGGGCCAAGCCGATCAAGCGCGCGAGCATTATCGGTCGGCGCTCGAACTGCGGCGCGATCGCGACCGGGACGGCTTTGCCACGACGCTGCACAACATCGCCTTCCTGCATCAGCGGCAAGGCGAAAATCGGCAGGCACAGGAACTCTACAGGGAGGCGCTGGCAATCCGGCACCAAGTGGGAGACAGATTGGGCGAAGCCGAGACACTCAACAATCTGGGATACCTTTACGCCGCGACGGGAAAGCCGGCCGAGGGGCTTCCGCTTCTGCGCGAAGCCGCCACCACATTCGAATCCCTCGGAAACACAGTTGGGCTCGCCAACACGCTGGACAGTATCGGCAAGGCACACGAAGTACTCGGTCAGTATCAGGACGCGCTACAATTCTACTTTCTCGCGCTGGCGAAGGCGAGGGCCGTCGGTCTTTCCGCCGCTGAGCTCGAGATCTTGAGCAACATCGGGTCCGTCATGGAGGCGGAACAGCGCCCAGAAGTCGCGATCGTCTTTTACAAGCAGTCCGTCAACGTGACGGAGAAGATCCGGACCGGGCTGCGCCGACTGCAGCGCGAACAGCAAGCGTCGTACGCCCGCGAGATCTCGGACACCTACCGGCGCCTGGCCGACCTCCTCCTCCGTCAGGAGCGGCTCCCCGAAGCGCAGGCGGTGCTGGACCTCTTGAAGATTCAGGAACTGGACGACTTCCTGCACATCGTCCGGTCCAGCGAGGCGGCCTCGGATGGTGTCGATCTGACGGACGAGGAGCAGCGGCTGGAGCAACTCATCGTCGATCTTCTCGTCCTGCATGACCTGTTGCGTTCGGGGGCGGATGACGCGCGCTACGACGAACTGATCGAGAAGTCCGACGCGCTCATGGACGATTTCCACCAGTTCATCGAAAGCCCCGAGGTCCGGGATCTGATGTCGGAAAGAAGCACCGAGGCCTCCGGCGAGACGGTCGACCCTGCACAACTGCAGACGATCCGCAAGAGGCTGCCGCCGCACGCCGTTGCTCTCTACCCGATCGTCCTCGAGGACCGGATGGAGGTGTTGCTGACGACGAAGTTCGGCGGACCGTTTCGCCACTCGGTCGATGTGTCGCGCGATGTTCTCGATCGCGAGATCCTGAACCTGCGTTCGGCTCTTGCCGGCCGATCCGGCGACGCGTCGAAGCACGCTCAAACGCTGTACGGATGGCTGATCGAGCGCTTCGAGCCCGTCTTCGCCGAGTTGGAAACGACGCACATCGTCTATATCCCCGACGGGCAGCTTCGATATGTGCCATTGGGTGCGTTGCAGGACCGGCAGGGGCGGTGGCTGGCGGAGCGCTTCGCAATAAACTACGTCTCTGCCCTGGGTCTTACCAACTTCGCGCAGGCGCCACCATCCGGCCCGATGCGCGTCCTCGCGGGCGCGTTCGGCGCCACGGATCGGGTGGTTGTCGTCGGTGACAAGAGCTGGCCCTTCACCGGCCTTCCCGGGGCGAACGCCGAGATCGAAAACCTTGCCGGTCTCGTTCCCGAAATGACGAGGCTCGCCGATGTGGCGTTCTCCGCCGGAGCGGTAAGGCGGTACGCCAATCAGCACTCCGTCGTGCACCTCGCCACACACGCGGAGTTCCTGCCGGGCTCGCCGATGAACTCGTTCATCGTGTTCGGCGATGGCGGCGTCCTCAGGCTGGAGGAACTCAAGGGCTGGTCCCTGACCGATGTCGAGATGATGGTGCTCAGCTCGTGCGAAACGGCCGTCGGTGGCGGAAGCGGCGTCGAGATCCTCGGCTTCGGCTGGCTGATGCAGAAAAGCGGCGCGGCCGCCTCGGTCGCATCGCTCTGGAAGGTCGATGACGGCGGCACCCAGGCGTTGATGAACGCCTTCTATCGCCACCTGCAAGACCGCGACATCGGCAAGGCAGAAGCGTTGCAGCGGGCCCAGATCGAACTCATCGAAAGCGACCCGCAGGTACTGGCGGATCTAGACCGCGGCGCGATGCGCCTGTCGGAACAAGAAACGGATCATCATATCGTCGACCGTCTCAAGCATCCGTACTATTGGGCGCCGTTCATACTCATCGGTAACGGCCTGTGAGAGGTAAAGAGATGGATGAACTTCGAAAACCGCTGTTCTTACTTGCGGTCGCGCTCATATTTGTGGCGGTTCTCGTCGAAATCGGCGCGTCTTTCGGCATCGGCGCGGTTGAACCAAACCCCGCCCAAATGCGAAAGTCGATTGCCGCGATCGATCCCGCCGTCGACGTCAATAAGACGATGGCGGACCTCAACAGCGGAAGCCGTGGAGACGCTCCGCCGGGGCTGGGGATCCCTTATCTCGCTCTGATCGACGGCCTGATCCTGTTCACGGTGGGCTTGATGGGCGTGTCGCTGTTCGTACCGGCGCGGGTACATGGGAGAGTCCAGGGCCTTGCCACGTTCATCTTCGCGCTGCTGATGGCCATCGCCGCCATCGTCCTGATCTTCATCGCGATCCAGATGCTGCTGACCATGGTCGGGCTGTTCGTGGCGGCGCCCTTCGGCACCATCGCCTACATGGCGATCTGGGGCTTCTTCGACCGGGGCGGCGCCGCAGTCTTGCTCGCCTTCACTCTGTTCCTGAAACTTGCATTCGCCGTGTGTCTGGTCCTCGCACAGCAACGATTTCTGGAAAGCAAGGGTCTCGTCCTCATCATCCTGACATCGCTGCTCGCGACTGTCGTCGTCAGCTTCCTGCACGGCTTCGTGCCGATCATTCTGGTCAGCATTACCGACGCGGTGGGGGCGCTGATCGCCGCCATCCTGGCGGTGATCTGGGCGATCTTCTTCTTGTTCGGTTCGATCACGTCCGTCGTGAAGGCGCTCCGGGTCGATCGTGGGAGCGCATGACGCGAATCAGCGGAGACGCAATACGCAAACCGGCATCGTCGAACGCCCGGCTTGGCAGTTGCTGAAGTGGAGCACCCCGCCTTCGCCGTAGACCGGGAACGACGCTTCCTGTTGGTTCGTCCTGGCGCTCGTCGAGGACGGGTTGCGCAAAATGATCTCGCCCGCCACCGGCCGCGGCTTGTCGTCGGCCGGTGGCGTCGCCGGCTGGAGCCGGGCCTGGACGAGTCCCGGCGTCTGCAGTGCCACATCAAGGCGCCGCCGGACGGTCTCGGAGCGTCCGATGCTCACGGCGCACGCACCCCCGGCGGCGATCGTGAGGTTGTCGTTCTGTAGATTGCAGTTGCTTCCGGCGCTCAGGTCGCGCGTGTCTACCGGACTGACGAACCAGCTTCCGATCGACGCTTCCAAGCTCTTTGCAAGGCTGCCGACATCGCGATCGCCGGCATCGCTGCCACCAAACAGGCTGCCGCCGACGCCGGCGATGCATAGCGCCGCCAGCACCGCAAGCAGAACAAAAAAGCGCTTTGGGCTCTTCACTTGGAGCACCTTGTCGAGGTCATTGCGGCCTGGGAATCAGTATCCTGCTCCTGAGGGCGCTGTTGTCCCGGAGAATTTCTGCCAAGAAGTTCACACGCACGGCGTCCGGCTGCACGCTATTGCTGCAGGTAATCGATTCGAAGCCGTCGCAGACGCGGTCGGTGCACAGTTTGTCGTCGCCCATGACGAACGTCGGTGCGTTGGGACTTCCGATGTCGTCGGCTTTCACGTTGGCGCTCGCGCCCTGGAAACCCTCGGTCCGGCACCACGCCGTTGACGCCGGCGCGCCGCAATGCTGCCCCCATTTCAAACACCAGTCCAGCCGGTGTCCCTTGTACATCGGACGGTTGAACGTCTGGCTTCCGGTGGACACCAAAAGCGTGACGGTGCCCCCATTCTCCAACTCCTGGCCAGCGGGAGGACGAGTTCCGACGACGGTCCCTGCAGCTTGCTTGCTCTCCACGTTCTCCCGGGACACGGCGAAACCCTTTTCCGTCATCGCCGCGTTCGCCTGATCGAACGGTTTAGTCGTGACGTCAGGAACGGCGATCATCGCGTCTCCCCCGTCGCGAAGGAAGAAATACGCCCCAACCGCCCCGCCGATGACGATCACGGCGGCGACGACGGCGATCACCATCCACGGGATCTTCCGGTCCGGCTCCTCGACCTTGCCGCCGGACACTTCCAGCATCTCCGTCGGACCGTCGGTGTAGAGGTCCCCGGGCCGGGTCGTGTCGTACGCACGCAGGCGGAGCGGATACTGGCCCCTCGGCGTATTGTTCGGAACCGCGATATGCACCACCAGCTTGGTGGTCTCGTTCGGCCCGAGCGTCCGATCCTTGAGGTCGTCGCCTTCCCCGAAAACAGCACCCGGCGGTCCGGAATCGGCGATGACCCGGAACCCGAATTGGATGCGCCGGTCGGTCACGTTCGTCACCGTGAAGTGATGTTCGCCGCGCCCCGCGCTATCCAGCTTCAGCGCCGTCTGTGACGCCGTGATCGTCGCTATTGCCGCCATCCAAGCCCTCCGTCGTGTTCATCGTTGCAGCGCCGGTGTCCGTATTCCGCCGGGCACCGGCACGCTTCGTTTGCGTCGTCAGACTCTTGTCCCAAGTCCGTACCCTCGCGAAGCCGTCACCTCAAGCGGACAGCTCGATCACCGCCAAGACGATGAAGATGACGCCGACTATTGCTTCCGAGATACGGACGTACGTCCTGTTCTTGGAGCCGGGCGCGCCCGGTACCACGCGAACCAGGCCCCATCCGAAGATCCCGTCCAGAATGAGCAGTGCACCGAATATCAAGCCTATGATCGGCAGTACCATGGCGATCCTCCTCGGTCAAAGTTGCACTTGAGCACGGTGCGGGCGATTTTACCGCGTGGTCGTGCTTTAAATCATTATACAATAGAGTAAGTAAATGCCATCGGCCGATTTCGGTTGACGGCATACTTCTCTATACTCCGCTCCCGCGCGGTTCTCCCTGATCCTGTGCCGCTTCTTCGAAAACCAAGTCGAAACTGACGTAGGCCGGTTTGTCGGCGTCCACGATGCGTCTGATCAGGGTCTCGTGGATCGCCGCTGCAGGCGGCACCGTCACCCGGATATGGAAGGTTCGCGATCGCCCCTCGAGGTCGGGTATGTCTTCCTCGATGCGAAAACCGGTGATGCCGGTCGCCGTCTCGAGAAACCGCACCAGCCCGCGCCGGGTGCCGCGCCACTGCGACAGGTAGGAGGCGATCATGATCAGTTCGCGAAGATTGCCGGCTCCGCTCGAGATCCCTTTCCTGCCCCCCCCGCCGGCGCCGTCGTCGCCGACGAGAATGCGGGCCAAGTCCACCCAGTGGGCGAGGTACACGACGAATTCGTCGGGGCAGCGATAGGGGTTGAGCACGCTGTCGATGTTCTCGAAGGCGACTTCCGACGGCGCGTGCATCTCTTCCATCACGCTCAGCAGCGCCCGCAGAGGATTGCCATCGCGGCTTGTCCTTCGAAACACCTCCGGCAAGAGGTCTTCGATCTCAGTTCGTCTCATCTTCGCTCAACACCTGGACATCGTGACAGCCGGAACAGAACAGCCATGTGGCCGGAATCGTCACGCGGTCTTCGTAAGTCTTGCGGGAGCATTTTTCGTACCGGCCGTCGGGGCGTGCGGCACGGTAGATTCCCTCGATGCCGGAAGCCAGCACCAGTGAGCCATCAGCGGTTCCGGCAACGGCGTCGATCGGGTGCAAACCGCTGGCAGTGCGCAACGGCAGGCCGCAGCCGATCTCCGGCACGTTCCAGGCCGGGTCTGCGGTCGTGGGATCCAGCCAGACGACGCCGGCAAGCCGTGTCCCCGCGACCACCGTCCGTCCGTGAAACGTCAACGATCGACAGCTGCCGCCCTGCCATCGCGTGCCGAACGGCTCCCAGCCCAGGACCAGGTCGGACGACGCCGTCAGACGATAGCGGAAGCAGCCTTTGCCGGCGCCCTCGCCCGCTTCGTAGATTCCGGCCCACAAGTAGGCATGCGGCCCGTCATGCTGTACCGCAAGCCGGCGAACCATTTCGCCCTCCAGACCGATCTTGTGAAACGTCTCGCGGCGGCCGCCCTGGTGGGACAGCCAGACGCCCTTGTCGCCGCAGGTCGCCACCGCGACGCGGGTGATCCCGGAGACGTCTGTCGAGATGGCGATGACGCGAAATCCAAGTCCCTGATTGGCAGGATCTACCAGGATCTGCAACGGCACGGCATCGTCCCGAAGAGTGATCTCGAACAGCCCGGCGTCGGTGGCGAGAAGAAGGATCGGCTCGCCATCGCGAAACAGCAGCGCGACGTCTTCGATCGCGAAATCCATCTGTCCCAGCATGCGCCAGGTTTCGCCGCAGTCTGTGGTGACGTGCACGCGCGAACGCTCTTCCGGTGGCGCCATCTTCGTCGCGACGACGACCAGACCCGCGCGATGCGGGCCGCTGCCGCTCTCCCGCGTCGAGCAGCGCAGAACGGTGACGGTCTCACCCGGGAACTCGTTGATCAACTCCCATCCGTCGCCGCCGTTGCTCGTGCGGAACAACAGGTGCTCCGTCGCGGCGTAGAAGGTGCGCGGTTGGAAGGCGTCGGAGGCGAGGGCGTAGACATGCTTCTCCGGCGCCGACTCCACAGAGAGCCGGATCGAGTCCACGTACTGGACGCCCGGTTCCGACCGAATGAGTTCGTAGACGTGCCAGTCCCGGAGCGCCTCTCCGTATCGCCAGCCGCTCCAACCCGGCGGCGACGGACACGGATTGATCCGCTGGTACAAGCGCGCCAAGACCCGATCGCGAACCGCCGCCTTGTTCTCCTCCCGGGCAACGACGATGCGGGTTTCGATCTGTACGCTCTTGTAGCGGGTCCAGTTGACCCGGCACAGCGTCCCCAGGGTGCACCGCTCATCCAGGGCAGAAAGAACGCGGGCGCGGTCGTCTTCCTTCTGATGCGCAACCAGCTGATCGGCGCCGACGCGGCCGTTGTCGCGAGCGGCCAGCGGGACGTGAGGCACCAGTAGAACCAGGACCGAGCCCGGCCGCGCATGCTTCCACAGCATCGCCTCTGTAAACGCATTGGCCCGATCGATGGCGCCGGAGACCCGTTGCGCCACCAGCTCATAGTCCTGGGCGGTGACGGCGCGCTGAAGGGAATGAAGCTCCTTCGGGCCGCGGATCATCGCGTTTTCTAGCGTTTCGCCGGCGCGCCCGCCGGTCGCGGGTTCCAGGTTGGTCACCTGAAGTCCGTTGAAGGGATCGCGCAGGACAGTCAAGCTCCCGGCGGCGACATTCCCGTCGACGCCGCCGCCGGTCAGGTAGCTGACGACGATTTGCCTTCCGGCGCCCGGCACCGCGCCGAGGGCGATGACGTCTGCTGCATCGTCACCGCCGCCGTGCAGCTGCAGGTCCGGCGCAAACATGATGAGCCCGGAGAGGCGATCCGCAACATAGACCGCCTCGTGCGGCGCCCTGTTGGCGAAGTTCTCGACTTCCCGCCAGATTCGAAACGTCTTTGAGCCAACCTGAACCGCTCGATCCGCCGGATCCACTTCGTTCTCGAGCGCTTCGACCCCGACCACCAAGTCGAGTTCGTCCCCGGTCGGCGCGACGATCGGAGGCCGCGCGACCCGAACATAGTGTCTCGGCAAGCCAGTTCCCTGGCCTGCCGCCTCCCAGCTTACGAGCTGCCCATGGTACCCGACCACGTCGACGCTGGTTTCGCCGGGCTTGATGGTCACGTCGCGCATCGTTGAGAAAGTCGGCGGCTCGGCGGATCCCTGCGAGCGGCCGGTCGTAACCCGGGTTCCCCGCGGGATGTTGACGGGGCGCGCGACGGGGACGGCGAGACTGAAGTGCAGGGTGACCGAGGCGGCGAACGGCGGCTGCAGCCGAACCCCCATCAGCCTGAGAAACTCGATGTACGCCTTTTCAGGAAGCCGGTTCAGCCGGTTCAGCATGACGCCGGTGAGGTAGGCGAACGCCTCAAGGATGACTATTCCCGGATCACCGGCGCGAAAATCCGTCCATTCGGGGCATTCCTGCCGAATCCGGGCAACGGCGACGTCGACAAGCTGACGGAACGTGCGATCGTCCAGTTTGGGCGGCGACCCGATCATGGTCCCTCCGGCGACATCAGATCGAGCGATAGCGCGAACGTCTCCATGCGCTGGGTCTCGCGCAGGCGGTAATCCAGCAGAATGTCCAGCCGCGAAGGCTCAGCCTCGTTGCGGACCGCGTCGAGCCGCACGATTTCGATCCGCGGCTCCCACCTCGCCAAAGCTTGCCGGACGTAATGAATCACCAGTCCCGCCGTCGTCGCGTCGTTCTGCCAGAAACACAGATGCCGCAGATTGCAGCCGTAGTCCGGCCTCATGAGTCGCTCACCCGGCACGGTCATCAACAGAAGCAGAAGCGCTTGGCGGACGCCGGCCTCTCCCTCGATCATGTCGACGCCGCCCCTTGCCGAGACCGCCAGCCCGGCAGCGGTGGTCGGCGCTTCGATATCCGGAACAAGGAAGCGCCAACCGCGTTCGGTTTCGCGCCTCACCCGTCTGCCCCGACCAGAGCCTGACCGGGCGACCGCACCGAGTACTTGATAGTGCCCGGCGGCGTGCCGTCCGTGAGGCCGGAGACGGTGTCGAGGCAAACCGCCTTGCCGTCTATGCGAACGAATGCAGAGTAGCCCTTTTCGACCTTGAGGGTCTGCAGGCATGGCTTGATGGTCGGACCGACATTCGGGCAGCCAACGATCGGCCGGCTCTCGGGGTTGGATTGCACCAGCACGGCGCGGCCTGCCACGGTGACGAGATCCTGCGTCCCGACGATGCGCACAAGGCCCGCCTCGTGATCGCAGCACAGCACGGCGTCCTCGGTCAGCCAGATCATGCTAGCCTCGCTCGAAGTCAATTTTCTGCGCCTTGATGACGATCGATCCGTTCGGCGCTTCGATGATCATCTTCTCGGTGGCGCGCAACTGAATCTCGGACTTGCGAATCTCCAGCCGCGCGCCTTCGGCATTTTCGACCGTGATCGCGTCTTCGCCCTGATCCAGGCGGATGTATTGTCCTTTCCCGGTGCGGAACGAGAAGCGAGATGTGCGACCGCTGTCGACGCCGGCGTCGTAAGGCTTTTCCTGGCCGTACAGGCCGCCCAGCACCAAGCCCTGCGTCGGTTCGCCGCCGAGGAAAAGGACAAGCACCTTGTCTTCGACGTCGGGCAATGAGATCAGGCCCTTGTCGGGACCGGCGGCGGGAACCACGACCTGAAGCCAGTCGGTCTCCAGGTCGCCCAGGCTTGGCAAGGTCACCCGGACACGCCCGAAGTGGTCGGGGTCGTCCACCCGCGATACGTGGCCGAGCGTCGCGGTTGCCTCGTGACGTTGCGGTTGCGGCAGAGGCGGCGACGTGTCCACTTCGACGGTGTAGCCGGATTGGCGAGTGACGCTGTGGACCGCCGACGTCAGAACATATCGGTCGGCAAGGTGCGGCGGCAGACCCTGCACTTCGATCAGCGCGCCCGGCATCAACTCGGGCCGGCCCTCCGCGACGCCCCATAAGGTTGCGATCGCTGCACCACGGCGATCCATGACCGATTGCGCCAAAGCTTCGGCGGCGGTGTCGCTGTCGAGCACCTGGTCCGCGATGTGCGCCTCGTGTTCGCCGCCGACGGCGCCGACGTCCAGCTGCCCAAAACCGCGATGGGGAACGCGGGCGCCGGAGACGGTGGCGCTGTGAACGACCGCCCGAAGCGGGCTCCAGCCAGCGACGCTGACGCTGCTACAGGCCGGATCGCCATTGAGATCGACGCGCGTTTCCAAAAGCGAGTTCCCGAGGCGCAGAGGCACGGCGGCCTCGCCGTTTCCGGCGCCGCTGAACAGCGCCACCTCGTCTTGGCGGGCAAAGAAATAGAGGCCGGCGCGCCGGGCCACATCCAGCAGCAGCTCGAAATCGGACTGACGATGCTGGAACGTACTGAGAAGAGGCCCGTCGTGCGAAGCGCGCAGCGAGAATCCGGCCTCCGACACGAGCTCCCGCGCCAATTCCGCGGTCGTGACCTGGACGTGCGCCCGCACCGGTTGGGACTTCCGCAATCGGTGCAGCCGGTCGTAGCCGCGAACCTCCACCTTCGGTTCGCCGGCGGCGCTGTATATGCAGGCGATCCCTGTCGCTTCGCCGGTGAACAGCAGGCGGTCGCTTATGAACACGTCCAGGGAGTCGCCTGGCTTGATCGCCGCTTGCGCGCCGAGGCTCCCGTCCGTATCCAGGAAGGAAAGGATGCACTGGCTTGGCGCCGAGACCTGCTGCCGAACGACGAGATCGACAAGCGCCGCCATCCTGGCCTGCGGCAACGGCACCCCAGCCACCTCGATGCGCATCTCGGGAAAGAGGGTGACTATATCCATGGCGGCCGGCCCAACGCGTCGAGCGGGACATCCGCTTGCAGCAGTTCCGCAAGGTAGTCGGAGGGGGCCGAACGCGCGCCCGCGAGTTCATCGGCGACGCCCCGCCGCCCTTCGCCGCCGGTCTCGGTAAGGACGGAAGGCGCCCAACCCGTTGGCGACCGGAGAGGGGCAGCCGACTCCGCCGGCACTCCCGGCTCGAGACCGGAAGCAAGCTGGTGCCCGGCGCCCGCCGTGTCCTCGGCCAGTTCGAGGAGCCGCAAACGCAACCACGACCGACGTGCTTGGCCCGATGCCGTGAAGTACTCGAGGCGCTCGGCGAGGGCGCTAATCGCCCCCAGCATGTTCCATTTGCCCCAGAAGAATCGCAGCGCCGGCGCACGGCCACCGCCGGCGCCGCCGGAAGCGCCTTGCGCCGCCCGCCACAGCGGCGCCGTCAGCGCTCGTACGTCCTCGGGGAGCGGTGTCGGCGATGGCAGCGTGGTATCGAACAAGAGATTGAGCGTAAGCTCGGTGCAGCCACCGCCGGTGAACACCAGCGGGTCGTTCGGTCTGTCCGCGGTGACCACCGGGCCTTCCGAGATCCGTCGGGGGCTCAAGCCCGCACGGCGGCGAAGCACGACGCTCTCCGGATTCAGCATGCACGGGATCCGTTCGCCGGTCTCTTCCACAATGAACGCTACGCGTTCCATCGGATCCCCTCATGTTCGCGTGCCAGGTGTTCCCGCCAGCGCCCGTCCACATCGTTACGGCGAGCCGGCGCCGCCATCCAATGCCGTGCGCCCGCGTCCCAGGCATCCGGCAACAACTCCGGCCATTTCGCTTCCGCCGCCGAAGGAGAAGGCGGCTGCTCGTCGTGCAGGCTGGGCCAAGCGCCAGTCGTTTCCGCCGCTGCATTCGCGGTCGCAGTCGCATGAGGTGAGGAGAACTCCCTCGCGCTCGGTGGTACCGCGGCCCTCTGCAGCCGATCCGGCGCGAATGCGTACCATGCGACCGGCTCCGGCGCGCTCGCAGGCTTCAGACCGACCACACCCGTTGACGGCGACGCGAGATCGCCCTCGGTGGCGCCCGCAGCCGTCGCTTCAGAACCATGAAGGACTGAGCGGCGACGCCACAGCGGCCGATCATCCCCTTCATGGACGGTCCGCTGCCGCACTGTCGCGGCGGCCGCCTCTCCAGAGTCGTGGAGGTCCCCGTCGAGGCGCGAGCGGCGATGGGCGTCGGCGGACGCACTGTTTTTCACATCGGCGGTGTCCGCGCCGCCGGCAGCGGTCGAAGCTGCGGGCACGGCGCCTTGCGAACGTGGCGTCCGAACGTCAGGCTGCGGTTCCTCACGCGCTCGCAACGCGGCCAGCGGGCGAATGCCGCGGTGCGACGGCGCGCTTGCGTTCGCAGCCGGCGCCGCTAGTTCCGATGGCGAAGGCCGGCAGTGCCCGGTGCTCTCCTCAATGCCGATATCGACGCGCGGAGAACGGGCCGAGCGTTGCGGCGCCTGATCCGACGTCGAATGCGAAAGCCGGCTCGGTGCAGTCGGGTTGACTACACGCCGCGTACCTTGCCTGGTGTCTCTGCGCCCGGTGCGAACCTGCGAGGGTTCGGGGGAAACGTCGGCTCCCATCCTCTCCGCATCGCCCTGCCGCGACGCCATCGGCTGGGCCGTTTCCGCACTGCCCGAGTGCGGATCTTCGCCATCATCCGCGGACTGGTAGGCAAAATGGACGACCTCCGCCGACGTCTGATCCCGCGGTTCCAGCAACTGCGGCGCGAACTGCCGCGCCAGCGCGAGCCACGCCTCGGGAGGTCCCGCCGCACTGCCGGACTGCGGGTCCTCTTCATGGCCGTCGAAGGCGTGCGGCGTTCGGGATGCTCCTGTTGCCTTGCCCCCGCGAGGACGGACTCCTCCGTCAACCGACAACAACACCAGCCAGCGGGGCAGCGCCCGCGCGAGGGTTTGCAACGCGGACTTCAGCAACGAACGCAAAGGATCAGCCCTTCGTCAAGCTTTCGACCGCGACGACCATGGTCTGGATGAGGACCCGGTTGCTCAAGGCATCGAGCGCCGCAAATCGACACTCACGGACCCAGGAGTTGTTCAAGTTCAGCGAATAGCCGGGGCTGCCGTCGGGCTTCAGCATGATCACGGTCAGATTTCGACGTTCGCACTGCCCGCCGGCTGTCTGCATCAGCCAATCCCACATGTTCTCGGAGATACCGACGCCGTACTCGAACTCCACGTCGCCATAGGCCGTGCGACCCGGCAGCTTCCGAACGTGAGGCTCCCCGCCGCCTTCGCGATAGAGTATCGACTCGATGCTGACGCTCATCGCCGAGATCCGGTTGAAGAAAGCGGCATCGCCATCGCCCAACTGCACCTTGAATCGAAAATCGACGAGCGGTTTGGTTTCCGGCATCATTCGGCTCCTTCGCTCTTCTTTTCAGTCGACTGTTCGTCGGACTTCGCGCCGCCGGCCCACTGACTGATCCTGAAGACCACGAACTCCGCCGGTCTGGCGATGGCAACGCCGATCAGCGTCACCACGTATCCGGCCTCGATCGATTCCTGGGGTTCGTCTCTTCGTCGCATTTGACGAAGAAAGCTTGCTCCGGCGTGGCGCCGACAAGGGCGCCCTCATTCCACAGCAGCATCAAGAAATTGCGAATGTCCCGGCAGATCGCCATCCACAGGGTCGGTTCGTTTGGCTCGAACGTGATCCAGTTCGTACCCCTCTGGATTGACTCGCGTATCCGTATCAGGGTGCGGCGAACGTTGACGTAACGTGAATTGCTGGCCGGATCGGCGACCGTTCGTGCTCCCCAGATCCGAATGCCCTGGCTGCTGAAGCTGCGGATACAGTTGACGCGGCTCGAATTCAGCAGGCCGTTCTCTTCCTGTGTCAGTTGATACCGCAGCCCGACGGCGCCGCTGATGGTCTCATTGGCCGGGGCTTTGTGAACGCCGCGCATCGCGTCCGAGCGGGCATAGACGCCGGCAATGTGACCCGACGGCGGCACGCTGACGATCTTGCCGGACAGCGGATCGCGCGTTTCGATCCAGGGAAAGTAAAAGGCTCCGTAGCCAAGATCCGACTGCCGCGGCGCCAGTCCGCCGGCGGGACCGGCAGCACGCGGCTTCGGCTCGCCCTCCTCCCGGCGTGGCGATGACACCTCCGCGACTTTGGTAAGTCTGGAGATATCATCGACATCCTGCGGGCAATCGAGGATGCCAAAACGATCTTGCATCTTCTCGCAATGGGACAGGAGGGCGTCGTGCGATACCGGGTCGCAAAATCCGGGAGCGGCGACGATGCGGATTTCATCGTTCGCTTCGAACCCGGACAGCCCCGATCGCGTACGCGCGTCGCCGGCGATGGATTTGTTGGTCCCGATGTTGCAAACGAAGCAGCGCTGACCGCGATTCTCGAAAAAGCCGAATACGGCCTGGGCAAGGGGCGTGCTTTCGCTGTCATCGGCGACATAGGCGCGGAGAAACTCGGACCAGTTGTTGATCGCTCTGACTTCATTCAGGAAAGCATCGTGCTTTGGGCTGAGCCCGACGAAGCCGGCGGTGCCCATGCCGATCGGCTGAATGGGCCTGGCCCCGCCCGGGACCTCCTCGACGTAGACTCCTGGCGCCGAATAAAAGGGCATGGTCAGACCTCACCTGGCTGATAGTGGATGACGAGACATTCCGGGTACGGCTCGTCCTTGCGGAGTTGAACCACGAAGTCCTGGTTCTTCGCCCTGACCTGCAGCTTCGCGACAGCCGGACGGACAGGGACCCCCGCCAACCGGAAGCGACCCCGATAATCCGTGGTGGCTGCGGTCCTTGTTCCGGGAACGCGGATCACCGCCCCCGGCACCGGCACGTCGCCGGGGCCGACGACGATCCCACTCAAAGGCTGAAGCTCGGAGAACGACGGCTGGAAATGCTTCACCAGAGGCATCGGCGCAGGCTCGCGTCGGAATTCCAGCGGCTCGCACAAGACGAACGAGGGTTGCGGCGCCAGACCGAGAGCGGTCCAGAAAGTCCACGGAAAGGGCGTCAAGTCGATTTCGCAGTCCGGCTTTTGCGCCGCCGCCGCAAGCAGGACCCCGAGAAGGCGGTGCGCCTCGCCGACGTCGGCTCCCGAGACGGTCACCAGATACCGCAACATGACGGTGAGCAGCACGCGCCGCGAGGTCGAAACCTGACTGCCCGGCGCGATCGTCAGGAGATGAAGGTGGATGACGGCAGCGTCAGTCGCCGGCGCGGGCCGCGCCAGAGAGACAGGCGTCGCCGGCGCGACCTCCTGAAGCCACTGCTGCAGGCGCTGATCGGCTTCTTCGATCATGCCCCATTACCCCTGCTTCCGTCCCGCGATTGGCTGGCGCTTTACCGTGAACGATATAATGGGCGCTTCTGTCTCTAGCTTTCTGCTAGCCCGCTCTACCGCTGCGTGCTTTCCAGCACTGCATAAGAAGCCTCAATCGAGGGTCAAGGCTAGCATAAGCGGGTGATAAAGTCTCGCATAATCATGTCGGCTCAGCGCCTCAATCTACCACGCCGATGTAGCGCAACGGCTTGTAATTGCGAAGAGCCGACGTTCGATAGCTGGCGCGATGAACAGAGCCGTTCGCTTTCGATGCCTCGATTGTCTCGATGATCAACGGGCCCTCGGTCGAGATGCCGGTCACCAGTCGGACATGACGTCCGGCCCGGTTAAGAATGTCGCCGGGACGAAGATCGCGCCAATCGGCAAGTTGCTTGGTAATTTTGCTCATGCTGGAAGTCGTGTAATAAGACTCGCCGAGCGAACGCGACACGAAGCCCGAGCAATCAACGCCGGCCGACTCGCCGGTGATGCAGTACCCCAGGTCCGCATTGCGGCAGGTGCAGACGTCGCCGGCGAGGTAGCCTTGTTCCAGCTTGCCGAGGAACCCATTCAAGGAGTCGTATCCGCCCCACTTGTACGGAACGGAGGTCATCCGATCTGCCGCGCGTCCGTTCTGCCGGTCGGGCCGCTGCCACTTTTGTCCGTCAGAGGGTGCGCATCTGTTGGCGACGCCAGGCGCTTCGTAATTCGGACGATCGAGCACCCACGCCGCATTGAGGTAGCTTTCTGCGTTTCTGATGATCTCGTCGCGGGTGATCTGGCCTCGCGGCCGTTCCTGATCGGGATAGGCGCC
This sequence comes from Rhodospirillales bacterium, assembly GCA_016710335.1. Lineage (NCBI taxonomy): Bacteria > Pseudomonadati > Pseudomonadota > Alphaproteobacteria > Rhodospirillales > Rhodospirillales bacterium. The sequence continues at coordinate 41,830 of JADJXQ010000002.1, forward strand.
GCGCACGGTCTCCTCGAAGCCCTCCGGCACGACCGCCAAGTCTTCCCGCTCCGTCGGAACGCTGCCGGCGTCGCCGCGAGCCCTTTCGCCCGCCGCGTCGGCGAACTCCAGCCGTAGCAGCTTGACGGATGACGCCTGCGGTTGGAGGAAGTACAAATTGCCGTCCGCGGTGACAGTCACGAAGCGATTGGGAAGAACGTCCGTCGTTTCGAGCGGAACCCGCGCCGTCCCAACAAGCTCGCCGCTGGGTGAATACTTGCGAACCACGGTGCGGACGTCGAAGGCGCCCGCCCCTTCCGCCAGATCTTCAACGAGCAGATAATAGTGGCCTTGAGCGTCGACCCCCAGCAACTCCGCAGCAGCAAGATATCCATCGGTTTCAATGTCGATGCTGTTGGCGCCGCCTCGAAGGCGTTCGTCGCCGCCCGCCTCCAGCATGAGGCGAGCGCCACGATCACTCTCTCGCAGGAATGTGCTTTCCAAGAGGTTGTCGCCGGTGCGGGTTGTCAGTGCCTCGGACGGGGCGCCACGTTCCCGTTCACCCGGCCGCAGCCGCGCCTCGACGCCGCCCACCGAAAGCCTGATGTCACCGAGGCCACCGATCGAAAGCCTGACAGAGCCGCCCAGGGCGATCCCCTCAGGAACCTCGTAGGTTTCCACGATTTCGCCGGATGGCCGGTAGGCGTTCACCCGTTTCACGGCCGCGTCAAGAACATAGAACACGTCGTCGACAATCGCCAGGTCGACCGCCTGCGTCACGGCGTCGATGTCGATGACACTTCGAACCTGACCGTCCGCGCTCAACTGATAGATCCGGCGATTGACGGTGTCGAGCAGGTAGAGACCGTCGCCCGCGGGATCGGCCGCGATCGCCTCGGGTCCCTGCGGCTCGACGTTCGGCGTCTCGGCTGCGACGCCGACTTCATTCGGTTCTGCCCCGACCGCGAAATCGAGGATATCCCTCCAGAGGTTCGCGGCTTCGGCTTTTTGTCCGAGGGTGACCACCGCGAGTGCCGCGCCGACCAGGACCGCGGCATACATAATGCGTGCAGCAGCGCCCTTCGTGACGCGGCGCGAATCGCATCGTCTCTCGTTCCGGACGTTATCCATCACACCACTCCCCCCAGCGCTTCAGCCGAGCCGATTACGCTGATATTCATTCTCATTTTGAATAAAACTATGCCGCATGTTATTCTTCGGGTCAAGATTCGAAATATCCTTGGCAACGGGCGGCGGGTTGTAGCGGGAGGGGCATCGGAAGATGGGCACTAGAAGTTCCTCCTCAGCAGCTCGCATCTTGATGGCGGCGCTGTATGGGGTATCCGCTGTCTTGATCCTGACTCGCCTGGTCCATGCAACCGACACAACGAATAGTTACGCGCTCCTCGTCGGGGCGAGCCGCTACGAGCATTTGGAGGAGCGTTGGAAGCTGGCCGGTCCGGCCAATGACGTGATCCTGATGCAGACTGTGTTGATCGATCGCGGCATGCCGGCCGCAAACATCCGCGTGCTCTCCGACAGCGCCGGCGCCGACTCCCGCCCGACCCGGGCGGCGATCCTGGAGGAGCTGGATCGCCTCGGCCGCACTGTGAAAGACGGTGACTTCGTCATGATCCACCTGGCGGGTCACGGCTCGCAGCAGCCGGATAATCAGGACGACGACGAGACGGACGGCCTGGACGAACTGTTTCTGCCCACTGATGTCGAGGGATGGAACGGGCAGAGGGGGGGCGTCGAGAACGCCATCGTCGATGACGAGCTCGGCCCGCGGCTCAAATCGATCCAGAACCGTGGCGCCTTCGTCTGGTTCGTCGCCGACAGTTGCTTTTCGGGAACCATGGTCCGGGGTGCGCCGGTCGATGAGAGGGAGCGCCTGATCACGCCGGAAGCGCTCGGCATCCCCCACGACGTGCTGATGCGAGCGCAAGCGGACGGTTCGGCGTCGCGAGGCGCTCAGGCTGAGGCCGATCCACTCGCCGGGGTCGCTGGTGAAGCGGAGCGCGGCGGCTTCGTCGCCTTCTATGCGGCGCAAACGACCGAGACCACGCCGGAAATGCGTTTCGGCGCAAGCGGCGCCGACGGCGAGCGACCGTGGTACGGGCTGTTTTCCTACAACCTCGCCAGCATCATCGCGGCCCATCCCAACGCGACCTATCGCCAGGTCGCTCAGCAGATCTTCAGCAATTACCGGGCGATGAACCGCCACGCGCCGACACCGCTGCTGGAAGGACGTCCCGACGATCTCGATCGCGTCGCGCTGGGGGGTGGTGGGGGGGAAGCGGTGCGGCAATGGCCGGTCGAGCAGGAGCGGCCCGGCCGCTTGCGGTTGAGCGCAGGCCGCCTGCACCAGATCTTCCCGGGCATGATCGTTGCTGTCCTGCCGGTGGCCGCCGAAACCGGTCGGGAAACCTTGCTGGGATACGCGCGGGTCGCGGACGCGGGCCCCACCCGCAGCACACTGGTGCCGATCGCCTATGAGGGGCTTGAAGCCGTCTATGAGGTTCCCGAGCAGGCGCAGGCCCGGGTCGTCGACGTCCAGGTGCGGAACGAGCTGAGCTACGCCCTAGCCCCGGAAGAGGCGACGGCGGCCCGCGAAACCGCACGGCAAGAGCTTGAGCGGCTGGAAAACGAAGATGATGGCCTAGATCTCATGCAGGTCGATTGGCAGGGCTCGCCCAACCTCCGCCTGCTCGTCGCGGACGGGCGACTGTGGTTCCTGCCGCCGTCGGGCGCCATCGACCGAACGCCGACGAGCGGCGGCGACGCCACCGGCCCCGTCGTTCGAGGGCAAACGCCGTCCATCGCCATTCCCGAAGCCGCGCAGCCGGACCCGGAGGAGATCGCGGTTTTCCGCAAGGAGCTCAGGGAAAGCCTGGAGACCGTCGCTCGAGTCACCACGTTGTTCAATCTCGCCCGCGCGCTCGGCGGTAACGAGCTCGCCGGAAACCTGGAGATTTCGCCGGAAGTGCGCCGCAGCGACGGCTCCCGGGAGCCGTTCCGTCTCAATCACGTGCCGCCGCGCCTGAACGACGGCGACGTCCTCGTGACCCGCATCGCGAACAAGGGTCAGCAGGTCGTGGACCTGACCGTCCTGTTCGTCGACAGCCGCTACGGGATCGAGCCATGGTTTCCGTTCGACGGGCGATCCAACCGCCTTCGTCACGGCGAGCACGTCGAACTCGAACTCGGTGTCACGTTGTCGACGATCGGGCTCGAGCACTTCGTCTTCATTGCGGTTGCGGCGGAGCCGCAGGCGCCGCCGTCCGACCTGACCAATCTGGCGCAGAAGCAATTGCCGGTCCGCGGCCAGGCGATCGCCACGCTGCAGGACATGCTGCCGACGACGCGGGGCGGCAACCGGCCCGCGATCGAGACGGCGGCGGTCACCGTCTTCTCCTGGGAGGTCAGTCCATAGAGCTGGGAGGTCCCTCGGCGATCCTCACAATCTCGGAATCTTCAACGGCCGTTCCGTGGTTGGATACTTCGAGGCGGGCACTTGTGATACAAGCGCGCATGAGCGTGAGACTTGTATCCTCCGGTGACGACAGGGCGCTTGCGATCCGAGATCACCTGCTGCCACTGATTCACGATCGTGGCCGGCTGGAAGTGCAACGCGACACCATGCGGCTCACTTCCCTGCAACTGGGCCCGTGGCTGTTCAACCACTGGACGCCGTTCAACGAGTTGTCCCCTGAGCAGGCATCCTCGCCAGGTTACCGGCACGCCCTGGAGCGGCAACGCAGCAAGCCAGATCTCCCGTACGGGCTCGAGGTATGGCGCGGGGCCAAGGTGCTGAGCGTGCAGTGGGCGGATGACGGGTCCTTCACCGTGGAGAGCTTCGTCCGTGGATCTTGGGAAGAGGAAGCTCTGGCACTGTAACGACGGCCGGCCCCCGGCAGGAAAAAGACGCGCAGCAGGGGCGCCATGAGTTACTGCGGTGATGCTGGGCGCCTGATCGGCAGTCCGAAGCGACCATCCATGGCCGCCGCCGCCTGTTCCTGGAGCACGGTGCGGCCGGCACGGATGAACGCCATCGGGTCCATCGGTTCGCCTCGGTGGCGCACTTCGTAGTGCAGGTGAGCTCCGGTGCTGCGGCCGCTGTTGCCGAGCGAGCCGACCTTTTCCCCGAGCGCCACCTTCCGTCCGGTTTCGACAGCGATGCGGTCAAGATGGGCATAGGCCGTGGTCAACCCGAAGCCGTGGTCGATCTCGACGAATCGCCCATAGCCGCCGTTCCATCCGGCGAACACCACTGTACCCGGAGCCGGTGCAAGGACCGGCGACTTGCGTGGGGCAGTCAAGTCGACGCCTTGATGGATGGCTCTACGTCCGTTGACCGGATCACGCCGCCGCCCGAACTCGCTGTTGATGGCGTACGAGTCTAGGGGCGCCGCCAGCGGCAGTTGCCGGATCAGCGACCGGAGCGCTTCCCAATGCCGCAACTTCGCATCGAGCCGCGCGTACGCCGTGTCCGAGTCCGCCCCGTCACCCATTAACCGGCCACGATCGGCGATAAACGGGCCTCCCCTGCCCCTCTCTTCAGCAGAGGCCCCCAACCCTGCCATCCCGTCCGCAGCGGCGGACAAAAGAGCTTCAACGTCGAGGCCGGTCTGGGCGATCGCCTCCTCCAGGGCACCAACCTGGATCAGGGCGCCACTCTGGATCCGCTGCACGATCCGCTGCCGCGATAGCTCCAAGGCGAAGAAGCGGGCTTCAAGGTCAGCCAGGATGCTGGCGATACGACCGATGCGGTCCTGGCCACGGGCACCGGCGTCGGCAATGGGCATGTCGCCACGTTCGTCGACTTCAATCTCGGCTTCGACAACGCGCCCCGATCCTGAGGTGCTCCCCGTCGCGTTGCGCAGACGGCGCAACCGCTGCTCGATGGTTACGAGCTCATGCCGCAGGCGATCGCGCTCGTGACGCGCCCGGTCGCCAGAATCCCGCGCCGCGTCCAGTTGGCGCAACGCGGCGTCCAGAGCGGCCGCGAGTTCGGATGCATCGCCGCTGGCGACGGCATGCCGCAGGTGCGGGTCCATCGACCAAGGCGGCAAGTCGGCCATGTCGCCGCGCAACAGGACCACACAGCCGGTGATAACGACAGCGGTCGCCACTGCGTGCACGACTGTAACCGCCGGCCGCCGACGCGGGCGGGCTCGGGGATGCGCAGTCTCGATCATTCGCCCTTCCCATATCCCGAAGCGATTTTCGGCTTGCGTTGCCGGCTGTCGCGACGAAGGCGACCTGATCATCCCCAGCGTGGCGCGGCGCCGCTCATGTTGCGGCGCAGTAATAGCAAGGCCCGGCATGAATCACAAACCCGAAGCGTTCGCCGAGATCTCCGTGTCTTATCTCGCCATTGTGATATTAACGTGCGGCAGCATCGTCCTGTTCCCGATCCGCCGGAAACCAGCGGGTTGTCGGCAGCGTTGCCGCTCGCCCGGTTGACAGTCCGAGGGATCAGGCGGTGACGCGCGGCGTATCCCGGCATCATCCCGCAGCGCTTTATGGAGTAGTGCGCCGTGTTCACTCCCTCGCAACTGCAGTTGGCCGACGCGGTCCTGGTACGTTGCCGCATCCACGGGATCATGCTGGCCACCGCCGAGTCCTGCACCGGAGGCTTGATTGCCGCCTGCCTCACTGCCATGACGGGATCGTCAGCGGTCGTAGAACGCGGCTTCGTCACCTACACCAACCAGGCCAAGATCGAGATGCTCGGTGTGCCGGCGCCGGTGTTGGAGAAAATGGGCGCGGTCAGCGAAGAGGTCGCGCGAGAAATGGCGGAGGGAACGCTGCGGCGGGCGCCGGTTCAGGCGGCCATCGCCGTCACCGGCATCGCAGGCCCCGGCGGCGGCAGCGATGCCAAGCCGGTGGGGCTCGTCCACATTGCCGCGGCGCGCTCCGGCCAGCTGACGATGCACGAGTGCCACCAGTTCGCGGGCGATCGCGACACGGTCCGCGCGGCTGCTTTGGAGGCGTCGCTCCGGCTGCTGGTGCGACTTCTGGACTGAGAGGCTTCGGGGGGAGCCGGTTACGAAGTCGGCTTGTGGCCGCCGGGCCCATAAAGAGCCTGGGCGCGCTTCTCGAAGGCGTTGACCATGCGCCGTACCGCCTCATTGAACAGGCGGCGGATGATGCCCTGCAGGGCGCGGGATCGGAACTCGAAGTCGACGTAAAAGTCGATGATGCAGCCGCCGCCGTCCCGCGGCTCGAGGACCCAGTGATTGTTGAGGTAACGGAATGGACCCTCCGAGTAGGAGACGTCGATGCGGTAAGGGCGTTCGGCGGAGACGTGCGATGTGAAGCGCTCGCGAAACATCTTGTAGCCGATCACCAGGTCGGCAACGAATTCACCGGACCCGTTGCACTGGCGGACGCGTGCCGCTGCGCACCACGGCAGGAACTCGGGGTACCGCTCCACATCGACGACAAGATCGAAGATCTGTTCCGGCGTGTAGGGGACAGGCTTGCGCTCCGCGTGGGTCGGCATGTCCGCGGGACGATCGGGTCAGTCGTCGCTCGAGCCGGCGCGGGCGGCGCTGCGCGCCTGCCGCAACGTCTCGAAATCCCGGTCGGCGTGGTGGGAGGAGCGCGTCAGCGGCGATGACGCCACCAACAGGAAGCCCTTGGCGGCACCGATTTCCTTGTACTCCTCGAACTCGGCGGGGGTCACGAATCGATCGATCGCGGCATGCTTCGGCGTCGGCTGCAGATATTGGCCGATGGTCAGAAAATCCACGTCGGCGGCCCGCAAATCGTCCATGACCTGCAGCACCTCGTGCCGCGTTTCGCCGAGCCCGACCATGATCCCCGACTTGGTGAACAGCGCCGGACTCAGGCGCTTCACGTCGCCGAGCACCTTCAGCGAGTGGGCGTACCGGGCGCCCGGGCGAATGCTCGGGTAGAGGCGCGGCACGGTCTCAAGGTTGTGGTTGAAGACGTCGGGCGCCGCCGCCACCACCGCCTCGGCGGCGCCGGCCTTATGCCGAAAGTCGGGGGTCAGCACCTCGATGGTGGTCGCCGGCGAGGTGGCGCGGATCCGCTCGATGCAGCGGACGAACTGGAACGCGCCACCGTCCGGCAGATCGTCGCGATCGACGGAGGTGATGACGACGTGGCGAAGCCCCATGGTCGTCACCGTCAGGGCCAGGTTCTCCGGCTCCAGGGGATCCACGGTGCGCGGTTTGCCGGTGGCGACGTTGCAGAAGGCGCAGGCGCGGGTGCAGATGTCGCCGAGGATCATCACGGTGGCGTGCTTCCGCGACCAGCACTCGCCGATGTTGGGGCACGCCGCCTCTTCGCAAACAGTGTTGAGGCCGTGCTCGCGCATCAGCCGGCGGACGTCGCCGTAGCCGGGGGAGGTCGGCGCCTTGACACGGATCCAAGTCGGCTTGCGCGGGCTCGGCTGATCCGGGCGGTGGGCCTTTTCGGGATGGCGAAGAGCGGGAGCAGCGGGAGCGTCGGTCATGATAACGATATTGGCCAGTTCCGCCACCGGGTCAAGCGACGCGTCGCCAAGAGCCGATGGACGAGCCACACTACCCCTCCGGCGCTTCGCCGCGGACGGTGGTCGGGGAGACTGGATTCGAACGAGCGACCCTCTGCTCCCAAAATCGCCGGGATCTCAATCACAACAGTCGGATGGCCGGCCGCATGTGAGATGCTCTACTCGGGCTTCGGCCACCAGAGTGACGCCGGCTTCGAGACGACGACCGAGGCGACCCTTTTCGGCGACGAGATGTTCGCCGAGGCGCTCTACGCCGAGCGGGCGCAGGTGCTGGACCGCGCGCTCAAGGCGATCCGGCGCGACAAGGCGACGTTCCGCACCCTCACCGAACGGGGGGCGACCATCGAGAGCGCCGGGAATATCCTGTCGCCGGAAACCAACCTGGCAAGGCTCACCGACGATGAAAAGATCCAGGCCATCATCACCGCCCTCGCCCACCGCAGGGGCCCCATCAGCGACGCCCTCAACGCCGCCGCCCGCGCGGTCCATGCCGGAGAGCCGGTGGACAGCGTTGTCGGAGGCTTTCTTGAGTCTGTCCGCAGAGGAATTCAAGAAGGCCTGGACCTCGGGGCTGATGCTGGCGGAGTTGGACGCGGCGGTGAAGGACGGCCGGCAGCCGCTGCCGACGGCGAAGCCGGAGCGGCCGCCGAAGCGGTAGCGCCGGAGGAGCCCGCATTATTCCCCGCGGACCCGGAAGCGGCGGCGCCGGCAGAGGCGCCGCCGCCGCCGCGGCCGGCCGAGTGGTCCGACGACCTCGCCGAGATCGCCGTGCACCACGCGGAGGCCGGCGGCAAGGGCCGGCGCGGCGCGCCGATCAAGCGCCACCCCGACTGGAAGGCCGCCAAGGCGGGCGACGCCGACGCGGCTTTCCGCCTGGTGCGCGACATGGTCCGGGACGACGTGATCGAGGCGATCCGCGTCCGGCTCGCCGGCCGGCGCCCGATCATCGTCGCGCCGATCAAGGCGGAAGCGCGGGGCGGCGGCGCCGGCAACATCATCCCGGACGCGTACGCCCAGGTCCTCGGGCGGCGCCTGGGGCTCGACGTCGACACCGACATGGTGCAGGTGGTGTCCGGGCGCACCGGGCTCGGCCGCGATCAGCGGCTGGTCGCGCGGACCCAGTTCAACGGGCGCGTCGAGCCGGGCCGAGACTATCTGCTCGTCGACGACCATGTGACCATGGGCGGCACCCTCGCCGACCTGCGCGGCCACATCGAGGCGCACGGCGGCCGGGTGATCCTGGCGACGACCCTGTCGGCCAGCCGCGACTCCGCCCGCCTGGCGCCGTCGCCGGCGATGCTGGCGCGCCTGCGCGGCAAATTCCCGGAGCTGCCGGCTTGGTGGCGGGAGCGTTTCGGGTACGAACTGGAGGGCCTGACCGATGCCGAAGCCAGAGGACTGGCTGCCTACCCGTCGTTTGACGCAATCCGAAATCGACTCGCTGCGGCAGCAGAAGCAGGAGGCGCACCGCCGCTTCGCGGAGCTGGAGGCCGAAGAGGAGGCCGCGGCGGAACCCCTGGCGGCGGAGGACCAGCGGAAGAAGTAGCCTCGACTGCGGGGCGCTCCGCGGCAGACGGTGTCGAGCTACCGCCGCCGCGCAATCAGCAAGATGTCGCGGTCGACCGCAACGACGTTGTCGGTTCCATCGTGCGTTTCGTGCGCGCCGCCTTGTCGGGGCGCGGCAACGACATGCACCTGTGGATGGGGCGGGTGAGCGACGCCAATGCGGCACGCGTCGCCGATCTCGGGATCGACATTGCCGGGCATCAGCGGGTGATCGACCAGGACTTGCTCCGCCACGCCTTCAAGGAGCATGGCAGGCCCGGGACCGAGGCGCCTCGTGGACAACGAGCGATCACGTCGGAAGACGTCGCCCGCATTCCGGAAATTGTCGATGCGCCGGACACGGTCACCCGTACGCAGACCCGCCAGGGGCTCCCGGCGATCCAGTACACCAAACGGCTCGGCGATGAGGTCTTCTACGTCGAAGAAATCCGCGGCGGCAAGAAGGTGCTCGGCTTCCGGACGATGTGGGTGCGTAGAAGAAGGGGGGGTGGCGGCACCGATACGCCTGATGCTGGAACCCCGCGAGAGGGTTCGCCTGTCGGCCAACGCCCGGAGCGAGTACCGGCTCAACCCGCCACCCCGGAAAATGTAGGTCCGCCGCAGCCGCCTGCCAAGCCCCGGACGGGCCAGGCCGCCGACGCGATAGTCGACCGCCTGGCGCCGGCCGAGGCGCCGCCGCCGCGGCCCGCCACGCCCGACGACGCCCGCGCCGCCCAGGCCGCGAGCCCCGAGGACGCCGAAATGGCGGCGGTGATCGCCGAGGCGGACGCCATGCTGCGCGCCGGCGGCGACTGGGACGTGCCGGCGCCGGGCCGCGTCGAGGAGGGCGGCGGGACCGCCTACGCCTCCGCCGCCGATTTGCTGCGCGCCGCCGACGACGAGGTGGAGACGGCGGACCTGTTCGCCATGTGCATCAAGCCATGAGCCGCGCCATGATCCGCCTCTCGGCCGCCGTAGGAGCCCCGTGATGCGTCTGGAGCAGTGCCTGGACGGTTTCGTGCAGGAGCGTCGCATGTCCCGCGAGCAGGCCGAGGAGCTGCTGGCGGAGGCCAAGCGGCATGGAACTGGCTGACGCGCGTCGTCGAGGAGCACGGCCCGGATGCGCTCGGACGTGCCCCGCCAGCAAGCGGCGTCGAGATCTGCGCCCGCTCGGCGCGGCTGCTCCGCCAGTGCCTGGACGAAGTGACCAGGAGCGAGGAGTGCGCACGATGAGTTTCCGGCATCGGGCCGGCAAGACCGCCGAATCCGCGACCGCGGAGCCGGTCAAGGCCATCAGCACCGCCGCCGACGCGCTCCTCAGCAGCGACCACGAGCCGAGCCAGGAGGAGACGCGGCGCTATCGGCTATCGTCGTCCGGTTCGGCGGGCCGATCCTCGACCAGGTCGTCGATATCGAGGCCGAGGGCGCCGGCCAGGCGGCGCAGCGTCTCGACGGAGCCGGTGCGGTGGCGGGTCTCGATCTGCGATATGTAGAGCGTGCCGACGCCGGCGCGGGCGGCGAGCTGCTGCTGGGTCAACCCGCGGTGCTTGCGGAACACCTTCAGCGGATGGACGCCGGCGAGAAGCCGGTCGACCACCGCGGCCGGAAACTCCTCTTCGTCGGCGGCCTTGGCGCGATCGAAGAGCTCCTCGTCGCTCATATCGCCCTCGTCGACGGGCGCTTCGGGCGCCAGGCGGCGGTATTCCTCCCACGGGATCACGGCGAAGGCGGGCTCGCCGTCATGGTAGATGATCTGCGGCTTGGTCCGGGTGTTCATCTTTCAGTCCTTGTACACTTGGCCGCGGGGCGAAATCCGCAACACGACCAGGCGATCTTCGGTCAGCTCGAAGATGACCCGCCAGTCGCCGCTGCGCAGCCGGAAGCCGGGGCGGTTGGTCAGATCGACAACATCCACGTCGGTCCGCTTCGGATCGGCGGCGAACAGGGCCAGGTCGTCACGGATCATCTGCGCCCGCTTCGGCTGCATCCTGCGCAGGATCTTGGCGGCCGGCTTGCGGTAGGTGATGTCCATGAATGGAATATAGCAAATTGCTATAGTTTTGTGCAAGGAAAACGGAGGAAACGCCAACATGAGCTTCTGGGATTGGGTCGGCAAAACCGCCGGCGGCGCGATCGCGGAGCCGGTCAAGGCGATCGGCAGCGCCGCCGACGAGCTCGCGGCCATCTCGCTCCGCACCGGCGCCATCGTGTCGCTGCACCCGGACGTGCTGGCGGCCGGCGTGCCGCCGGAGCAGGCGGTGACGATCGCGACCTGGCTCGTCGCCCTTGCCGGCGCTGACCGCGAGGCCTGAGTAATTCCTCTTAAGTCTCTTCGGAAACACGCCTTTGATGGTCGGGGAGACTGGATTCGAACCAGCGACCCTCTGCTCCCAAAGCAGATGCGCTACCAGACTGCGCCACTCCCCGAACCTGGCTGCCTCCGCAACATTGACTTTATCTCTCAAGTCCGCAAGTATTTTTACGGGTTTCGAAACCGCTGGGGAGGCATGGGTGCACGTTGATGCGTATATCGCAAGAGCTTTTGCAGAGGTTCAGGGCCATTGCGGGTTCAAGCCGGACGTGAAGCGTGCGATCAACCGGGTGCTCCAGCGGCCCACTGAACGTGACTTCAATGCACTTCGTTACTATTTGAGCGCCGACGATGCCGCCTATGTCGATATTGGCGCCAATCGCGGTAACACTGTCCGGGCGGCGCGCCTGTTCCAGCCGAACATGCCGATTGTGGCATTCGAGCCAAATCCCATTCTGGTTCCAGCGCTTCAGAAGATGTTCGCCGGAGATCGCGCTATTGTCGTAGAGCCCTATGGTCTTTCCGACCAACCGGGTACTTTCGAATTATTTGTTCCGCACTATAAGACTGCACCGTTTGATGGTCTCGCCTCCTTACACTACGCCGAAGTAGAGTCGTCGCTGAACTGCGAGAACCTGTGGGGCTTTGACCCGAGGCACTTCGAAGTGCGCACCCTCCATTGCAACGTCAGAAGGTTGGACGACTTCCGGCTGCGAACGGGATTCCTCAAGATCGATGTTCAAGGTTCGGAAGCCAAGGTCATCGCCGGTGGCTACGAGACAATAGAACGAGATAAGCCGATCGTGTTGATGGAGAACAACCGCCCAGAGGTGGATGCAAAGTTGCTGTTTGACCTGGGCTATGAGCGGTATGCCTTCGTCAGTAACCGGCTTGTTCGTGGGCGGCTCGGCGATCTGAATTCATTCTACATCCACCCTCGCCGCCGCACAGCATTCGCAGCACAGATCTACGCGGACTGACCGCCGTCGACGGCAGTGCAGCGGCGCGTTCAAGGAATACGCCGTCGCTGCGCGCAGCTATCTAAAACCAGTGCCATTCGACCATTCGACTGTACCGCTCGGATGGGCCTGTGCAGTAGCCTACGCGGCGACGGCATCCAGGTTCAAGGTCGCGGCGTCGAAGCCAAAGCCGGAGAGGATGCCGAGCATCTCCGAGAAGTCGTCGCAGACGGTGAGGCCCCAGCCGTCGAAGCCGATGGCGAGATAGCCGCGGGTGTGGGATTTGGTCAGGCGCAGCGTTGCCGGGCGGCGGCCGGCGACGGTGATCTCCAGAACGTCTCCCTGCGCACCCTCGCTCCGCCCCCAGCGGGCCCACGTCGGGCAACGCTCGAAGCAGGCGACGAACTGCGCCATTTCTTCATCAGTGAATTTGACCGTCGACATGGAAGTCTCCTGAGCCCTGCTCGTTGCAGAAGACGTCCCACCCCACGTCACGACCGTTACCCGGTCTCCGCCTTTTTTGCCGTCGGCGCACATTCGGCTCGCTTTTCAGCCTCCGCATGAACCGCGGCTCGATCGGCACCGCGTGATCCGATCCGGTTTATTTCGCAGTGCAGCATCAGCCCATATGTAAGCTTCTCCCACCGCCGGTGCAACGAGAAAGTTTTGTGTCTACTACCGAGGCTTGCAGCACTGCGACCAATCGTGTGGACTGGGGGATGCTACTGCGAGAACCGGCGCGTCGCAGCGAAGACCACGTGGTCGCCGACAGCGATGTCCTGCTGACGCGCCGTCCCGGCATTCAGTTCCAGCACCGCTGCTACCGCCTCCGGCGCCCGAATCAATGCCAGCGACTGCGGCTGCGTGTTCTCGGCGATGGCGACGATGCGGCCATCAGCGGCAATGAACAGCATGTCGAGCGGAATATAGGTATCCTTCATCCACATGGCGACCGGCTGGGTTTTACCGAACAGGAACAACATCCCGGCGCCGGCGGCAAGGGACCGGCGGTGCTGCAGGCCCCGCGTTCGCGTCTCCGGTGTGGACGCGATTTCGACATTGAAGCCGGCCTCCCCGTCGGCCCCCTGCACGATGACGCGCGCAATGGGCAGCGCCTCCGCGGTCGCCTGCTCCGCCCGCGCCGCTCGCCACACCGGCCACCAACCGCCGGCGGCGGCGGTTCCGCAAGCGATGAGCAAGGCCCCGGCCAAGCGTCGTCTGTCTCTGTCCACTGCCCTTCCTCCCGTCCTTCGCTGCGATGCAGCAACCGCTCCTGAACATGGGCGCGCAGCCACCGGCACCGCAAGCCGAAGATCAGCATGGCGCGTCCGCCTTGCGCCCGCCTTCAGGCTCGTTCATAAACCGCGAACCTCCAACACCGGGGGGAGCCGGCGCACCGGCTGAGAGGTCTCCGTTCCGGACCAACGCGCCCGGGATCCATGGCTGGATGTCATGGCGGGAGACGACCCCAGGAACCTGATCCGGTTCGTACCGGCGTAGGGACGCGTGTCGTCATGCTCGAACGTCGCTCCAAGCCGCCTTTCGCCGTGACCATGAGTGGCGGCTGCCTTGCGTACGGCGGCATGGTGCTGTTCGAGGACCTGGCGCTGAGCCTCCCGGCCGGGCGCTGGACTTGCCTGCTCGGCCCCAGCGGCATCGGCAAGACCTCGCTGTTGCGGCTCATGCTGGGCCTCGAGCGCGGCAACGGGGGCGCCGGCCGGGTCACCTGCTCCGACGGCGGCGATCTTGCCGGACGGGCGGCCTACATGGCGCAGCGGGATCTGCTGCTGCCGTGGCTGACGGTGCTGGAGAACGTGCGCCTCGGCGAACGCCTCCGCGGCGACGCGCGAACCGGCCAGGACAGGTCCGACGGCCGCGACCGGGCGTCGGCGCTGCTCGACGCGGTCGGTCTCGGAACCAGCGCCGGCGCCCGGCCCGACACCCTGTCCGGCGGCATGCGCCAGCGGGCGGCGCTGGCACGCACCCTGATGGAGGACCGCCCGGTGGTGCTGATGGACGAGCCGTTCTCCGCCGTCGACGCCATCACCCGCATCCGCCTGCAGGACCTGGCGGCGCGCCTGCTCGGCGGGCGCACGGTGTTGCTGGTGACCCACGATCCGCTGGAAGCGCTGCGCCTTGGCCATGTCATCCACGTACTGGCCGGCCTCCCCGCCCGCCTCGGCGCGCCCATCGAGCCGGAGCCGGAGGTGGCGCCGCCGCGGGCGGTCGACGATCCGGTGGTGCTGGGGCTTCAGGGCGAGTTGCTGGCCCGCCTGGCCGCTGCGCACCGATGACCGGACGGCGTCGATGACGGGGGGCGTTGCGGTGAGCGCCGTCGCGAGGTGGCTGGTGCTGGCGGTCGGGCTGTGCCTGATCTGGCAGGCGGTGGTCGTGGTCATGGATCTTCCGCCCTACATCCTGCCCGGACCCGTCAGCGTCGCGGCGGCGTGGATCGACCACCGTGCCGTCATCGCGGGCCATGCGCTGTTGACGTTCGCCGAAATCTTGCTCGGCCTCGTCGTCGGCGCGACGCTCGGGTGCGCGAGCGCCATCGTCATGGCCTATTTCCGGCCTGCGCGGCGCTGGTTGCTGCCGGTGCTGGTGGTGAGCCAGGCGGTGCCGGTGTTCGCGCTGGCGCCGCTGCTGGTACTGTGGTTCGGCTACGGCATCGCCTCCAAGGTGGCGATGGCGACGCTGATCATCTACTTTCCGGTGACCAGCGCCTTCCATGACGGGCTCAGGCGGACCGATCCCGGCTGGCTCGATCTCGCCGCCGCCATGGGTGCCGACCGCTGGGCGACACTCCGCCACGTGCGGTTGCCGGCGGCGCTGCCGGCGCTGGCCTCCGGGCTGCGTGTCGCTACCGCTGTCGCCCCGATCGGCGCGGTGGTTGGCGAATGGGTCGGATCAAGCGCCGGCCTCGGCTACCTGATGCTGCACGCCAACGCCCGCATGCAGGTGGACGTGATGTTTGCCGCACTCCTCACCCTCGCGGCGATGGCGGTGGCATTGTACTTCACCATGGACGCCCTGCTGCGCCGGGCACTGCCCTGGCAAGCGGACACCGATCCCACCCGAACCTGAGGCCCGCCCATGACTCCGTCTTCGTGTATCGCTGCAGTGCTCGCCGTCACTATCTTGATGTTGCAGCCATACCATGCCCGTGCGGCGGACAAGCTGACGTTGCTGCTAGACTGGTTCGTAAACCCCGATCATGCGCCCATCGTGGTCGCCCGCGAGCGGGGGTACTTCCGCGACGTCGGCCTGGATGTGGAGGTGCTTGCGCCGGCCGATCCCAACGATCCGCCGAAGCTTGTCGCCGCCGGTCGCGCCGACCTCTGCGTCTCCTATCAGCCGCAGCTCCATTTCCAGGCCGCCGCGGGCTTGCCGCTGGTGCGCGTCGCCACCCTCGTCGCCACCCCGCTCAGCGCCCTGGTGGTTCTGGCGGACGGACCGGTGCAGGCGATCCCTGATCTCAAGGGTCGCAAGGTCGGGTTCTCCGTGGGCGGCTTCGAGGATGCGATCCTCGGCGCCATGCTGCGCCACCACGGCCTCGATCTCGACGCCGTGGGCCTAGTCAACGTCAACTTCTCGCTGTCGCCGGCGCTGATCGCCGGACAGGTCGACGCGGTCATCGGCGCCTACCGCAACTTCGAGCTCAACCAGATGGACATCGTCGGCCGTCCCGGCCGGGCGTTCTTTCCGGAAGAGCACGGCGTTCCGGCCTATGACGAACTGATCGTGGAGGTCCACCGGGACCGCCTCCTCGACCCCCGCATCGCCCGCTTCGTCGCCGCCCTCGAGCGCGCCGTGCAGGCGGTGATCAACCATCCGAACGACAGTTGGCAGGCGTTCATCGCCGCCCATCCCGACCTCGACGACGACCTCAACCGGCGCGCCTGGCGCGACACTCTGCCCCGCTTCGCCCTGCGTCCGGCTGCCCTCGACCACGGCCGCTACCAGCGCTTCGCAGCGTTCCTCAAGGACAGCGGGCTGATCGACGACGTCCCGCCCCTGGAGACGTACGCCGTCGAGTTGCAGCGCTGAGGCAGTTCCTGGCGGTAACTGTCTGTTTCTGCCCGTTTCTATCGGAATTGGCGCCGGTTTCGCCCAGGCTTTCGCCCGTAAACCATTGTTTCAAAAGGATTTGTGTCCGTTTCGGCGGATCGGGATGTATGCGGATGTATGCCGGTGGAGCGCCGGACACTGGCGCGTGGCCTTGAAGCAGATAGGGTCGTTCGGCGCCCGATCAACAGCCATCGGCTACCCGTGGACGGCTAGCCTTTGGTGCGGACCCGGCTGCGGCCGCCGTCGACGCCGATGACCTGACCGGTGACCCAGCCGCTGTCGGGGCTCAGCAGGAACGCTGCGGCGGCGGCGATGTCGTCCGCCTCGCCGAGACGCGCCAGTGCGTGCAGTTGGGCGATGCCACGGGCCATGGCGTCGCTGCGGGTGAACGGGGCGGCGAGCGGCGTCCGGGTCAGGCTTGGCGCGACCGCATTTACCCGGACCTCCGGCGCCAACTCCGCCGCGAGCGCACGCACCAGGCCCTCAACGCCGCCCTTGGCGGCGGAGATGACCGAGTGATGGGTGAAGCCCTGGCCGACCGCCACCGACGAAAATAGGACCACGGACCCGCGCCCTTGCTTCAGGGACGCGCCGGCGGCCTTCACAGCAAGCGCCGGACCGAGCACGTTCAAGCGGAAAGCCTCCAGGAAGTCCGCCGCGGACGCGTTATGCAACGGCTTCACGACGATCGACCCGACGCAAAAGGCGAGGCCGCCGAGGGCGCCCTCCTCCGCTGCCCGCTGGACCACGGAACCCAGCGCTGCTTCGTCCAAGATGTCGGCGGCCGCGTGCGGCGCTCCGACCTCGCCGGCCAGCGCGGCCAGCCGCTGTTGGTCGCGGGCGCTGAGGAACACCGGCTGATTCGCGGCGATGAGTCGACGCGTCAGCGCCTCGCCGATGCCACCGGTCGCGCCGAAGACGAGGATGGGTGCTGTCATCTGGTGCTCCTAAAGGGTTTGGGCGCGCCCGGGCGCACCGGCGCAAGCGCGAGGTTGAAAAGCACTAGTGCAGCGGTGCATTCAAAGAATGCACAGTCGCTGCGCGCAACTAACTGATTCCAGTGCACGATCCGACCCAGTCAGATGTACCATCCGGATGGGTCTGCGCACTAGGACCGGACCAGGCGGCGGGTGGCGGCGAACTGGAGGGGGTACGGCAGCATGCGGAGCAGCTTGAGGGCATAGGTGAAGCGCCGCGGGAACGTCACTTCGAAGCCGCGGGCGTCGAGGCCGTCGACGATGCGCCGGGCGGCGTCGTCCACCTCCATCAGAAACGGCATCTTGAAGTCGTTCTGGTCGGTGAGCGGGGTTTTGACGAAGCCGGGATTGATCAGGGTGAGGCGCACCGCGAACTGATCCAGCTCTGGCTTCAGCGCTTCGCACATGTTGATCAGCGCCGCCTTGGTGGCCCCGTAGGCTGCCGCGCCGGGCAGTCCACAATATCCGGAGACGGAGGCGACTACGGCGACGTGTCCGTGGCGGCGTTCGATGAACCGCGGCAGGACCGCGGCAAGGCCATGGACGACCCCCATCAGATTGACTTCGACCAGCATGCGGAACGGATCGACCGCAAAATCCTTGGCCGCTATTGGGACATGGTTCCCGGCGATGAACAGGGCGCGGTCGATCTTCCCAACGCTCTCCTCGATCTCCGCCGCGGCCGCAGCCACGGCCTCGGGATCGGTGACGTCGAGCGGATAAGGCACGACGTTTCCGGACAAGGAGGCCGTTTCGGACGCCAGCGAGTCCAGATCCGACCGGGTCCGTGCGCTCGCAACGACGGTCCAGCCACGCTCGGCGAGAAGGCGACTGGTGGCGCGGCCGATGCCCTTGCCGGCGCCCGTGCACCAGGCGATCTGGCTCATGACTGGTTCCTTTTCTGACCACGGTGCTCGCAGACGTACTCGATGGTCGAGCCGTCCTCGGCGCGGAAGCGCATTTTCACCCAGCGGCCGTCGCGGTCGTACCAGACCTCGTTGTCGAGATCGCCGGTGTAGACGAAGCGCCGGGCAGCGACGACGGCGCCGTTGACGCGAACCTCCTCGGTGCCGCGCTCGACGATGCGGACTTGGCTCAGTCGGCCGGTTATGGTGTTGATGACCGTGTCCTCGGTCAGCACGCCGGGATTCCAATGGTTCGTCGCGAACGTTCCCGCCGCCGCCTCGACGCCGCCGGCCGGACCGCGGATGTGCAAGCGATCGCCGACCTCGACCGCGCTCACGCGACTGATGTCGCCGTTGTCGTCGGTCTCCGCTGCGAGTGCGACAAGACGCCCGTCCTGCCACCGCTCGGTCGCCGTGTAGACGTAGCGATAGGCGCTGAAGCCGAGGAACCGCACGTTCACGTTGAAACGCACGTCCACGACGATCGCGTTTCCGTCTTCTCCGAATGACACGCGGTGCTCCCCGACCCGCGTGCCGTCCCGATACACGCCGAACAGCAACTCGCTGCCATAAAGGTCGCGGGGGTCGAGCGCTTGGGACTCGGCGGCCGGATCGCTGAGAGAGGCAAAATGTAGCGAGTCGGTTGCCGATGCCGAGGCTGACCCGGTTGCGCCGAGCGCCATGGCCGCGACCATCGTCAAGATCCTGGAGCCCATGGGACCGTCCCCCGTTAGTCTGTTTGCCGGTTCACTGAAGAGACTTACGCGCTTTCGCCGGCGTCGGATCAGGCCGTGGCGGCGTGCCCGGTTGATCCATGGCCGCGGCGCCGCCGTAACCGGTGCAAAGAGGAGATCAAGAATGAATATTATAGACCCATATGCGACGGCGCCGGCCCGTGTCGCGGTAATTGGGACCGGAATATCCGGTCTGTCAGCCGCCTGGTTGCTCCATCAGAGTTGCGACGTCACCGTCTACGAGGCCGATGATCGCATCGGCGGGCACAGCAACACGGTCGATGCTCCGGGACCGGCAGGTCCGGTGGCGGTCGATACCGGGTTCATCGTTTACAACCCGTCGAACTATCCCAACCTGGTGGCCCTGTTCGCCCACCTCGGCGTCCCTACCAAGCCGAGCGACATGTCGTTTGGCGCCTCCATCGACGACGGGGCGCTGGAATACGGCAGCGCCGCCCTGTTCGCGCAGAAACGCAACGTGCTGCGGCCGCGGTTCTGGCGAATGCTTCGCGATATTGTCCGCTTCTATCGGGAAGCGCCGGCGTTCTTGCGGTCGTGCGGGGCCGACGCGTTGACGCTCGGGCAATACATCGACGATCGGGCCTATTCGCACAATTTCGTTCATGACCACCTGTTGCCGATGGGCGCCGCGATCTGGTCGACGCCGGCCGCCGACATGCGCAACTACCCGGCGGCCGCGTTCCTGAACTTTTGCAAGAACCACCGGCTGCTGGAACTGCGCGGGCGGCCGGAGTGGCGGACGGTCACCGGCGGCAGCCGCGAATATGTCCGGCGCCTGACCGCGCCCTTCGTCGATCGCATCCGGCTTGGCGCTCGCGTTCGCGACATCCGCCGCGACGGCCGAGGGGTGACCGTAGCCACTAGCGGGGATGGCTACGAGCGTTACGACCATGTGGTGATCGCAGCCCACGCCGATCAGGCGCTGGCCATGCTGGGCGACGCTGACGGCCGCGAGCGCGCCGTGCTGGGGTCCTTCCCCTACACCACCAACGTGGCCGTACTGCACCGGGACGCGACCTTGATGCCGCGCCGCCGCGGCGCATGGTCGAGTTGGAACTACATGAGCGGGCGGGGCGCCGACGGCACGGCGAAGGTGTCGGTGACCTATTGGATGAACCGGCTGCAGTCGCTGGATCCGGAAAACCCGCTTTTCGTGACCCTGAACCCCTATCGACAGCCGGACTCGGACAAGACGATCAAATCGTTCACGTATGAGCATCCGGCGTTCGATCATCGCGCCCTTCAAGCGCAGCGGCAACTCGGCGACATCCAGGGCGTGCGCCGGACGTGGTTTTGCGGTAGCTATTGCGGTTACGGGTTCCACGAGGACGGCTTGCAGGCCGGACTTGCGGTTGCGGAACGAATCAGCGGCGTGCCGCGGCCGTGGCTCGTACCGGGAGAGTCGGACCGGATTCATTTTCTGGGATCCGCGGACGCGCGGGTGGCTGCCTGATGACCATCGCCTCGGCGCTCTATTTCGGCGACGTTCTGCATCAGCGACTGAGGCCGCGTCGCCATCGCCTGCGCTATCGCGTGTTCTCCATCTTCGTGGATCTTGACGAGCTGCCGGAACTCGACCGGCGGAACCGGCTTTTCTCCTGCAATCGCTTCAACCTGTTCAGCTTTTTCGAGTCCGACCACGGCGCTGGGAACAACACCGGGCTCCGCGACTGGGCCGAGGCGCAGTTGGCGCGGGCCGGGATCAGCCTCGAAGGCGGCGCCATTCGCCTGCTCTGCTTTCCGCGGGTGCTCGGCTACGTGTTCAATCCGCTCAGCATCTATTTCTGCTACGCCCGCGACGGGGTGCTGGAGGCGGTGATCTACGAGGTACGCAACACCTTCGGACAGCATCATTGCTACTTGATCCCGGTCGAGCCGCGTGGGACGCGCTCGGTCCACCAGGCTTGCGCGAAGGAATTCTACGTCTCGCCGTTCAACCGGGTGGCTGGTCGCTACCGGTTCAGCCTGAAGCCGCCGGACGACACCCTCGCGGTGGTCATCAACCAGGACGACGAGGACGGGCCGCTGTTGAACGCGTGGCTCAGCGGCCGCCGCATGCCTTTCAGCGATCGCGCCCTCGCCGCCGCGTTCGTCCGCTATCCGCTGATGACGTTGAAGGTCATTGCCGGAATCCATTGGGAAGCCTTGAGGTTGTGGCTCAAGGGCATGCGCATGGTCCGCCGCCCGGAGCCGCCCGTGGAGACCGTCACTGTCGTCAAGCCCTTGGGACAGTAGGGCCCTCGGGACAGTAGGGAAGGAACGCCAATGGTCGACGTGAGGGAACATCACGGCTCGGACCGCCGCGCCTGGGCCGCGGCGTGGACGGCTGAAAGCCTGTGGTCGGCGCTGCTGGTGCGCGTCGCGCGACGCCTGGAGATCGGGCACCTGCACCTTCGGCTGCCCAACGGCGCCCGCTACACTATCAGCGGAGCGAGCGACGGGCCGCGGGCGGCGCTGACCGTGCGTCATGCACGCGCCATCCGCAAGCTTTTGACGGGCGGCGAAGTGGCATTCGCCGAAGCCTACATGGACGGCGATTGCGACACGCCGGACCTGAACGCCCTGCTCGCCCTCGCCCAGGCCAATGAACAGGCCCTGCAGAGCGCGGCGATGGGCTTCGCCGGGGCGCACTGGGCGCGTCGCTTTCGTCACCTGTTGCGCGGCAATTCTCGGCGCGGAAGTCGGCGCAACATCGCCTACCATTACGACCTCGGCAACGACTTCTTCGAGGTGTGGCTGGATCCGGGCATGACGTATTCCGCCGCCCTGTTCGACGAGAGCGGCTTGAGCCTGGAGCAGGCGCAAGCCCGCAAGTATCGCCGGCTGGCGGAGGCGCTCGACCTTCAGGCGGATCACCATGTGCTGGAAATCGGCTGCGGCTGGGGGGGCTTCGCGGTGTTCGCGGCGCGGAACTACGGTTGCCGGGTCACCGCCATCACCCTGTCCCGCGAGCAGCAGGCTCATGCACAGAACAGGGTGCGCGAGGCCGGCCTTGCTGACCTGATCGAGGTGCGACTCCAGGATTATCGCGATGTCCATGGGCGGTTCGACCGCATCGCGTCGATCGAGATGTTCGAGGCGGTCGGCGAACAGCACTGGCCGCAGTTTTTCATCACGCTTCGCGACCGGCTGGCGCCCGGCGGCATCGCCGGGATGCAGATCATCACCATCGCCGAGGATCGCTTCGAGGACTACCGGCGCGCCGCCGACTTCATCCAGACCTACATTTTCCCGGGAGGGATGCTGCCGTCGCCAAGCGTCCTGAAGCGCCAGATCGAGCGCGCCGGTCTAGCGGTCACCGACCACTTCACGTTCGGGCCGTCGTACGCGGAGACCCTGGCGCACTGGCGCCGGGCGTTCGACAGGGAGTGGCTCTGCATCGCGGCGCTCGGCTTCAACGAGCGCTTCCGGCGCATGTGGACGTTCTATCTGGCCTATTGCGAGGTGGGGTTCCGGTCCGGCACCATCGACGTTGCGCAACTGCAGATCCGCGCCGGCTGATGGCGGCTGCCGGCGGCGGCTCCGAGCGGCACGTCGATCGATCGATGCTGCTGTTTTACGCGCTGCCGGCGGTGGCGCTGGCGATGCCGACCATCCCCGTCTACGTGTACCTGCCGACCTTCTACGCCGAGACGCTCGGCCTGGGGCTGGCTGCGACCGGGCTGGTGCTGCTGGCGGCCCGCATCCTCGACGTCGTTACAGACCCGCTGATCGGCATCGCCAGCGACCGGCTGCGGCTGCCCGGCGGCCGGCGCAAGCCGTGGATCGTGATCGGCGCGGTGCTGGCCGCGGTGGCCCTGGTGCAGATGTTCGAGCCGCCGGAGACAGTGACGGTCGGCTATCTCGCCGTGTGGGCGGCGGCGCTGTATCTCGGCTGGACGCTGGTCGCCATCCCCTATACGGCGTGGGGCGCCCAGTTGACCGGCGACTACCACGGCCGCGCCCGCATCGCCGGCGCCCGCGAGGCGGCGATGATCCTGGGCATCGTCGTTGCCGCCGGCGTGCCCGCGGCGGCGCTCGCTCTCGGGGCGGCAGAAGGGGAAGAACTCGCCGCGGTCGCCTGGCTCGCCATCGCCATCGGCGGGCCGGCTCTGGCGCTGCTGCTGTGGCGCGTTCCGGAGCCGCCCAGGGAAGCGGCGCCGGTTGCCGCCACGCCGCGGCTCCGGGCATTGGCGTCGATGTACCACAACAAGCCGTTCGTCCGCCTGGTGTCGGCCTGGTTCATCAACGGACTAGCCAACGGGCTGCCGGCCGTGTTGTTTCCATTATACCTGGATCACGTCCTGCAGGCTTCGCCGCTGGCGCGGAACCTGCTGATCCTCGCGTACTTCGTCGCCGGCATCGCCGCCATCCCGATGTGGCTCGGCCTCAGTCGGCGCTTCGGCAAGCACCGCACCTGGTGCGGCGCAATGGTCATGGCGTGCGCGGCGTTCGTCTGGGTGCCGTTCCTGGCGGCCGGCGACATTGCCGCGTTCTCCGTGGTCTGCATCGTCACCGGCATGGCGCTCGGCGCGGACCTGGCGCTGCCGCCGGCCATGCAGGCGGACGTGGTGGATCTCGACACGTTGCGCACCGGGCGAGAGCGCGCCGGGCTGTTCTTCGCCATCTGGAGCATGGCCACCAAGCTTGCGCTGGGCGCCGCCGTGGGTCTGGCGTTTCCGGCATTGCAGGCGCTCGGCTTCCGCGCCGGCGTCGACAATCCCGAGAGCGCCTTGCTGGCGCTGGCGTTGATCTACGCCCTGCTGCCGACGATGCTCAAGCTTGCGGCGGTGGCGGTGGTCTGGCGCCACCCGATCACCGCGCGGCGTCATGGGATCATCCGCCGGCGGCTCGACGGCCGCCGTGAGCGCCGGGGAGCCGTCGGCCAAAGCCATTGAAACGTGGCGCCTGCGGCCTACGTCTTGATGAGCACCAGGATCGGTGGGGCAGCAGACAGGAGAACAAGATGGGAGCGGCATTTCAGGGCTACCACATTCCGGCGGCGGCATCCCGCGCTGCGCCGCTGGCGAAGGCCGGCGCTGCGGCCATCGTCGGCAAGGCGATCCTGGTCGGCGTGCCTGCGGTGCTGATCGGGCTCGGCATCGGCTACGGGTTGTCGCGGGCGTTCGATGTGCGCTGGGACGAGTTCAGCAGGCGCGCCGCGGACGGCGACTCCACCCGCGGACACCCGCGCCAGTTGACGTGATGAGCCGAGATCACGAACTTTTGATCCGCTGCCGCGGATGAAGTGGCGCAACAGCAGAAACGCGTATGGTCTGATCGGCATCGTCACCCATTGGGTGCTGGCGGTGGCCATCGTGGCGCTGTTCGTGTCCGGCCTGTGGATGGTGGACCTGACCTACTACCACCCCTGGTACAATCGCGCGCCGGATCTGCACAAGGCGTTCGGCGTGCTGACGGCGGTGGCGATGGCGGTGCGACTCCTCTGGCGGTGGTGGGACGGGGTGCCCGAACCGGCGGCCGGGGTGCGGCGCTGGGAGGCGGCGGGCGCCTCGGTGGCCCATGGGCTGATGTATCTCGGCGTGTTCGTCACAGCGATCAGCGGCTATCTCATCGTCACCGCCAAGGGCGACCCCGTGGACGTGTTCGGCGTTGTCGCGATCCCGGCCGTCATCCACGACCTGCCGCGCCAAGCCGACACGGCGGGCGCGGTGCACTACTGGGTCGCCATTGCGCTGATCGCTCTGGCCGGGCTGCACACCATGGCGGCCTTAAAGCATCACGTCCTTGATCGCGATGAAACACTTATTAGGATGCTGCGGGCGGGCCGAACAGAGCGTACGTCGCCATCCAGCGTGACATCTTACAGATCCGAGAAGAGGAGATCGTCATGAAGCTTCGCTTGCTTGCCACTGCCCTGGTCGTCGCTGCGACCGCATGGGCGTCGGTTCCCGCCGCGCGCGCCGCCGACACCTACATCATCGACACCATGAAGCAGCACGCGTTCGTCGAGTTCCGCATCAAGCACCTGGGCTATAGCTGGATGTACGGCCGCTTCAACGACTTCGAGGGGCAGTTCTCGCTCGATCCCGAGCAGCCGGCCAACTCCAGCGTCCGGGTCGAGATCGACACGGCGAGCATCGACACCAACAACGCTGAGCGGGACAAGCACCTGCGAAGCAAAGATTTCCTAAACGTAGAGGAGCACCCGAAGGCCACCTTCGTCAGCACCTCGATCGAACCGACCGGAGACAAGACGGCGGTGATCAAGGGCGACCTGACCCTCAACGGCGTTACCAAGCCGGTCGAGATCCAGACGGAGGAGATCGGACAGGGCAAGGACCCGTGGGGCGGCTACCGGGCCGGTTTCCTCGGCACCACGACGATCACCCTCGCCGACTTCGATATCGACTACGACCTCGGCCCGGCATCCCGGACCGTCGACCTGACCCTGTCCATAGAGGGCGTGCGGCAGTAGATGTATCATGCGCCACGCGTGACCATGATTACGGGATTTTGAGGGGAGAGAGCGTTGGCTCAATATGATGTTGCGATGTTGGTCGGGAGTAACCGAAAGCACTCGCTGAATGTGCGCCTGGCGCGCGCCATCGAAAACAATGCGCCCGCGTCGTTGCGCTTCGACTGGGTTAAGATGGATGACTTGCCTTTCTACAACGCGGACTTGGAGAAGGAACGGCCGGCGTCGGTGCAACGGTTCGTTTCTGAAATCAATGCAGCGGACGCCGTATGCTTTGTGACGCCGGAATACAACCGATCAATCCCGGCGGTTCTGAAGAACGCCATAGACTGGGGATCGAAGCCGGCGGACCAGAACGTCTGGCGCGACAAGACCATCGCAATGGCCGGCACGTCGCCCGGCAATATCGGAACGGCGCTGGCTCAGCAACACCTGCGGCAAATCCTGTCGATCCTCAACGGAATCGTCATGCCGGGGGAAGTGTATATTACCTTCAAATCTCCGGATCTGATCGACGAAGGCGGCAACGTGACCGACGATCGCGTCCGCGGCTTCATCGCGGCGTTCGTTCAGCGCTTCGCCAACCTGATCGAACGCCTGGCGGAACCCAAGACGGAGCAAAAGAGCCACTTGTAGAGCGCGAGCGCGGACGACGCGCAAGGAGGCACTACCCCGCGCCCGGGGGGGCGGGGGGCCCCGGGCGGGGGGGGGGGGGGGGGGGGGGGCGGGGGGGGGCCCCCCGGGGGGCGGCCCCGGGGGGGCGCCGGGGGGTGGGGCGGGGGGCGGGGGGGGGGGGGGGGCGCGCCGGGGGGGGGGCGGGGGGGGGGGCGGCGCCCCCCCGGGGGGGGGGGGGGGGGGGGGGGGCGGGGGGGGGGGGGGGGCGGCCGGGGGGCCGGGGGGGGGGGGGGGGGGCGCCCGGGGGGGGGGGGGGCGCCGGGGCGCGGCCCCGGGGCGCGGGGGCGCGGCGGGGGGGCGGGGCCGGGGGGGGGGGGGGGGGGGGGGGGCCGGGGCGGGGGGGGGCGGCGGGCGCGGGCGGGGGGGGGGCGGCGGCCCCCCCCGGGGGGGGGGGGGGGGGGGGCCCCCGGGGGGGGGGCCCGGGGGCGCGCCCCGCCCGGCCCCGGGGGGGGGGGGCGGGGGGGGGCGGCGCCGCGGGGGGGGGGGGGCGGGGGCGGGCGGGCGCCCGGGGGCGGCCCCCGGCGGGGGCCCGGGCCGGCCCCCGGGCCCCCCGCGGCCCGGGGCGCGGGGGGCCCCGGCCCGGCCGGCCGCGCCGGGGGGGGGGGGCCCCCCGCCCGGCCCCGGGCCCCCCCCCCCCCGGCCCCCCGGCCCGGGGGGGGCCCCCCCCCCCCCCCCCCCCCCCCGTTGGTGGCTGGGAGGCCGGCGGGTTGGCCGGCGATCACGAACAGGAGCCGGTCGGGGGCAAGGAGGGTTCCGGCGAGGCGGTTGACGTCGTCGAGAGTGACGGCCTCGATCAGGTCGTTGCGGTGGTCGATGTAGTCGATGCCAAGGTCGTACAACTGCATGCCCACCAGCATCCCGGCGATGCTCGCCGAGTTTGTGAAACGGAGCGGGAACGAGCCGGTGAGGTAGGTCTTGGCGTCGTTCAGCTCGGCCTCGGTGACGCCATTCTGGGCCATGCGCCGCCATTCTTCGCGCACGATGGAAACGGTTTCGGCAACGCGGGCGTTGGCGGTGGCGGCAGAGCCGCTGAGGAGCCCGCTGTGGTCGAGCGGGTAAAGCTGCGTGGAGACGGAGTACGCCAGCCCTCGCGATTCCCGAACCTCCTCGTATAGCCGAGACGTAAAGCTGCCGCCGCCGAGAATGTGGTTGAGGACGGTGGCGGCGTAGAACTCCGGGTCGTTGCGCTGCACCCCCTGCTGCCCGAACAGGATCACACTCTGGGGCACCGCCTGGTCGATGACGATGACGTTGCCGCCTGGTTTCGGCGCCACCTCGGACACCGTGTCCGGGGCGGCCTGTTCCGGCAGGCCGGCAAAAGTGGTTTCCAGCACGGCGGCCAAGTCTCCGGCGCTGATATCGCCCACCACCCCGATCACCAGATTGCTGCGGGCGAGGCGCCGGGCGGCAAAGCCGCGCAGGTCGTCGGCGGTGATCGCGGCGATCGTCTCCAGCGTCCCATCGGCCGGCCGGCCGTAGGGGTGTTCCGGGTATAGCGCCGCAAACAGTCGCCGGCCGGCAAGGTCACCCGGATCCTCGGCCGATTGCCGTAGATGCGCCTCGATCTGGTTCCGCACCCGCGCCACCGGCTCTGCATCAAAGCGCGGCTCGGTCAACGCCAAGCGCAACAGGTCGAAAGCGGCGTACCGGTTCTCGGTCAGCGTGCGCATCTCCGCGCCGACCGTGTCGCGTCCCGCGTAGAAGCTCAGCTCGACCGCCAGAGCCTCGAGGCGCGCCTGGAACGCTTGCGAATCAAGGTCTCCGGCACCTTCGTCCAGCAGCGCCATCGTGAACCGGGCGAGACCGGCCTTGCCTTCAGGGTCGAGCGCCGCGCCGCCGCGGAAGGCGATGTCCACGCTGATGATCGGGATCGAGTCATCCTCCACCAGCCAGGCCTCGACGCCACCGGCGACGACCCGCTGCACCTCGACAGCGCCGGCCGGCGACGCCCCTGTGGTCAGCAGCGCGATCAGCAACAGGACGAACGCGCCGCGCCGCGCCTGCCCTCGAAAGAGCTTTGCGGTCATAAAGCCTGCGCCTGTGGTTCCGCCTGCGCCTGTGGCTCCGCTTCCGGCAGCAGCAGCGCGGTGACGGAACGGCGAATGTCGAGAACGTAACGGGCCGCCGCGTGCACCTGCTCCGGCGTTACGGCGGCGATCCGCTCCGGCCAGCGCTCCACGTCTTCCACCTGCAGACCAACGGCGAGCGCCTCGCCAATAATACGGGCGCCGGCGGTGAGCGAATCCCGCACGTAAGTGGCGTCTGCGACCAAACGCTCGCGGGCGGCCGCAACCTCCTGGTCGGTAACCCCTTCGTCCACCAC
Source organism: Rhodospirillales bacterium (assembly GCA_016710335.1). Lineage (NCBI taxonomy): Bacteria > Pseudomonadati > Pseudomonadota > Alphaproteobacteria > Rhodospirillales > Rhodospirillales bacterium. The sequence goes on from JADJXQ010000002.1 coordinate 70,273, forward strand.
ACCGGCCAGCACTGCGTCGATTTGCGCTTCCAGGTCCTCCATGGACACACCGGGGCGCGGCGACGCGTAGAGGGCGAACTGGGACGGCCCGCGGGCGGTGGCGTCGTATCGGGTGCCGGCCGCCACCGCGACCTGCGCGTCGACGACGAGTTGCCTGTAAAGCCGGCTGGTGGCGTTCTCGCCAAGAATGTAGGACAGAACCTGCAGCGGGTAGGCATGTTCGCTGGCGCCCGTGAGATAGCTCGGCGCCAAGTACATCCGCCGCCATACCGGCTGCCCTACCCGCTCATCCCGCATCGTCAGCCGCGCTGCCGCGTGGTGCGGCGGCTCGACGTCCATGGCGTGCGTTCTCTCCGTCTCCGATCGCGGAATGGCGCCGTAGGTCCGCTCCGCCAGCGGCCGCAGCGCCTCTGCGGTAATGTCGCCGCCCACCACCAGGATCGCGTTCTCAGGCCGGTACCAGCGCCGGTAGAACGCCAGCACGCTGTCGTAATCGATACCCTCCACCTCGTGCGCCCACCCGATGACCGGGCGCCGGTACGGATGGTTGATGAACAGGACCGCGTCGGCCTGCTCGTCGAGCAGCGCCGCCGGTTCGTTATCCACGCGCTGACGCCGTTCCTCCAGGATCACTTGGCGCTCCGTCGCCACCTGTTCCTCGGTAATAGCGAGGCCCTGCATGCGATCGGCCTCCAGCGCCATGACGTCTTCCAGGCGGTCGCGGGCGATCGTCTGGTAGTAGGCAGTGTAATCCATCGAGGTGAACGCGTTCTCCCGGCCGCCGTTGCGGGCGACGAACTGTGAGAACTCGCCTGCAGGGGATTTCTCGGTACCCTTGAACATCAGGTGCTCGAGGAAGTGGGCGATACCTGATTCGCGCGGCGGTTCGTCGGCAGAGCCAACCCGATACCAGACCATGTGCGTAACGACGGGGGCGCGATGGTTGGGGACCACCACCACCTGCATACCGTTCGCGAGCGTGAACGTCTCCGGGTTGAAGACCTTGGCGGCGGCCGGACCCGGCCATGCGGCGGCAACGAGCCAGCCGGATAACAGAACCATGATCAGCCGCCGTGCACGGCTGCGGGATCGCTCTGCAACATTCATCGCATGTCACCTGATGCCGTGGTGGCCGCTCCCGTTACATGTGTCGCGCCCGGGATCGGCGCAACCCGACCGGCGCACCGAGCGGAACGGCGGTCATCGGGAGCATCTGCTCTGCACATGCGTGGCGATCGAGGAACAGGCGCCGGCCTGGATCGCTTCGCCGGCTCCGCCTCTTTGAGAAGACGTTCTCAGTCGGCGCCCGACTCGGCCCCCGAGCAACGGCACGACCCCGTACCTTTACACGACCCCGTACCTTTAATCGAAGATCCCTTCCAAGAGCGCGCGGCGCTTGCGCTCTATGACCGGGGTGGTGCCGGCGGTGACGGATTTGCCGAGGGCCTGGTTTTCGCTGATGCGCTGCTTTTCCTCCAGAGGATCGACAACGCTGCCGTAGGCGGTCGGCTTGCTCCAGAACATCAGGCGTTCGGTGAAGCTCTGGTCCTCCTCCGCGAGGATGCTGGTCTCGGCATTGACGACGGCGCGGATGCCGGGGTCGGCGTCGAGGGCGCCGGTCCTGGCCAGCATCGTTTCCGTCCCGGTGGACGCGCCGGGCAACGGCGTCGGGGCCGAGCCGCCGGCATAGGCGCCGCCGTATCCGGAAGAAGCGCTGCGGCCGCTCAGCATCGCCTGCCGGGCCTGATCGCCGGGCGAACCGGGCGACGGACGATCGCTGCCCGGCTCCGGCGGACGCAGCCCGTAGCCCGGCGGCATGCTGAGCGGGGCCCGGGAGTACACCGCGAACTCGTCGGGCGAGCGTTTGCCGAGCCCGAGCATCTCCTGGGAGTTGCTGCAGGCGCCGGCCGTTGCCGCCACGGCGCCGGCGAAAACGAGCGTCGCGAACCGAATCTTCATGCGCTTACCACCTCGCACTGGACAAGAACGCTTGATTGCATCGCGAATGCCTCATGCACACCAATGACGGTCAGTCTAATCGTTCTGCGTGCGCGTGAACAGGGCGTCGGCGACGATTATGACGGCGCCGACGGTGATCGCCGAGTCGGCGATGTTGAACGCCGGCCAGTAGCACCAGGACCAGCCCAGCGGGCATCCCCAGGATTCCAGATGGAGCTGGAGGAAGTCGGCGACGGCCTGGAATCGCAGGCGGTCGATGACGTTGCCGACCGCTCCGCCGACGATCAATCCGATGGCCGCGGCGACGAACAGACGCGGACCGCGGTAGAGCCAGACGAGCAGCACCGCGACGATGACGATGGCGACGGCGCTCAGCACCCAGGCATTCCAGGGCGAGTCGGTGTTGAACAGGCCGAAGCTGATGCCCCGGTTCCAGCCCATCACCAGATTGAAGAACGGCGTCACCTCGATGCGGCGCGGCGGCTGCATGACCCGTTCGAGAATCCACCACTTGCTGGCCTGATCCAGCACCGCCACGGTGAGCGCAATCGCCAGCCCCGCCCACAACCGGCGCGACGAAGGCATAGCGGCGTCTTGGCCGTCGCTATTCAGCGGCGGCGAGGTGCTGCTCGACCGCATCGGCACAGCGAAGGCACACATTGGGATACGCTGACTGGCCGGGATGGGCGGACCGGCGGCCCACCTCCTCCAAAACCTTCCAGCAGCGCTCGCACTTGTCGCCCGCTGCCGGCGCGAACGCGACCGCGATGCCGGGCACCTCGGCGAGGGCGAACAGGTTCGCCTCGGCCGGCGCCTCAGCGATGGGGCGGACGTCGATGCCGGACGTGATGCAGACGTCGGCGAGATCGTCCCGGCTGATTGCCGCGAGCGGGCTCGACCAGCGGTCGTCGGCGAAAACGGTCGGCGCCGCCTGCAGGCTGGAGCCGATGGTCTTGTCGGCGCGCTTCCGCTCGAGGGCCCCGGTCACCACCCGCCGCACTTCGCGGAGCCGCGCCCACTTGTCGGCCAGGGCATCGTCGCGCCAATCCGCCGGCACGTCCGGGAACAGGCGAAGGTGGACGCTCTCGTCGGCCCCCGGGTGGCGGGTCAGCCACGCCTCCTCGGCGGTGAAGCAGATGAACGGCGCCAGCCAGGCGGTCAGGTGGTCGAACAGGGCGTCGAGGACGGTGCGCACGGCGCGCCGCCGCGATGTCATCAACGCATCGCAATAAAGGCTGTCCTTGCGGACGTCGAAATAGAACGCCGACAGGTCCACCGCGCAGAAGGTGTGGAGCTCGGCGAACAGAGCGTGGAATTCGAAAGCGTCGCAGGCGTGACGCACCTGCCGGTCCAGCTCCCAAAGGCGGTGCAGGACCCAGCGCTCCAACTCCGGCATGTCGCGCCGTTCGACGCGTTCGCGGGCGTCGAAGCCGTTGAGGTTGCCGAGCAGGAATCGAAGCGTGTTGCGCAGCCGCCGGTAGATGTCGGCGTGCTGCTTGAGGATGTCTGCGCCGATGCGAAGATCCTCGGAATAGTCGGAGCCAACCACCCAGAGCCTGAGGATGTCGGCGCCGTGCTGGTTCATCACCTCCTGCGGCGCGACGATGTTGCCGAGCGACTTGGACATCTTCTGCCCGTCCTCGGCCATCACGAAGCCATGTGTGAGCACCGCATCGTAGGGCGCCCTGCCGCGGGTGCCGCAGGATTCCAGGAGTGACGAATGGAACCAGCCGCGGTGCTGGTCAGAGCCCTCGAGATAGAGCGACGCCGGCCAACGAAGCTCGTCGCGGGCCTCCAGCACGTAGGCGTGGGTGGAGCCGGAATCGAACCAGACCTCCAGGATGTCAGTCACCTGCTCGTAGTCGGCCGGGTCGTGCTCGGGGGCGAGGAAGCGCTCCTGCGGCGACGTCAGCCATGCGTCTGCGCCTTCCGCCTCCACCGCCGCGACCACCCGCTGGAACACTCGCTCGTCGCGGAGCGGCTCTCCGGTGGCGCGGTTGACGAACACGGTGATCGGCACACCCCAGGCACGCTGGCGGGAGACGCACCAGTCGGGGCGGCTCTCGATCATGCCGCGGAGCCGCTTCTGGCCCGAGGGCGGCACGAAGCGCGTCGCGTCGATGGCCTTCAGCGCCACGTCGCGGAGCCCGTTGGTCTCCATGCTGATGAACCACTGGGGGGTGTTGCGGAAGATCAGCGGCGCCTTGGAGCGCCAGGAATGGGGATAGCTGTGAACGAGCGGGCTGGTTGCCAGCAATGCGCCGGCGTCGCGGAGCGCCGCCACCACCGCGCCATTGGCGTCGCCATCCTTGCCGTCGCCGGTCATGACGTGGCGGCCGGCGAACAGGGGCACGTGGCCGAGGAAGGCGCCGTCGGCGCCGACCGTATCCGGAACCGCGATGCCGTTGCGGATGCAAAGCTCCCAGTCCTCCGCGCCGTGACCCGGGGCGCAGTGGACGAAGCCGGAGCCGGTGTCCACGTCGACGAAATCCGCCGCCAGCATCGGAACGTCGAAGCCGTAGCCGGACCCGTGCAGCGGATGGCGGAGGATGGTTCCGGCCAGTTCGCTGCCCTTCAGCCGGCCGACCACGCGATGGGCGCCGATCCGGGCCGCGGCCGCCACGTCCGGCACCAGCGATTCCGCCAGCACGATGCGATCGCCGGCCGCCGCCGCACTCCCCTCGCCCGCCTCGGTGACCTCGATCACCACGTAGTCGACGCCCTCCCCATAGGCAACGGCGCGGTTGCCGGGAATGGTCCACGGTGTCGTGGTCCAGATCACGATCGAAGCGCCCTGCAAGGACGGCAGGCTTCCGCGCATCACCGGGAAGCGGACGAAGATCGTGGTCGAGCGGTGGTCGTGGTATTCGACCTCGGCATCGGCGAGGGCGGTGCGCTCGACCACGGACCAGAGGACGGGCTTGGAACCCTTGTAGAGGCCGCCGTTCATCAGGAACTTGCCGAGTTCGCGGACGATCTGAGCCTCGGCCTCGTGGGCCATGGTCGAATAAGGCCGCGCCCAGTCGCCGATCACGCCCAGGCGCTTGAACTCGTCGCGCTGCACGTCGATCCACCCGGCGGCAAATTCCCGGCATTCCTGGCGGAACTGGATGATCGGCACCTCGTCCTTGTCCTTGCCGGCGGCGCGGTACCTTTCCTCGATCTTCCACTCGATGGGCAGGCCGTGGCAGTCCCATCCGGGCACGTAGTTGGCGTCCAGGCCCAGCATCTGTTGCGAGCGGTTGATCACATCCTTGAGGATCTTGTTGAGGGCGTGGCCGATGTGGAGGTGGCCGTTGGCGTAGGGCGGGCCGTCGTGGAGGATGAACTTTTCGCGGCCGCGGGACGCATCCCGCAGACGGCGGTAGAGATCCATCGCTTCCCAGCGACTGAGGATCTCCGGCTCGCGCTTCGGCAGCCCGGCCTTCATGGGAAAGCCGGTGCGCGGCAGGAACACCGTCGTCTTGTAATCCACGCGTCTTTCTCCGCTTACACGAGCATCTAAGCTAAAGTTCGAGGCGGCGGATGCCCCCTCCCTCCTGCTACCCGACAACGCCAGTCCTACCGTCCGGTTGTCGACTGGATCGCCGCCGGATGGGCGGTCGACAACACGCGGCGGGCGTGGACACAGTCGGCGCTGATTTGTGCCTTCAAAGCGTCGATGCCGTCAAAGGTTTGTTCCGCGCGAAGCCTCTCGATCAAAGCGACGCGCAGATGGCGGCCATAGAGATCGCCGTCGAAGTCGAACAGATGCGCCTCCAGGAGAACATCGGTTCCCCCGAACGTCGGGCGGTAGCCGAGGTTGGCGACGGCGTCGCGCCACACCACCCCGCCTTCATCTTCGATGCCGGCGCGCACCGCGTAGACCCCGAGCGCCGGCCGCAGCACCTCGCCCAAAGCCAGATTGGCGGTCGGGAAGCCAATGGTGCGGCCGCGTCGGTCGCCCTCGGTCACCCGCCCCTCGATCGTAAACGCCCGGCCGAGCACCCGGGTGGCGTCGGCGAGGTCGCCTCGCTTGAGGCTGTCCCGCACCCGGGTCGACGACAATGTCCGGCCGCCGTCGTCCCGGATCTCCTGGACGCAGGTGAAATCGAACCCGAACTCGCCGCCGAGATGGAGCAGCAGGTCCGGTGTGCCGGCGCGGCCGCGGCCGAAGGCGAAGTTGTGCCCGCATACCACCGAGCGCGCCGCCAGTCCGTCGATCAGCACGGTGTGGACGAACTCGCGCGGCGTCAGGGCCGCGAACGCCGCATCGAAGTGCACGACGATCAATTCGTCGACCCCCAGCGCCTCAATCAGCCGCGCCTTCAGGTGAAACGGCGTCAGCCGGAACGGCGTCGCATCCGGCTGGAACACGCTCCGCGGATGGGGCTCGAAGGTGAGCACCGCCCACGGCACGCCAAGCGAGCGCGCGGTGCGGCCGGCCTCGCCGATCACCGCGTGGTGGCCACGGTGGACGCCATCGAAGTTGCCGATCGCGACCGCGGCGCCGCGCACCCCGTCCGGCAGATTCTCGTAGTGGCGGAACAGGCGCATGACCTGTCCCGGCGTCAGCCGCGGGACGGCACCATGATCAGCGCTTCGCCCTCGATCACCGGCTTGCCGGCCACAGTGCAGACCGTGTCGAACTCGACGAACTTCTTTTGCGGCAGCAGTTTCTTGATGGTCACGGTGGCGTTGACCGTGTCGCCGACCTTGACCGGCGCCTTGAACTTGAGGGTCTGGCTGACGTAGATGCAGCCGGGGCCCGGCAGCTTGGTTCCGAACACGGCGGAGATCAGGCCGGCGCCGAACATGCCGTGGGCGATGCGCTGCTTGAACATGGTTTCCTTGGCAAAATCGTCGTTCAAGTGCACCGGGTTGGTGTCCCCGGAGACGCCGGCGAAGGACTCGATGATGGCGTCGGTCACCGTCTTCCCGAACGTTGCCGACATCCCCTCCTTGAGGTCCTCGAAATAATAGCCCTGCAGGTCGTCCCGTATGCTCATGGCGTTTTCCTCTTCCTCAGCGTGTTGTAGAGCGGCGCTTGATGCTGCAGCGCACAATAGGTGACCCGATCCTAAACGGCTGGCCTCGAACGAGCAAGAGGAGTGCGTTGAAGGCTGCGGGCGTGTTCAGTCACGACCCGGTCGGGCGACGGCGCACCAGACGGGGGATGGCCCGCATAGCGCGCCACCGCCTGATGGCGGAAGGTCGCACATGGTCGTCGGCCTCTTCGTGGGAGGCTTCAGAAGGCGAAGCGTCGCCTGAGTCGCTGAACAGCGACGCGCGCTGCGGGCGGGTTTGGTCGCGGCGCTCGATCAGCATGAGGGTTCGCGCCACCAGCGGATCGCGATCCGGCGGCGGCGCGCACGACAGGACGTGGGCGCGGGCGATGGCGCGGATGCGCCTGGCGACAACCGGGAAGCCATGCCGGGCCTCGCACCAGCGGGCATAGGCGGCGACCGTCCATGGATGCGCCGGCAGCGCCTTTAGCCGCCGCTGCTTGCACCAGGCGACGAAGGTCGCCCATTCGCTTTCGCTCTTGCCTCCTGCCATGGCCATCGTCCGCCGAAGCCTGCCCGACACAGTAGTTCACCGGTCGGCGCCGCTCAACAAAAACGTGTGGTCGCGCCGGCTCAACCCGTAGAAACGCCCGGCCTGCAGGGCGAGCGACAGTACGCTGGCGATGAAGACGCCTTCGAACAGGCCGATCACGCCGCGGGCCAGCGGGAACGCCAGCAGCCACGCCAGCGGGATCATCACGACAAGGTAGCTGACGACATAGAGGGCGGTCGCCACCCACGTCTCGCCGCGGCCGCGCAAGGCGTTGGCCATGACCCCCTGGCCGCCGTCGACGATCAGCACCCAAGCCACCAGCGTCACCACCGGCGTGGCGACGCCGATCAGCGTCCGGTCGTTGGTGTAGAGGGCGGCGATGCTCTCGGGGACCATGGCGATGCCGAGCGCGAACAACGTCATCGCGACGGTGCCGAGGCCGAGCCCGGTCCATCCCGCCCAGGCGACGCCGGCCGCATCGCCGCGCCCGTGCGCCGCGCCGACCCGCACCGCGGTGGCGGAGCCGATGCCGACGGCGGCCATGTACAGCATCGCCAGCAAGTTCATGGCGATCGCGAAGGCGGCGAGCGGGTAGGGTCCGAGCCAGCCGGCGAACACGTTCATGGCTGAGAACGACAGCGCCTCGACGCCGATGCTGACGCCACTGGCGTAGCCGATGCGCCGCTGCCGCGCCCAGCTTCGCCAGCCGCCGATGGGCTGTCGGCGCACGCCGAAGCGGTCGTGGTCCGCCATCATCCAGACGTAGGCGACGAGGCCGACACCGAGCGCCAGGCGCACCCCCGTCGTCGCCCACGCCGAACCGAGTGCGCCCATCGGCGGGACGCCGAAATGGCCGTAGACGAGCACCCAGTTGAGGGCGACGTTGAGCACGTTTGCGGCGAGCATCGCCACCATGCCCGGCAGCGGCCGGCGGATGCCCTCCAGAAAGAACGTGGTGGTCACGAACAGAAGCTGCGGCGCGATGCCGAGGCCCAGCACCTGCACCACACGTCCGCCGGCCCGGGCAAGTTCGGGGCTCTGGCCGAGGAGGCTCAACAGCGTCTCCCCGAAGGCGCAGATCACGGCGACGCCGCCGCCGAGGCAGAGGGCATAGGGCAGCGACCGCCGCCACACCATCCCGCACTCCTCCGGACGGTCCCGCCCGAACGCCGCAGCGGTCACCACCAGCGTGCCCATCACCAGCCCCAGCGTCGACAGCAGCAGCGGCATGATCGGCGCAAGACCGATGCCAAGGTACGCCAACTCCTCCGCCGCGTAGCGGCCGACCATGATGGTGTCGACCAGCGCCATCACCATGACGCCCGATCGCGCCACCACAACCGGCGCGGAGAGGCGCAGGAGGTCCATGACGTGGCTTGCCAGGCGAGCCAGGAGGGCGTTCGGACGGCGCGGACGCAGGGTCATCGAGCGAAGGTAGACGCCGCCGGAGATCGTCGCCAGAACGTTGATCCGGATGGCTGCGGGGCGAGTTGCCTGCCGCGCCGGTTGTGCCGGCGCACCGGCGATCGTGATCGGATGACGGCGTACTTCGCTCGTTGAAGGTCCGGCGCACGCACCTGGGCAGGCGGGTAGCGGGAAACGCGCTCGCCTCTCCCCTTCAATCTTGTTTGCCCAGCCTCCAAATGTCGTATAACGGGGCGCAAATTTTGGGGCGCCGCCCGCCTCACGGCAGGGCTTGCGATCCGCAAGGGGGCGTAACGGGAGAACCCAATGAACGTGATCGAAACGGATATCGCCATCGTCGGGGCCGGCGGGGCCGGCCTGCGGGCGGCCATCGAGGTGGCCGAGATGGACCCCAAGGTGAAGGTGCTGCTGGTCTCCAAGGTCTATCCGATGCGGAGCCATACCTGCGCGGCCGAAGGCGGCGCGGCCGGGGTGATCAAGGACAACGACAGCCTAGAATACCACTTCAACGACACCGTCGGCGGCGGCGACTGGCTGACCGATCAGGACGCGGTCGACCTGTTCGTCAACGAGATTCCCAAGGAACTGACGTTGCTCGAGCACTGGGGCTGCCCGTGGAGTCGCGAAGACAGCGGCAAGGTGGCGGTGCGGCCGTTCGGCGGCATGAAGATCATGCGCACGTGGTTCGCCGCCGACAAGACCGGCTTCCACATGCTTCACACCCTGTTCCAGACCTCGCTCAAGTACCCCGGCATCAAGCGCCTCGACGAGTACTACGTCACCGACCTGATGGTGGACGACGGCCGCGTCTCGGGCGTGTTGGCGATGGAAATCCGCTCCGGCGAGATCAGCCTGATTCGCGCCAAGGCGGTGATCGTCTGCTCCGGCGGCGCCGGCAAGATCTTCAAGTTCACCACCAACGGCGCCATCAAGACCGGCGACGGCATGGCCATGGCGTACCGCGCCGGAGTGCCGCTGAAGGACATGGAGTTCGTCCAGTACCACCCGACCGGGCTGCCGGCCACCGGCATTCTGTTGACCGAGGGCTGCCGCGGCGAAGGCGGCATCCTGGTCAACAAGGACGGCTACCGGTTCCTCCAGGACTACGGGCTTGGCCCGCCGGACCCGTGGCCGCGCCTCAAGGCGATGGAACTGGGACCGCGTGATCGGCTGAGCCAGGCGTTCTGGCACGAGCAGAAGAAGGGCCGCACGATTCCGAGCCCGTGGGGCGACGTGATGCACCTGGACATGCGCCACCTGGGGGAGAAAAAAATCAACGAGCGCCTGCCCCTTATTCGCGAGCTATCGCGCCTCTACGCCGGCGCCGATCCTGTGTACGAACTGGTGCCGGTGCGCCCCGTGGTGCACTACATGATGGGCGGCATCCACACCAACATCGACGGCGCGGCGCCGATGGCCGGGCTGTACGCCGCCGGCGAATGCGCCTGCGTGAGCATCAACGGCGCCAATCGCCTCGGCTCCAACTCGCTCGGCGAGTTGCTGGTGTTCGGCGCCCGCGCTGCCCGCCACGCCGTCGAGTTCGTCAAGTCCGAGGGCAAGGGCGGCAACGGCAAGGCGATCGAGGCGCAAGCCAACGACGCGGAGAGCCGGGTCCGCTCACTGTTCCAGCGGAAAGGCAAGGACAGCGTCCCGCAGCTTCGAAAGGAGCTCAACATCACCATGGAGGAAGGCTGCGGCATCTACCGCACCGAGGCCGAACTCAAGGCCACTTGCGACAAGGTTACCGAGCTCCGCGGCCGCTACAAGGACGTCAAGCTGGAGGACACGTCGAGCGTGTTCAACACCGACCTTTTGCAGACGTTGGAGCTCGGGTGCATGCTGGAAGTGTCGCAGGCGGTCGCCGTCTCGGCGCTGGAGCGAAAGGAGTCGCGCGGCGCCCACCAGCGCCTCGACTACGACAAGCGCGACGACGTCAACTACCTCAAGCATTCGATGGCGCATTACAATCCCGACGGCGATCCGCGCATCGACTATTTGGACGTGGTGATCACGAGATCGCAACCGGCCGAACGCATCTACGGCGCCGGGGCAGAAGGGCAGGTGGTCTGATGGAAACCCGAAACATCACGGTGGAAGTCCTGCGCTACCGGCCGGAGCAGGACTCCGAGCCGTTCTTCCAGAGCTACGTGGTGCCGTGCGAGGAGCACTGGGTAGTGCTCGACGCCCTCAACTACATCAAGGACGAGTTGGACCGCACCCTCAGCTACCGCTGGTCGTGCCACATGTTCGTGTGCGGCAGTTGCGGCATGGTCATCAACGGCGAGCCGATGCTGTCCTGCAAGAAGTTCGTCCGCGACTTCGGAGACAAGATCCGGGTCGAGCCGCTTGCCAACTTCCCGATCGAGCGCGATCTGGTCATCGTTCAGGACGACTTCATCGAGAAGCTGGAGAGCGTCAAGCCGTACCTGATCCCGAAGGAAGCCCGCACGATCGATCAGGGCGAGTACCTGCAGACGCCGGCCCAACTCAAGACCTACAAGCAGTACACCATGTGCATCAACTGCTTGTGCTGCTATTCGGCGTGCCCGCAGTACGGGCTTGACGACACGTTCATCGGCCCCGCCGCCCTCGCCCTCGCCCACCGCTACAACGCCGATTCCCGCGATGTCGGCCGCAAGGCCCGGGAGGACGTGGTCGCGTCACACGACGGCATCTGGACCTGCAGCTTCGTCGGCGCGTGCTCGGTGGTGTGCCCCAAGGACGTGGAGCCGGCCGGCGCCATCCAGCAGACCAAGTTCACCAGCGCCATCGATTACCTCACGGGCATGGTGTCGCGCGGGGACAAGACCCGGGGAGACAAGAGCGGGGGAGACAAGAAATGAGCCGCAAGCCTTATCGCCGGGAGATGTCCAAGACCTCCTGGTTCATGACCCACCAGCGCTTCAAGACCTACATGCTGCACGAGATCAGCTCGCTGTTCGTGGCGATCTACGCACTGATCCTGATCATTGGCCTGTTCCGCCTCGGCGAGGGCTGGGAGGCGTGGGACGGCTTCGTCGACTTCCTCGCGAGCCCGCTCGGGATCATCCTGCACGTGGTCATCTTCGTGTTCTCGGTGATCCACACCATGGCGTGGTTCAAGGCGGTGCCGCAGGCGATGCGCATCCAGCGCGGCGACCATTTCGTCGAGGACAAGGTGCTGGTCGGCGGGCACTATGCGGTGCTGGCGGTGGTCTCGCTATTCGTGTTGATTTTGGCGGGAGTAGCCTGAGATGGCGCACGCGAAGGGCAGATCCAACAAGGCCGTCTTCTGGTTCCTGTTCGCCGCCGGCGGCACGGTGGTGGCGTTCATCATGCCCGTCATGGTCCTGGTCACCGGCCTGGGCCCGCTGGGGCTGTTCGACGACGCGTTCCTCTACGAGAACATGCATGGCTTCGTCAGCAACTGGCTGGTCCGCCTCGCGCTGTTCGGAATCATTGTCCTGATGCTGTGGCACGCCGCCCACCGCCTCAAGGTCTGCGCCCACGACTTCGGGCTGCGCGCCGAGGGCCCGGTGTCCCTGGTCCTCTACGGCCTCGCCCTCATCGGCACCATAGCCACCGCCATGGCGCTGCTGGTGGTGTAGGTTTTGGTCAGCCATGCCGGCGTCTCCGGCGCCGGCGGGGGGCCCGGTCCGATCCGGGCATCGACGGGCGCCGCACCGGTAGCAGCGCCGACGCGGACGGGCGCCACAGGTTGCAATCTCTCCGTGTTGAGCCTGTGGCGCACCCTGCGTGATTCTGGCCCGAAATACCCCGCTTGAGTACGCATTTGTACGCCGGTTTCGCGCCTATCCCCTTGATACCAATGATTTTGTGTCAAAACCACACGTCGGAATGTATTCCGATGTATGCGGATGTATGCAGAACCGGGTGTAACCCATTGAAACTAAATGAATCAACCCCTAGTGGCATTGCGATCTCAGCGGCGCTGCCGTTATCGCCCTCCGGTCAGCCTGACGATGGAAAAGAACGTAACAAGATCATGGGGGCCGGCGCAACCGCCGTCAAGGGGTTTGCGTTGGGATCTTGGGCCTCTTAGTCAACTACATCGTCCACGCATTCGCAGCATCCGCCAACTCCTGGGGCGGCGGCGGAGTCTTTTCGGCGGCAGGTTGAGGCGCCAGGTAGTACTGGTTGTGGTTGTCGTCCTTGTAGCGCGTGCCGGCGATCCAATAGAACAGCTTGAAATGAATGACGGCCCGGTACGGCACCGCGACGCTGGACAGCTGCCAGATCGGCCACCCCAGCGGTTCGGTGTCGCCGGTCTTGCCAAGATCGAGGTCCTGCTTGCCGAACTGCGGGTCGCCGACCACCCGGAAGCGGACGCTCACGCGTTCGACCGCCGACACTGCGGCGACGCGCACGGAGAAGCCGCTGTAGGGCGTCTGCGGATCGCTGACCACGTCGGTGGAGAGCAGCTTGATTTGCTCAGCGACAAAGCCGAAGCGGAAGTTGCGTCCTTCGTCCGAATCGTAATGCATGCCGCTGCGTGGACTGGCGTAGGAGAACCAGAGAACGACCTCTCCGGCACTCTCGGGAATGAGGAAACTCGCCTGCAGCATCGACCCCCTGCCGGTGGACTCGACGTACGGGTGGTCTTGCACACCGTTCGGCGAGACGAGGGTTTTCGAGGTCGGCGCCTCGCCAGCGCAAAAAGCGGCGTGGGCGACGATCGGGGAGTTGGGGTCGCCGAAGCGGTAGGGCTCCCCGTCGGGAACGATCCGCTTCGGATCGTATCGGACAACCAACTCTGCTCCCGGTCGCAGGTCGCCGTAGAGCAGTTCGTGGAAGTCGTTGGTGAAAGTGATCCGCGGCGCGACGTGTGAAAACGCTCTTTCGCTCATCTCGTCTCTCCCTTGACGAAGCCTCGCTGTCCGCGGCGGAGCATGGTCCGCCGCCCTCGTCGGGTGTCAGGTTCGTACCGTGACCGTCACGTCCTTTAGGGTGTCGAAGACCTTGACCACGGTGGTCTCGAGACCCGCATCCCAGAAGTAGACATCGCTTGTCGCCGCCGCCAACCCGGACGCAGAGTGGGCGTCGGGCAAGGCGTTCGAGCCGAGGGTGACCGAGTTCGGCCGCGCCGTCGCCAGAAATCGGATCGTGTAGTAGGACTCCGGGGGAGTATAGGCGTCGACCAAGCGTTCCAGCCGCACGCTTCTCCCGCCGGAGACGGTGCGATGGCCGATCCGGGTGGTGCGATAAGCCCCCGCCGTCTCGGCCTCTGTCGTGAGCCCGTCGTCCTGGTAGAGCAGGTAGTCGTCATCCGGCCCGGGATAGACGGTGATGTCGAGCGGGTTCTCTTTCAACTCACCGACGTACTGCTCGACCACCGAGCGCATCGGCAAGATGGCGCCGGCGCGGACATAGATCGGCACCAGATCGAGGTCTGCGTGGTAGTCGATGACCGTGGTGCCGCCCGCGACCGCCGCCGAAAGCGGGGCCTGGTTGTCGGCGAACCCGTACCATTCGCTGCCGGCCGGTAGATAGATGTCGCGAGCGGCCGCCCTCGGCGGCGAGGCGGTGATCGCCTGGAACAGAATCGGCGCCACCAGGAAATTCTTGCCGACGAAGAACTGATCGGCGAGGTGGTCGTAGACCGCCGGATCGCCCGGGTCGTTCAGGAACAGGGCGCGCGCGATCGGCATGCCGGTTTGCGTCCACTCGTACATGGCGTCGTAATAGATCTGCAGCATCCGGTAGCGCAACTCCACGTACTTTCGGCAATTGGTCGGCACCGGCTCGCCGTAACGGTAAGGCTCCTGAAACTCCTTGGTGTAGCCGTTGTAGTGGTTCCGATACCATGGCAGGAAGGAGCCGACCTGCATCCAGCGGGTCAGCAGTTCGTAATTGGTTATGCCGCCCTTGACTTGGCCGTTCTCGACGTAGAAGCCGCTGGTACTTCCGCTGCCGTTGGCGAACCCGCCGATGTCGCAGCCGGAGATCGGCACGCCCGACAGGCCGATGTTGAGCACTTCCGGCACGTTGATCGCCAGGAAATCCCAACTCGAAGCGGAATCCCCGGTCCACAGCGCCGCGTAACGATGCATCCCGGCGTATCCGCCGCGGGCGATGATAAAATTGCGGCGGTCCGCGCGAAGCTTGTTCAGGCCGTTCCATGTGGCCATCAGCAGAAACAGGCCGTAGAGGTTGTGGTCGACACCGTTCGGGACGTAGGTGACGTCGTTGTTGATCATCAGGTCGAGCGGAAACGTCCCGTAGCGGAACACGTTGCCGTCCAACGCCGGGCACATCATGTCCTGCCAGATCATGTCCATGCCGAGGTCGTTGATCAGATGCGCATACTGCTGGCCCCAGACATCGCGGACGTCGGCACGACCCAGGTCGGGATAGTTGCCGCTGGCGCCGAGCGGCGTCATGCCCTGGGCATTGGGCTTTAACGGGGGATACTGGTAGGGATTGGAGCCGTTGTTCTCGCCGTAATTGACGCGGCCGACGAACAGGTTCCGGTTGGGGCCCTGACCCGCATACGTATTGAAGATCAGCGCCCCCGCCTGCATCAGCGCCTGGCGCTGGGCATACGGCGCGAGGCGGCCGTTTTCATCGAGTTCGTTTTTAGTGACCAACGGGGTGATGTTGGTCGAGCACTTGAAGCCTTTCTGGTGGAGACCATCCATCATCTCGGCCGCGTTCGGGAACTTCATCTCGCTGTGGGTGAAGGTGCGGTAGTTGTTCTGGAAGTCGACGTCGATATGAAGGCCGTCGCACGGAATCCGGTTCGATCGGTAGGCGTCGGCCACCGCCTCCAGGTGGGCCCGGTCGTAGTAGCCGTAGCCGCCCTGGTGAAACCCGAACACATACTTGGGTGGCATCGGTCCTCGCCCTGTCAGGGTGGTGTACTGGTCGAGGACGTCGACCACCGCGCCGCCGAGCATGAAATAGTAGTCGAGGTCGTTGAACAGGGCTCCGAAGTAGAGCTTTCCGTCCATGTTTGAATAATCATTCGAACCGACGTTGAAGAAAGACTGCGCGCCATTGTCAAAGAACAGACCGTAACAGTATGGCGCACCGGCAAAATCCCCCGTCGGGGCAGGATTGATCTCCAACATGAATGGAATCGATGCGTACAGCGCCTCGCTGGGATTGAGCGGGCCCGGGTCATTGCCTGGCGGCAGCGGCGCATTAATGTAGGAGAAGTTGTCGTAGTTGAACTGGGTCATCGTGAACAGGTTTTTGAGAACCTGCGCACCTGCCTTTTCTCCGAAGCCACAGTATTTTGCGCTGACCGGCCGGGTCTTGAAGTTGGCGACGACCTTCGCATCAGGAATGTAAACGAGGTTGTAGCTGGGTTCGTCCGCCGAGATCAGCTGACCGTCGCGATAGACGCGAATTCGATAGGGCTGCAGGTCGATGTCGACCCGCATCGCCCCGGTGTCGACCACCAGCCGCGCACTGGAATTCTCGACGACCTTGAGCTTGACCGGGCCCAGGTCGCGGGTGACCACGGCGGGCGACCCCTCGATCGTGTAGTCGGGTTTCGCCTCCGGGCTGAAGCGGACGCGAAAGCAGGTCGCCGACAGAAAAGAGACCTGAAGGCTTCGTCCTCCGCCTTCGAGCGCCAGGTTGAAAACGTTGCCGCTACGCGCGACCGAGGAGATGCCGCCGATCGGCGTCCAGTGGCCGTGGTTGGGTGTGAAATCGCGAACCGTTACGAATGGAATGTCCATCGCCGACCGCCTCCCCTGATGTCTAGACCGTTGCCCGCTGCCGTAGTCCAGAGTCGGCTCTGCGGCCGACCCGCCGGTCAGGGTCTGCTCGAACCCTGCTTGGATCGCGCCTTGAGCTGAAGTTGCCAAACATAGTGGGCGTTGCCGGTCTGACCGAAGCTGCCGTTCTTACCGTAGATCGGCTCGAGGAGACCGTTGGCGTCACGGATCGGCTTGCCGTTCTCGTCGCGCTTGAACGCCATCGCCGCCCCGGCGGAGAAATGGCAACCGACGCAGCTCTCGGTGCCGAACACCCGCGTCCGGTCGGGCGTCACCTGTTCGGTCGGTTGATCGGCCCAGAACCCGAACGGCAGTCGGTCGTCTTCCTCCAGCGGGCCGGCGTCCTGCTCGCCCTTCTGGAAGTACGACTCCATCGTCGTGTTGATGTTGTAGACCGGCACAACCCGACCCGGAACCTTGTAGTGAATGCTCTCGGGGGCACTTCCGGCGCCGCCGCCAAAGGCCGGGAAACCCGGCTGGATCGGCCACTGGGTTCCGATGAGCTCGTAATACCGGAACACCGAGCCCGCCGCTTCGAGCTGGTTCTGAACGGAGCGATTGAGCGCCGCTGTCGCCGGCGCAACCGGGACGACCCGGGTGAGCTGAACCGGGTTGGTCGTCTTTTTTTCGTCCCACTCGGTGAACTGGCCACTCGCGTCCGGTAGGGCGTTCTTCGGCGGCAGAACGTTGACGAGCTTGGTCGGCTGATCCGGATTGTTGAAGATGGGCCGCACCCGCTCGCGATTGCCGGCCAACGTGGTTCCGAATTCGAGGTCGTCGGCGATGACGTTGTCGACATGCTCGAAGGTCGCCCAGATCCAGTTCGGGGCCGACTGGGTCAGCGCCGTCACGTGCATGCCGACCAAGCCCATCAGCTGCTTCGAGCGCGTCCGGACCGGATTGCCGTCCTTGTCGAAGGACGTGCTGACGACGAAGGCCTCTTGCGTGAAGAATCGCTCCGGCATGTCGTCGGGCCCCAGCTGCTTCCAGGCCAGTTTGACGCCCATGCTACCGGGTTTCGGATCATAACCCGTCTTGTTGGCCGGGAACTCGATCTCCTGGCCCTTTTCCGCCACGAAGGCGATCTGGCCCTCCTGGTTGTAGAGTTCGTTGGTGACGATGTAGTCGAACTGCGGCTTGTTGACCAAGGATTGATAGCGAACGAACACGCCGTTCTGGTCGACGAGCGGTCCGGTGAAGGCCTGCATGCTCTCATGCAGTTCGTTGGTCGGCGAATCGCTCTCGTCGATCATTTTCGAGTAGCGCCACAGCACCAATTCCCGCTCGGCATGCTCCTTGGCGGCATCCCAGGGCGCCGGTTTGCCGCCATCGGGCAGATAGATGCTGTCGTTGGTTCGCCAGCCCATCCACACCCGCGGCGCCTCGGCGTCGGCGATGGTCTTTTCGCGATCGGGGGCGCCGTCGCTGTTCGCCGGCCAGTTCAGCGCGATAAATGCCTGCCAGGCAAAGATATCGAACAATCGCTGCGCTTCCGGGACCTGACCGTCGCGATCCAGCTTGTGAAGAGCGTCGACATCGACGTCGTGCGGCAGGTCGGGCGACAGCGGTCGAGGAAAGTCGAGCGCTGTCGTCGCTGGCTCGGCACCCGAGGCGCGGCCCGCGCCGACAGCGACCGTCGCCGCCGCCAAGCACAAATACACCAAACAAAAACTTAGCGCCCTTGTGCGTCCCACCAGCATCAGTATTTTCCCGCGTTATTGATTAAACCCGTTTGTAGCGGACACTCTGCAAGAATAGCAAGAAGCAATGAGGTAACGGCGCCCTATCGGTCGCCCCGGGAAGTTCGAGGAGCTCGGCCATCGGCGCAAAGTCCCAGCCGGCCTTCAACAACGCGTGTCCGCGCGCGATCGACGGCATCGTCGGCTGAGCATTGCATCGGCTGAGCAATGCATGCGCTGGTCGACGTCGTCGCTCAATGCACGGCGGGTGCGAGCACAGCCTTCAATCCGCGAGCAAGATCCTGGTGCGAATACGGCTTCAGAAGCCAGGGCGCACTTTCATGGGAGCCCCGCCCATGCAGGGTCGTCTCCCTGGCATAGCCGGTGGTGAACAGCACCTTGAGCTTCGGGTACAAGCGATGCGCGGCGTCCGCCAGTTCTATTCCATTGATGCCTCCCGGGAGCTCGATGTCGGTGAACAGGACATCGGCATGGGTGCTGGCGAGAAGCTCCAGGGCGTCCTTCGCGGATGCCGCCTGCAGACTCTGCAGCCCCAATCGGTCGAGCATCTTCACCGCCACCCTGCGTAGCCTTGCCTCGTCCTCCACGACCAGAACGATCTTGGTCCCCAGGTCCGCCAGAAACACGTCCGGGGATGTTTCTTCCCGCCCCGCCGGCGAGGATGCCGCCCGCGGCAGGTAGAGCTTCACGCAGGTCCCTTGCCCGACCCGGCTGTAGATGCTGACGTGTCCGCCGGTCTGTTTGACGAAGCCGTAGACCATGCTCAGCCCGAGGCCGCTACCCTGCCCCACCTCCTTGGTCGTGAAGAACGGCTCGAACACCCGCTGCACAATTTCGGACGACATGCCGGCGCCGGTGTCGGCAACGGCGAGCAGCACGTACTCGCCGGGCGTCACCTCCTCGTACTGCCTGGCATAGTCCGCGTCGAGGACGGCATTGCGCGTCTCCAGCGTGAGCGTGCCCGCGCTCCGCATCGCGTCCCGTGAATTCACCGCGAGATTGACCAGCGCGTTTTCCAGTTCTCCGCGGTCGGCGAAAGTCTTCCACAGATCGGCAGCCAAGGATTCCTTGATGCAGACGTTCCCACCCAGCGTCCGGCGCAACAGGTCAGTCGTGCCCCTGACGACCTCGTTAAGGTCGATGACCACCGGCTTGAGCGGCTGCTTCCTCGCAAAGGCCAGCAAGCGGTGGGTCAGCTCGCCGCCGCGCTTTGCCGACCAAAGCGCATCATGGAGATATTCCCTCGTCTTGGCATCGTCGCCCACGCGCTCTTCCAAGAGCTGCAGGTTGCCGATGACGATGGCGAGCAGATTGTTGAAATCGTGCGCGATGCCGCCGGTGAGCTGGCCCACGGCCTGCATCTTCTGCGACTGGCGGAGCTGCTCCTCCACCTCCCGGCGCTCGGTAATGTCTTCCTTCACGGCGACGAAGTTGGTGATCCTGTCTCCATCCTTGACCGGCGCGATCGATGCGAGCTCCCAAAACAGCTCGCCGCTCTTCTTTCTGTTGAGCAACTCGCCGCGCCACACGTCGCCGGCGCAAATCGTGTTCCATAGTTCCGCATATTGCTCAGGCGGCGTGTGTCCGGACTTGAGAATGCGCGAATTCTGACCGACGGTTTCCGCCAGCGTGTAGCCGGTGACCTTGGTAAACTCCGGGTTAACATATTCGACAGTGCCGTTCCGATCAGTGATGACGACCGACATCGGGCTTTGCTGAATCGCTTGAAACAGCTTGCTCAGGTCCGCCTGCGATCTTTTCTGCTCAGTGATCTCCCGCGCATAGATGGCCACCTCCGAGACGGGCTCGTCGGGCCGAAGGGCGGGATAGAACCAGAACTCGAACCAGCGTGAGCGGATCTGCGCCTCCCAATGGACGAGCGTGGCGGTCGCGGCGACCTGCCGGACAAGGGCCATCCTCTGCTCCACCTGATCCTGCGGGAGGAGCCCATCGAGGTGAGCGCCGACCGGATTGGACCCGCCCGTCCTCTTGGCCAACCTGCGCTCCGCAGTCCGGTTGATGGCGAGAACCTCGCCCTGCGTCGAGACGAGCAGGATCTCGTCCTGGCTCGCGTCCAACAGCGCGCGCATGCGAATTTCGCTCTCGCGCACTGCTTCCTCCGCGCGCTTGCGGGCGCCGATGTCCTCGATGATGGCGATGCAGTATGCCGGATTGCCGTCATGGTCGCGTTGGACCGCGGACGTCAGGTCGACCCAAACGGCGTGACCATCCTTGTGAAGATATCGCTTCTCCAGGTGGTATGTATCGATCTCTCCGCGTATCAGGGCGGTGAACCGGTCAAGAGTGATCGGAAGGTCCTTGGGGTGCGTCAACTCCTGAAGGGTCTTTTGCAGAAGCTCTCCGCGGCTGTACCCGAGGATGTCACAGAGGCGCTGATTGACCCGCAGCCAGGCGCCGTCCGTTCCGACATTGGCGATCCCGACGGCGGCGTTCTCGAACGTGCCGCGAAAGCGCGCCTCGCTCTCGCGCAGAGCATCCTCCGCCTGCTTGCGTTCGGAAATGTCGAGGTTGAAACCGACCCAAGAGGTAATCCGGTCCCGGTCATCACGAACCGGCCGCCCCAGGCTGAGGATGGTGCGCCAGACACCGTCCCGGCCTTTGACGCGGTGCTCCCAAGTCCACTCGGAACCGGCGCGGACGCATTGATGCCAGGCGTGCAGGGCAGGTTTGATGTCTTCGGGTGGCAGCCGGTCCAACCATCCTCGCGGTTTCACCTCGTCCAGCGTCTTGCCGATGAGGTTGAGAAATGTCTGGCTGACGAATTCCACGCCACCTGCAGGATTGCACACCCAAACGCCATAGCGGATGGCCTCGCCGGCGGTGCGATAGCGGGCTTCCCTATCCCTGAGCGCCTCCACCGCGGCCAGTCGGGCGCGATGCAGGCGATCCACGCGCACGGCGCTCCACAATACGCCGGCCGCAAGAAGCGCAATGGTCGCCAGCGTGGTGAGCGCCAGCCGGAATTCCGGCCCATACGCACCGGCTTTCCTGCCGGCCTCGAACAGGATCGTGAGCAGCACCGGGCCGATGACGACAATCGGCAGCAGCATGCGCGCTGTGGTCGCGCCCGGAGTGTTGCCGAAGAGCGCCGCGATCCAGCCCGCGCCCGGACGCATGGCCAAGGCGCCCAGGAAAAGCACGACAAGACCGAGCGCCGCGTGCACGGCGACGGGCGTGAAGAGGGCGACGGACTGCAGGCTGCCGGCGCCGATGAGGTAGCCTAGAAGTGGCGCGGCCATGAAGAGCAGCCCGACTGCGCCGATGATGGAGACAACCCTTCGCGCCCAGGCTCTCCTGACGCGAGCGAGCAGAAGCATCGTACCGAGCAACGTAAAGGCAACCGACGTGGCCTCGGCGAGCCGTCCCGGGTGCGGAATGCCGGTCTGGTTGGTGACGGCGCTCGAGAAGAGCCACCGGTCGGCGCTGAGGTCTAGTCCTGTCGCGTATTGCAGAAGCGTCTGCAGGCCGATGATCAAGACCATGCCGGCCAGAGCCAGGGAGACCGCAACCGCGGTCCGGCCCGAAGCGGTGGCCGCCAGCAATGCTCCGCCGGCGAGGGCGATGGCCGTGGCGGTCCACGGCTGCATGGCGACCAGTCCGCGCAGCACGTTCTTCAGCGCTCCGACATCGAAGGCCCAGCCGAGCAGGACAGCGAGGCCGAGCGCGAGTGCCGCGAGCCCGCATCCCCGCGCGATGACTGCCCCGATCCTGGCGTCGACAGCGAGCGGACGCCCAAGCATGCCCTGGCCGCCGACGCTCTCGTCGAAAGCGCGATCCTGAGCGGCCATGGAACGTGTCTGCCAAACGAGCATCCCCAGCAGCAGCAAGGCCACCGACGCTCCGGCGAGCCAAGTCGTGCGCACGGGGTTCCAGAAGGGGGGCGGTGCGGCATACCACCGGGAGGAGAGCTCCCTGTACGCCGCCGAGCCGAGAAAATCGGCAACGGCCGCATCCAGCCGGTCGCGCAGAGCGGGCAGGTCCTGCCGCACGGCGATGGCGCGTTTCACCCCGGTCATGGGACCACCCACGACCTTGATCCAGTCGGCGAGGCGCGCCCTCTCGCTCACCTTCCACATCGAGCTCTCGAACGAGACGAGGGCGTCGATTTCGCCCGACATCAGGGCGAACAGCATGTCCTGCAGACGGGCATACGGCACGATACGCGCTCTCGTCTCCCGCTCGCTCAGGATTTCCGCCGACACCCCGCCTCTGATCACGCCCACCCTGCGGCCCGCGAGATCGTCCAGGCCGCGAATGTCGCCGGTATCCTGTCGGACAAACAGGGAGGAGGTCGACGTCACCACCGGGCGCGTGAACAGCATGCGCTCTTCGCGCGCCGGGGTGACCGACACCGCGGGAACGACATCGGCGTCACCACGCTCCAACGCCGCGATGAGATCGGCCCAGGTTTCGAATACGCGAAAGGTGATGCTCAGGCCGGCTCGTTTCGCCACGGCATTCATCATGTCGATGGCGAAGCCGCCCGGACGGCCGTCCGCTTCAGTGGCGTACTCGGGGTAGAAGTCACGGGCGACGGCGGCGACCACTTCTTCGGTTTCGGCCTGCGCCGCGCGCCCGCCAGAAGCACCGGCAATCAGCAACGGACCGATGATGACGAAGACGAGCAAAGCGAAGCGTCTGAATTCGCCCATGCTACCCTCTCGTGCGCAGGACCGCGCCTGATTCTTTGGCGAGCTGGGTCTAGACGGATCCTGGCGCCAGTGCGGCTCGGAGCTCGCCGATTTCGATCGGCTTGTGCAACGTTGTCACTGGTCTGAGGCCCTTGTACTCCGCCAGCACCTTGGCGTGGGCCGCGTAGTCCGGAGTGTAGCCAGTGATGATGATCAGACGCGCCGCGCAGCTCTGCTCCGCAAGCCAGAGCACCAGTTCGTTGCCGTCCATGCCCGGCATGATCATGTCGAGGATGATTATTGTAGGATCGAAGCTATCATACGCCTCGATGAACGCGCGCCCATCGGTCGTCACGCAGACCTTGTAGCCGAGCTCTTCAGCGACGTTGTTGACGAAGCGCCCGAAAGCCGCCTCATCGTCGCAGATCAACAACCGGTTGTTCTGCATTTCCACTCCGGCTCCGCTCTCGCCCCTGGGCGGACAGGCGCAGGATAGTGGATATGGCGGGAAAATGACACGAGGCCTTTCATCCGAGAATGCCCGGAACGGCGCCGCATCCAGGGCGATACCACAACCATTTCTACATGATTATCACGATCACGACGCAAGTCCGGCGTAGGTACCGGATGGTCTCTCCGGTTTTGGAGCGGCTCCAGGATTTGCGACCAGGTACCTGACGAGGACGACTCAGTCTGTGATCGACAGGCCATGAAGCACGGCCTCGATGACGGCCACATGGTCGCGCGCCGGGCGCCCGGCCGCCCCCGCCAGCGCCGCGCGGTCGAACATCCCGCTCAGCATGGTCGCCACGGCATCGAGCGGCAGGCGGAAGGCCTGATCCTTGCTTACTCTTCATACTCGAACGAATGATGCCGATAAGGGCTGAGGTGGCGGGTGGACGGCCGTGTCCGACAGCGGGTGGTCGCCACCGCCGGGCTGGTCTCCGCGCTCGCCGCTGGCGCGGAGGGGCCGCGCCTCTCGTGCCGGGCGGATCGGGCGCACCAGGGGCGTCTTGGGAGCGGGTGGTTACTCCGTCGTTTTTCCGTCGAAGTGCTCGTGCGCCGCGTTGGCCTCTTTGCAGGTGCTGTGGATCGTGCCGTCGACATGTTCGGGCGGGCCGTAGATCGTGTAGAGCCGGAGCGGCTCCGTGCCGGTGCTCACGACGTTGTGCCGTGCGCCCTGCGGCACGATGACGCCGTCGTCGGCCTTCACCTTGTGGCGGGCCCCGTCGATCCAGATCTCTCCCTCGCCCGCCTCGATACGGAAGAACTGGTCGCGGTCGTCATGGACCTCCTCGCCGATCTCGTCGCCGGGCTGGATCGCCATCAGAACGAGCTGGAGATTGTGCCCGGTGTAGAGAACCCGGCGGAAATCATCATTTTCCTCGGTGAGCTTCTCGATATCGTCGACGAAACCCTTCATTCGTACAGTCCTCCCGAACCCATCGATTGTCCAACGCGCCGGCCACGGCGGCCGCGACGTCGGGATCCCAACGCCTCCCGGGGCGCGTCGGTCTCTCGTGCTGACGGCATCGCCGTCTCCTCCGATCTCGCGCGTCCCGCCAACCGGCTTCCTGCGGCCTGTTCATCATACCATTCTTTCCACGAACGGCCACCGCTCGCGGCCGGCGCCGCGCGGCTGCCCGAAGCCCGGTCCCAGTTGCGGCCATTGCCCGGCGCCGTGGCCGGGAAGCGCCCGAACGCACGCCGTCCCCATCTGCACCGAAACAGATGCCGGCGAGATGGATCTTCGTGTCCGGGTGAGGCACATGGGCCCGGATCGCCAAACCCGCCGACGGGCGGCTGAACATCCCCTCTCGCCGTACTCATCGGGTTGACATGATCGGCCTTTCGGTATACCGCTTATGCGTCCTTCCGCATATGCGCAACGATTACAGGCGACCGGTCATGGACCTCCCACGGATACTGTCGGCGCTGTCCGAGCCGACGCGGCTCGGCGCCATGCAGATCATCTGGGACGGCGGCGAGCATTGCGCGTGCGAGTTGATGAGCCGCCTGAACGCAACCCAGTCTCGGATGTCCCGGCACATGGGTGCGCTCAAGGCCGCCGGACTGATCGTCGATCGGCGGGATGCCCAATGGGTCCGCTATCGTCGCAATCCCGATCTGCCTCCGAGCGTGGAGCGCATCATCGATGCCGTCATGGCAGCGGCGGAGACAAACGACAAGGTAGCAGCATGAGCATCGAGGCGATTGCCGCCCGCCCTTACGAGCAGAACCGCCCTCCTCTATGGAAATGGTTCGCGGGCCTTGCTCTCGCTCTCGTCGCGTGGGGGCTTGCCTACAGCCAGCTCGTTCGGGTGTCGGAGTGGCTGGTTTCGCTGATGCCCGTGGATCGCACGAGCCATCTTGGCGAGGCGCTCGCCTTCTTTTTCTACGATACGCCCAAGGTGCTGATGTTGCTGACGCTCATTGTCTTCGCCATGGGCGTCGTGCGCAGCTACTTCTCGCCCGAAAAAACGCGGGCCCTCCTCGCCGGCAAGCGCGAGGGCGTCGCCAACGTGATGGCAGCCGGTCTCGGCATCCTGACGCCGTTCTGCTCGTGCTCCGCGGTTCCGCTGTTCATCGGTTTCGTTTCGGCCGGCGTCCCTCTCGGGGTGACCTTTTCGTTTATCATCGCCGCGCCGATGGTGAACGAGGTTGCGCTCGGGCTCCTGTTCGGCCTGGTCGGTTGGAAGGTCGCCCTCACCTATCTGGGCTTCGGGCTCGGCCTCGCCATCGTCGCCGGCTGGGTCATCGGCCGACTCAAGCTCGAAGGCTGGCTGCAGGACTGGGTCAAGCAGATCCATGCCGGCGGTGGGACGTTCGTTCCAGACGAACGACTGGCCGTCGACGACCGGATCAGGCTTGGCATCGAGGCGGTCAAGGACATCGTCGGCAGGGTCTGGATCTGGGTCATCGCCGGTATCGCCGTCGGCGCAGTGATCCACGGCTACGTTCCGGCCGAGCTGATGGCCCGGATCCTTGGGGCGGATGCCTGGTGGTCGGTGCCGTCGGCGGTCGCCCTCGGCATTCCCATGTACACCAACGCGGCCGGAGTCATCCCGATCGTCGAGGCGCTGCTCGGCAAGGGAGCCGCCCTCGGCACGACGCTCGCATTCATGATGTCCGTGATCGCCCTGTCGCTGCCGGAAATGATCATCCTGCGCAAGGTTCTGACCCTCCGCCTGATCGCCGTGTTCGTCGGCGTCGTCGGCACGGGCATCCTCGCCGTCGGTTTCCTCTTCAACATGCTTTTCCACTGAGACCAGGCAAAGGAACACACGCAGTGAAGGACGTTAAAGTGCTCGGCCCCGGCTGCAAGCGCTGCGAGGCCGCCGAAGCGATGGTCAGGGATGCCGCATCGAGGCTCGGCATCGACGTCACGGTCGAGAAGGTGACCGACTATGCCGAAATCGCGCGATTCGGCGTCGCCTCGACGCCCGGAATCGTCATCGACGGCAAAGTCGTCCATGCCGGCGGCTTGCCGCAAGAAGGCGCCCTCGAGAAATGGCTGCAGTCCTGATTGCCGATCCGCGTTGAAAACTGAAAACCGATCGGACTGAAGCGCGCCCCTGTCGCCGGAGAGATGGCGTTGTGAGTTGACCGGAAGCGCCGGGTCTTCAGGGCGAGGGCGAGGCTTGACCGGCGGCCGACGGCGGCGGATGCTTGTACACAGAACTGTCATTGATGGCGACGGATCATGCCGGAAACCCGCACCTTCGACGATGTCAGCCCGGAGACGTGGGAGCGCATCAAGGCCGTCGGCCGCGACGAGCACGGAACGGTGTTCGACCCGCCGGACGCAGCGACCGGAACCGGCACGACGGCCACGCCGGTCGGCACCATCGTCATCGCCTACACGTTCGAACCCGAGACCCGGCGTCTCAGTTACAGCATTGAACACAAGCCGTTCCTGGTCCCGGAGTCGATGATCTGGAACGGCATCGCCCGAACCGTGGACGACTGCCGTCACGGTTAGGCCTACCGCAGATCCTGGAGAGCGGAGGTGAGGCGCGGTCGCGCAGCGCGAACCACGCCAGATTGGCGTTGCATGACTGGGCGAAGGCCAACCGGTGGACACAAGGCGCCTGGCGACCCCAACGGGATTCGAACCCGTGTCGCCACCTTGAAAGGGTGGTGTCCTAGGCCTCTAGACGATGGGGTCGCGGCCGCCTCCACGTAGCCATACGCGGCGGCAAAATCAAGCTTGGCGACGGCGGAGCAGAAATGCCGCCGCCGACACGGGCGCGGCTGTTAGCGGCGGACCGCGGCGACGGGCCTGCCGCGCATCCGCCGCTGCGCCGGTTTCGACTTCCGCGAGCTTTGGCGCCGTGCTAGCTTCCGGCCGGCTTGCGCACGGTCCGCCCGCGCGCCGGTCTCCGCCCGACGGCCGGGGGCGATGCCGCCACCGCCATGACGAAAGTCCCGAGTCGGATCCCAGGGGAAACAAGAGGAGATATCTCGCACCATGTTCTCAGGCAAAGTCCTGATCGCCCAAGGGGGCGGTCCCACGGCGGTGATCAACGAATCCCTGGTCGGCGCCGTCATCGAGTCCCGCAAGTGCCCGGACATCGAGCGCGTCTATGGCGCCTATCACGGGGTGCGCGGCATCATCAATGAAGACTTCATCGATTTGACGCGGGAGACCACCCACAACCTGGAGATGGTCGGCGACACCCCGGCGGCGGCTCTTGGCTCGACCCGCGACAAGCCTGATCCGTCCTATTGCCGCGAGATCTTCAAGGTCTGCCAGGCCCACGACATCCGCACGTTCTTCTACATTGGCGGCAATGACTCCTCCGACACGCTCCGCATCGTCCGCGATGAGGCGGTAGCCGCCAAGTACGACCTCAACTGCATCCACATCCCGAAGACCATCGATAACGACCTGATGGTCAACGACCACACGCCGGGTTACCCGTCGGCGGCGCGGTTCGTCGCCCTCGCCTTCGCGGGCGCCAACCTCGACAACAAGGCGTTGCCGGGCGTCTACATCGCCGTGGTGATGGGGCGTCACGCCGGCTTCCTGACCGCCGCGGCCGCACTCGGGCGCAAGTATACGGACGACGGCCCGCACCTCATCTACGTGCCGGAGCGGGTGTTCAGTCTCGATCAGTTCGTCCGCGACGTACAGAACGTCTACAATAAGCACGGGCGCTGCATGGTCGCCATCTCGGAAGGCGTCCATGACGCCAGCGACCAGCCGATCATCTCCCAGCTTGCCAAGAAGGTGGAGCGGGACGCCCACGGCAACGTCCAGCTTTCCGGCTCCGGCGCGTTGGGCGACCTGCTCTCCGACCACATCAAGGCCAACACCAACATCAGCCGGGTGCGGGCCGACACCTTCGGCTATCTGCAGCGTTCGTTCCTCGGCGTGGTCTCCGACGTGGACCGGCGGGAAGCCAGGGAAGTGGGAGAGAAAGCCGCGCAGTACGCCCGCTACGGCGACTCGACCGGGCACCACACCGGCTCGGTCACCATCCATCGCACCGGTTTTTACTCCGTCGAGTATCACCTTCGTGCCCTGGAGGAAATTGCCGGCAAGACCAAGGTCATGCCCGAGAACTTCATCAACGCCGAGGGCAACAACGTCACCGAGCACTTCCTGTTTTATCTGCGTCCGTTGCTCGGGTCGGGCATGCCGGAGGTGTCGCGCTTGCGCCTAAACAAGGTCAGAAAATTGCTGACGGAGTAGTGCACATACCCATTCGAGGGATTCGGTCGAATGGGTTGTAGTGTGCGCGAGAGTCAAGACGTTGCATGCAGCGGTGCATTCTTTGAATGCACCGCTGCACTAGCGCCGAGCCGACGGCGCGCAGGGGGCCCATGATTACCGGTCATCAGCCTGCTCCCCTGCCCGCCCCGGTTTCCTTTCAGGGAGCATAGCATGCCGCAGATCGTGACCCTGACGCTCAACCCGACGGTCGACATCACGTGGGACGTCGAGGACATCGTGCCGACGCGAAAATTGCGCTCCGGCGGCGGCTCGGTCCATCCGGGCGGCGGCGGCATTAATATCTCGCGCGTCATCGCCACGCTGGGCGGCGACAGCACCGCCATTTTCCCGAGGGGCGGGATCACGGGCTCGCTACTGACCGAACTGCTCGACGATTACGCCATCGACCGCCAGGTCATCACAATCCGCGGACACACCCGCCTCGCCGCCACCATGTCCGAACGCTCCACCCAGGAAGAATACCGCATCATCCCGCCGGGTCCGGACGTGAGCGAAAGCGAGTGGCAGGCGGTGCTCGACTGCATCGCCGATATCCGCTGCGAGTACCTGGTGTGCGCCGGCAGTCTGCCGCGGGGCGCTCCGGATGATTTCTACGCGCGCATCGCGACGATCGCCCGGGATCGGGGCGTCAAAATGATCCTCGACACCTCCGGGCGCGCCCTCGTTGAGGGACTCAAGGCCGGCGTATACCTGGTCAAGCCGAACCTGCGGGAACTGGAGCACCTGGTCGGGCGCAAGGCGCCGACGCCCGAGAAGCAGGTCAACGTAGTGCAGCAGATCATTGAGGAGGGTCGCGCCGATATGGTCGCCCTGACTCTGGGTGCGGAGGGTGCGCTTCTGGTCTGGAAGGACGGCGTTCTTCGCCTGGCGAGCCCCGAGGTAGAAAGGCGGAGTGCGGTCGGTGCGGGAAGCAGTTTCGTCGCCGGACTAACGTTAGGGCTGGCCGAGGGGCGGCCGCTGGAGGATGCCTTCGCCCTGGCTGTTGCCTGCGGCGCAGCGGCGCTGCTGACGCCGGGCGCGGAGCTTTGCCGGAAACCGGACGTCGACCGGCTGTACGCTGAGATTCAGACAAGCCGGCAGCGCCACTAATTCGCCTTTCAGGGAGAGCCACCATGCGGCGAGTCGTAACGCTGACGATCAATCCCTCCGTCGACATCGTCTGGGAAGTTGAGGAGATGGTGCCCCACAAGAAGCTGCGGGCGAGCGCCGGCAAGCTTTACGCCGGCGGCGGCGGCATCAACGTGTCACGGGCCATTTCACTGCTCGGCGGCGAGAGCTGGGCCGTGATCACTCGCGGCGGCCTGACCGGCACCCTGTTGACCGAATTGCTGGATGAAATCGGCCTTAGCCGCAGAACCATCAAGATCGCCGGCCATACCCGCCTCAGCGCGACCGTCTACGAGCGGGCAAGCGGCCTCGAGTACCGGGTGACGCCGCCGGGGCCGGAGGTCAAGGAGGACGAATGGAAGGCGTTCCTGGACATGGTGACGGAGACCGACGCCGAGTTCGTGGTGGCAACCGGGAGTCTCGCGCGCGGCGTCCCCAATGATTTTTATGCTCGGGTCGCCGCCGCCGCCAACAAGCGGGGCGCCAAGCTGATCCTCGATACATCGGGCCGCGCCCTTTACGAAGCGCTCGAGGAAGGCGTGTACGTGGTCAAGCCGAGCCAGCGCGAGCTGGAGAACCTCTTGGGTCGAAGGGCGTTTACCGAAGAGCAGCAGGAAGAACTGGCGATGCAGTTGGTCAACGACGGCAAGGCGCAGATCGTCGCGCTCACCCTCGGCGAGGATGGCGCGCTGCTGGTGCGGAAAGAAGGCAAGCTGCGCCTGCCGAGCCCGAAGGTGGAAGTGAAGAGCGCCGTCGGCGCCGGCGACACCTTCGTCGGCGCCCTGACCCACGGCCTCTCGGAAGGGCGGACGCCCGAGGACGCCTTCACCCTGGCGGTGGCGGCGGGCGCCGCGGCGGTCATGACCCTGGGGACGGAGCTGTGCCGCAAGGCGGACGTGGACCGCCTTTACGAGGGCCTGCGATCGATGAGCGCGGGCGTCTGATCCACCCGTATTCCTTCCGATCGAGGCGTCAAAGGCGAGCTGCCGGCCGGCTCTCATGCTGAGACAGGGCTCAGCTTCGACAGGCTCAGCATGAGGTGCTTGATGGCTATCAGGAAAGTTCCTACGACGCCACCGGTGCCACATCGTCGATCAGCAACTGGGACTTTGCGCACCCGTTCCAGGTGTTCAAGCGCAGCCGGCCGGCGACATGCATCAAGCCTCCGTCGCCCTGGGACAGCGCCCGGCCCAGCGGCTCACCAGCAACGCGGAACGCGATCGCGTCAAGGCGTGCGCCGCCGGGGTCGGTCAGCACACAACGGACGTGATCGGCGCCGACGACGGAGACATGGGCGAGACGGGCGCCGGGAATGACGAAGCGCGGCTCCGGGTTGCCGATGCCGAACGGACCGACGCGGGCGAGGATCGATACCAGGGATGGCGAGGCGCCGCCGACGCTGATGGCGCCATCGACCCCGAGCGCCGGCGCGCGGTTTGCCGCATCGACCGCCGTCGCCAGTCGATCGGAGAGGAACGCTCGCAGCGCTTCGATCTGATCGACCGGCACCGAAAAGCCGGCGGCCATCGGATGACCGCCGCCGCGCACGAGCAGACCCGCTTGGCGTGCGGCGATAACGGCGGCGCCCAGGTCGGCGCCTGGAACCGAGCGCCCAGAACCGGTGCCGACTCCCTTGCCAAGGGCGACGACGCAGACAGGGCGCGCCAGCCGCTCCACCAGCCGGCTGGCTACGATGCCGATAACTCCGGGATGCCATCCCTCCCCTGCGACCACGACGACGGGTGACCCGTCGCGATCTTGGCCCGCGGCGACGATGCGGGCCATGGCGTCTTGCAGAACCGCAGCCTCGATCTCCTGTCGCGCCCGATTGGCCTGGTCCAGGCGCTGCGCCATGGCGGTGGCGAGCGCCCCGTCGTCACACGCCAGCAGCCGCGCCCCCAGGCCGGCTTGCCCACCCGGCCGCCGGCATTGATCCGCGGACCGAAGATGAAGCCGGCGTGGTGCGCTCCCGGCGGCGTATCCAGATTGACAAGCTGCGCCAGGGCGTAGAGCCCCGCGTTGTTCCACTGGGCCATCACCTTCAGGCCCTGGGCGACGAAAGCGCGATTGATCCCAACCAGCGGCACGCAGTCGCAGACGCTACCGAGGGCGACCAGATCCAGCCACTGGCGGAGATCGGGCTCAGGACGGTCGACATAGTAGCCGCGCTCGCGCAGCACCCGGTTGACGGCGACGACGAGCAGGAAGGTGACGCCGATCGCCGCCAGGTACCGCAAGCCGCTGGTATCGTCGAGCCGGTTGGGATTGACGACCGCCACCGCCGGCGGCAGGTGGCCCTCGGCGGCGTGATGATCGGCGACGATGACGTCCAGGCCGGCGGCAGCAGCGGCGTCCAGCGCCTCGAAGGCGGTGATGCCGCAATCGACGGTCACCACGAGCGACGCGCCCCCCCGGTGCAGCGCCAGAAGCGCCTCGGCAGTGGGGCCGTAGCCTTCATTGAGACGATCCGGAACGTAGATCGTGAGATCCCGACCGACAGAGGCGAAGAAGCGGTGCAACAGGGCCGCGGACGTGGCGCCATCGACGTCGTAGTCCGCAAACACCGCGACCGACTCACCGCCTGCGACGGCGTCGGCGATGCGCCGGGCAGCGGCATCCATGCCGGCAAGGCGGCTGGGGTCGGGCAAAAGGTCGCGCAGGGTCGGGCGCAAGAACGCCTCCGCCTCGCCGAAACCGATGCCGCGCGCCGCCAGAATGCGACCGACCGCCTCTGGAACATCGAGCCGCTGCGCGAGACCTACGGCCAGGCGTTCATCGGTCGCCCGCACCCGCCAGCGTTTCCCGGTCACCGACCGCTCGACGCCGAGGAAGGCCCGGGTCTCCGTTCCGACATCCTCCTTCGCGGCGATCGCGGTATGCTGCATGTTCGTCTTTCGGCCGGGAGGTATCAAATGTTGCGGCCGTCACGATGGGAAAACGTACCGGCCGCCAAAGTTACGCTATGAAGCGGCGGCCGTGTAAAGCCGGCAACCCGAACGCCCTGTAGCCTGCGGGCATTGAAGCGCATTTCCTTCCGCATTCAGCCTTCGGGGCGAGCGCCGCTTACAGCGGCTCGATGCGAATCATGCGCGGCGGCTCGACGCTCGCCTCCAGCCGGCCGATCGCCTGCAGGCAGGCCACCATCGCCGCCTCCTCCGTGTCATGAGTGGTCATGACCACCGGCACCGCTTCGCCCGGCGAGCGCGACCGCTGCAGGACGGACTCCATCGAGACCTCGTGGTCGCGGAGTATAGCGGCAACATCGGCGAACACGCCCGGCTGATCCACCACCATGAGCCGCACGTAGTAGGGGCCGCGATGCCGGCCCATTGGAACCGCCGGCAAGGCCGCCAGCCGGGACGCCGGGACGCCGAAGGTGGGGATCCTGTGGCCGCGGGCGATGTCGGCGATGTCGGCGACGACGGCGGACGCGGTCGGCCGCTCGCCGGCCCCCCGTCCCTCCTGCATGATGGTGTCGACGAAGTCGCCGTCGGCAACCACGGCGTTGAACACCCCTTCCACGGTGGCGATCGGCGCACTGGCGGCCACCATGCACGGATGCACACGCCGTTCGACGCCGCGCTCGGAGAGCCCCGCGATGCCGAGAAGCTTGATGCGGTAGCCGAGTTCGTCGGCGAAGGCGATGTCCATCGCCGTGATATGACGGATGCCTTCCACATGCACCGCCTCGAAATCGACGGCGCAGCCGAACGCCAGCCCGGCCAAAATCGCGAGCTTGTGGGCGGCGTCCACGCCGTCGACGTCGAACGAGGGGTCGGCCTCGGCGTAGCCGAGCGCCTGGGCCTCCGCCAGGACCGTCTCGAACTCGCGGCCCGTGTCGCGCATCGCCGTCAGGATGTAGTTGCAGGTGCCATTGAGGATGCCGTAGACGCGGGTGCGGCGATTGCCGACCAGCCCCTCGCGGAGCGTCTTGACGATGGGGATGCCGCCGGCCACTGCGGCTTCGCAGGCGAGCACGACGCCCGCCGCTTCCGCTGC
Organism: Rhodospirillales bacterium; assembly: GCA_016710335.1. Lineage (NCBI taxonomy): Bacteria > Pseudomonadati > Pseudomonadota > Alphaproteobacteria > Rhodospirillales > Rhodospirillales bacterium. The sequence goes on from JADJXQ010000002.1 coordinate 104,120, forward strand.
CGTGGCGAGCGTCGTGCCGTGATGGGCGATCAAAGCCTTGTTGGCGGTGACCACGTGGCGCCCGGCCGCGATGGCCTGCTCGACGACGGCGCGGCCGATCCCGTCGGCGCCGCCGATCAGTTCGACCACGAGGTCGAGGTCGGCATCGCTCACCATCTGCAGGGCGTCGTCGTACCAGGCTTGCGGGACCGTGGCGAAGCCACGCTCGCGGCGATCCGGGTCGGCGACGGCGGCGACCACGATGTCGCGGCCGCAGCGAACGGCGAGCAACTCCGCGTTGGCCTGCAACAGCTTGACGGTGCCGGTGCCGACGGTGCCGAGACCGGCTATCCCGACTTTCAAAGGTGCATGCGTCACGATGGTCCTGCTACTTCCAGTCACCCGGTCGGCGTGAGGACGCCCGTTTCCGGTGCGGCCACGTTGTGGTGACGGTTGAGGAAAGCCTTGATGTTGCGAACCGCTTGGCGGATACGATGGGCATTCTCGACGAAAGCGAAGCGCACGTGGCCATCTCCGTGCTCGCCGAAGCCGAGGCCCGGCGACACCGCCACCTTGGCCTCCTGCATCAAGAGCTTGGAGAACTCCAGGGAGCCGAGATGCCGGAATGCCGGCGGCAGCGGCGCCCATGCGAACATGGTGGCGGACGGTGACGGCACGTCCCAACCGGCGTTGTGCAACCCGGCGATCAGAATATCGCGGCGGCTCCGGTAGTGCTCGCGCATCTCCGCCACACACTCCTGCGGGCCATTGAGAGCGGCGGTGGCGGCCACTTGGATCGGCGTGAACGCGCCGTAGTCGACGTAGGATTTGACGCGGGCCAGCGCCGCGATCAGCTTGGCGTTGCCGCAGGCGAAGCCGATGCGCCAGCCCGGCATCGAGTACGTCTTGCTCATCGAGGTGAACTCGACCGCGATGTCCTTGGCTCCGGGAATCTGCAGCATCGACGGCGGCGGACCGCCGTCGAAGTAGATCTCGGCGTAGGCCAAATCCGACAGCAACCAGATGCCGTGCTCGCGGCAGAAGGCTACGACGTCCTTGTAGAACTCCAGGCTCGCGCACTGGGTCGTCGGATTGTTGGGATAGTTGAGCACCACTGCCGTCGGCCGCGGCACGCTGTGCTTGACCGCCCGGTCGAGCGCCCTGAGGAATTCGTCGTCCGGAGCGACGGGGATGCTGCGCACCGCGGCGCCGGCGATGATGAACCCGAACTGGTGGATCGGATAACTCGGGTTCGGGGTCAGGATCACGTCGCCCGGCGCGGTGATGGCGCCGGCGAGATTGGCGAGCCCTTCCTTGGAGCCGATGGTGACCACTGCCTCCGTGTCCGGATCGATGGCGACGTCGAAGCGGCGGGCGTAATACGCGGCGATCGCCCGGCGTAGACCCTTGATCCCACGGGATTCGGAGTAGCGGTGGGTTCGCGGATCCCGCACGGTTTCCGAAAGCTTGTCGACGATGTGCGCCGGCGTCGCGAAATCCGGATTGCCCATGCCGGAAATCGATGATGTCATCGCCGGCCGCGCGCGCCCGCGCCTTCATGGCGTTCACTTCCGCGAACACGTACGGGGGCAGCCGCCGAATGGCATGGAACTCACTGGGCATTGGTTTTCCTCTCTAAAATCCGCACAATCTACGGTGCGAGATAGATGTCTGCGCGGCCGCCTGCGCCCTCGCCGCCTGCGGCCGACGCGGCGACATCCTCGGCGCTGATCGCAATGCTGGCTTCCGGCACTCCGAGACGAGCCAACGCCCCGGCAACCGCATCGGCGCGGACACGCGCTCCCGTTTGGCCTCCCGGGCCGCCGCGCCCGATCACCCGCACGGATCCGCCGGTACGGCCGTAGCGGGCCGCTATGTCGCGCAAGGTGTCCTCCTCGCCTTCCGCGAGCCGGGAGCCGCCGTCGACAAATGAAACCGATGCCATCGGCTCTGCCACCTCAATGGATGCCGTAGCCTCCTCCGACGTTTCCCGGGCTGCCCTGAGGAACTGTTCAGCCGGCGATGGAAGCGCCGACTCGGCCGATCGCTGAGCACCGCTCGTCGGCGCTTCAACCGCAGGCAACGTGGGAGCGGGCGGCGGCGCCTCGGCCGGAGCCAGCGACGGCGTCGCCGGTACAGCCGCTATCGCCGTGTCATCCATAGACGGCGCGGAGGCCGATGTGGACGGCAGCGTCATGCCCGTGCTTCCCGCCGGCGCCGCTGCCGACCCCGCATCGGCAAGCGACGGCGGCGGAGGCGGCATGGCGGTCGGCGCGGGCGTCTCTAGAACCGGTCCCTGCAGGACGATGACGTCTCCCGAGTACCGGCGGCGCGCCCGATCCGCAACCAGCGCCTGCTCCAACTTCGCACGTTGCTCCGCCGTGCTCACCGCCGGCCGCTCCGGAACGTCGGCCAGATTGGGGAACGGCTTGCCGGCGCCCGGCACTTCGCCCGGCGGGGCGTAGGTTGCCTGCGCCTGTCCCTGTCCGCGGCCAGGCGCTGCGCCCTCGGCCGAAGACGGGCGAATCGGCCCTTGATCCGCGGTCGAATCGGGCGTCGAAGAGCAGCCGACCAGCGCCCCCGACGCGACAACACCCGCTAAAGGCCGCTGACGACGCCGCGCCCGATCCATCGCCGCCCTGGCCTTTCGTCGCTTGTGCCCGTCATCGTCGCCTCATTACGATTCTTCCCCCGACTCCGCCGTTCGGAGTGCCGTATCGTTCCCCTGGCGCGCCCGCCTCGCCAGTTCCGGATTGCCCGCTGCAATCGGCCCCCTTATCATAGAGACAAACGCTTGAGCGGGTCGAACCCCGCCTTGTTCGTCGTGCTGGCAGGCGGTGCAGCGTGTATTGTCGCCAAGGGCGACAACCCTGGTTTGCTGCGTCCGATCATAATGGATTGCATGATGCCCGATCAACAAGGCACCACGTCCGGCGCGACCGATGTTCCCGGATTGTCGCGCTCCCTCGCAGAAGTCGGTGAGCAGACACGCCGCTTGTTGATGGAGTGGTTGTCCGTCAACGGCGGCGATGCCCGTCAAGCGAGTCTGATGGACCCGCTCGGCGTCGCAAGTTCTTTCCTGGAACTGGCCGCCTCAATGTCATCCCATCCGACGCGGATGGTCCGGGCGCAGCAATCCCTGTGGCAGGATTTCATGGCGCTCTGGCAGAACACCGCGCTCAGGATGATGGGCGGGTCGGTGGGGCCGATGGTGCGGCCGAACGAGAGAGACTTCCGCTTCCGAGACCTGGCGTGGGAGGACAGCCACGTCTTCAGCTACATTCTGCAATCCTATCTCCTGACCTCCCGCTGGCTTTTGCGCACTTTCCATGACCTGGACGGCCTCGATGCGCACACCCGGGAGACGGTGGACTTCTATACCCGGCAGTTCATCAACGCGCTGTCGCCCAGCAATTTCGCAGCCACCAATCCGGAAGTGATTCGGGCGACCATCGCCACCGGCGGCGAAAATCTGCTGAACGGTCTGCGGCATCTGCTTACCGATCTGACCTCGGTCGGGTTCAACGCGGTGGTTACCACGACGCGGGCGTTCCTTCCTGGCGAAACGGTTGCCGCCACCCCCGGCAAGGTCATCTATCGCAATGCCGTGATGGAGGTCATTCAGTACGCGCCGCGCACCGCAACCGTCACGCGCGCGCCGTTGCTGTTCGTCCCGCCGTGGAGCAACAAGTATTACCTTGTCGATCTCGGCGACGACCTGTCCTGGGTGCGCTGGGCGACCGGGCGCGGGCACACCGTGTTCGCCATCTCCTGGGCCAACCCCGACGAACACCTCGAAGACGTGGGATTCGAGGACTACGTGCTGCACGGGCCGGTGGCCGCGCTCGACGCCATCCACAAGGCCACCGGCGAGACCGGCATCAACACCGTCGGTTACTGTCTGGGCGGCACCTTGCTGGCGGCCGCCATCGCATACCTTGCGGCGCGCGGCGATACGCGGGTCGGCAGCGCCACCTTCCTCGCAACGATGCTCGATTATGCGGAGCCCGGACCGCTCGGCGGTTACATCGATCAAGCTGCCATCGACTGGCTGGCCGACATGCGCAACGGGATTGGCCATGCCGACGCCACGAGCCTCTCCACCATGGTCAGCCTGCTGAAGGAGAATGACCTGATCTGGTCGTTCGTCGTCAATAACTACCTCCTCGGCCACGACACGTTCCCGGCCGACCTGTTGCGCTGGAACGCCGATACCACCCGCATGCCGCCGGCGCTGCATTGCTTCTATCTCGATACCCTGTTCCGCAAAAACCAACTCATCGAGCCCGGCGGAATCACCATTCGCGGCGAGCCTGTCGATCTCCGGTGCATCACCGTCCCCGCCTACTTCGTCGCGGCGCGGGAGGACCATATCGCGCCGTGGCAATCGGTCTTCAAGGGTGCGCGGCAGTGGCCGACTCCTGCCCGCTTCACGCTGGCCGCATCCGGCCATGTCACCGGGATCGTCAATCCTCCGGCCGCCAATAGATATTGCCACTGGACTTCGGCCCGCCACCTGCCCTCCCAACCGGAGCACTGGCTGGCCGGCGCCGCGCAACGTCCCGGATCGTGGTGGCCTCACTGGGACGCGTGGATCAAGCGCCTTGGCAAGCACCCGCGGGTGCCGGCCCGCCAGCCTGGCGCCGGCGGCCTCGACATCCTGGATGACGCGCCAGGCACATACCTCCGCGCAACGGCCTGACTCCCCCTCCGCCACCCGCCTGCCCCGCAGGACGGGTCAGCGAAGCGTAACCCGTCATCACCCCGCGCCGCACGCACCCAAGGAAGCCCGGTGCCCTGCCCAGCCGCCGGAAGAAGCCTGGAAACTTCGGGTAGAACTAATGCTCCATTTGCGGTAAGCATCTATCATTTTAAGGTGATTGATTTTCCTCTTGAACGCTGGTAGTAGCTCCGCCCGGAAAAACACAATGGTCCGGCGAACGGATTCGGCGCGGAGGAACAATCGCCATGTCTACGGGCATCTCGGCTAAACAGACGATTCTCGTCGTTGCACCCCACCCCGACGACGATCTCATCACCTCTGCGGGGATCATTCACGGCGCCGTCCTGCGCGGCGACGACGTGGTCGTGGTGTACATGACCAACGGCGACATCGCCGGCAAGGCGCACGGTCTCGAGCGTCAGGACGAGGCGGTCAGCGGACAGGCCCGTCTCGGTGTTGCGGAACAGAAGCTGATCTTTCTCGGCTACCCGGACGCGGCGCTGCGCGAGATCCACGACAATTATCAGGATCCCAATTCCGTCTACACCTACTTCAACGGTTACTCCACCACCTACGGCGCCCGGGGTCTGGGCGGGACCGACTACCACAGCCACGTCTTCGGGACGCCGGCGAATTACAACGCGCCCAACATCGTGGCGGATCTGAAGCACGTACTCGACACGTACCGGCCGGACCAGATCTTCACGACGGCTTTCGAAGACACCCATCCCGATCACAAGCTGACCTATGTCTTCCTGAACGAGGCGCTCGACGCGCTCGAACCCGAAGCTCCGGGCTACTACCCGGCGATGCACAAGACGCTGGTGCACGTGGAGGGAGAGACCGATTCCGGATGGGCCGAGCCCGATCCCGAGGCGCTCACGCCGGAGCCGCCCAACATGCACCTGTTGCAGGCGTTGCACTGGGCCGATCGGGCCAGCATCAACGTCGACGAACATCTGCAAGACGCGGCCTTCCTGCAGAACCTCAAGGCCAAGGCGATCGTCTCGCATGCCTCCCAGGGCGGCGAGGACCCCAATGGCTACCTGCAGTCCTTCGTCCACAAGGACGAGTTCTTCTGGGTGGAGGAGACCCGCGGCTCCAACACCCCGCCCCACGTCGAAGCCGGCCAGGACCTCACCGTCGTTCCGGGCGCAACGGTGACCCTGGATGCCGGCCGATCGTTCGATCCGGAAGGCGCCGGCCTGCAGTATGCCTGGGTCCAGGCGTCCGGCCCGGCCGTCACCCTCAACAACGCCGGATCGGCGAGGCCGACGTTCGTTGCGCCGGAGGTCGGTGCAGAGGAAGTTCTCCGGTTCGAGCTTCGGGTCAGCGACGGCCAGTACGTGAGCGCAGCGGACTCGCTCTTGGTGACGACGCTTCCGAGCGGCGGCGGCACCAACATCGCCAGCCTTGCGGAGGTCACGGCGTCATCGGAGTCGCCGTCGACCCACCAGTTGGCGGTGAAGACGATCGACGGCATCGCCGACGGATGGCCCGGTGACTACACCAAAGAGTGGGCGACCGCCGGCGGCGGCGTGGGCGCCTGGATCGAGCTGTCGTGGGATAGTCCCATGGTCATCGAAGGGGTCACGCTGTTCGACCGTCCCAACCCCGACGACCAGATCACGTCCGCGACCTTGACTTTCGGCGACGGCACCGACATCGAAATCGGCGCACTCGTCAACGACGGCGCCGCCACCATCTTCGGTTTCAGCCCGATCACCACGGACAGCCTGCGCCTGACCATCGACGGCGTGTCCGCCTCGACCGGCAACGTGGGTCTGTCGGAGTTCGTGGTGAGCGGCAAGGAGGCGCCCGTTGTAACGCCCAACATTGCGGGACTGGCGACGGCGACGGCCTCTTCGGAGACGCCGGCCACCCAGCAACTGGCCTCCAAAGCAATCGACGGTGTGGTCGACGGGTGGCCCGGGGACTACACGAACGAGTGGGCATCGTTCAACGGCGGCGCCGGCGAGTGGCTCCAGCTCACCTGGGACCAGGACATGCTGATCGAGGACGTCACCCTGTTCGACCGGCCGAACTTGGACGATTACATCACGTCGGCGACGCTCCACTTCAGCGACGGGACCACCATCCCGGTCTCCGGCTTCGACAACGATGGCACGGCGACCGAAGTCGCCGACTTCGCGCCGATCCGAGCGTCGAGCCTGAAGGTCACGATCGACTCGGTGTCGCCCTACACCTCCAGCGCCGGCCTCGCCGAAATCATCGTCCGCGGGGAAGCGGCGCCCCTTCTGCTGACGGTTGCCGCCGCCAACGTTGCCGGCGAGGCCACCGTCAGCGCGTCGTCGGAGAATGCGTCGACATATCAACTGGCGTCCAAGGCGGTCGACGGCATGGCCGACGGATGGCCGGGCAACTACACCCACGAGTGGGCGACGGTCGGCGGCGGCGCCGGTTCGTGGATCGACTTGGCGTGGGACGAAACCATGGTCGTGGAGAAGGCTATCCTGCACGATCGTCCCAATGCCGACGATCAGGTGCTGGCGGCGTCCCTGGTTTTCGAAGACGGCACCCGGATCGCCACCGGCGAACTCGCCAACGATGGCGCGCCGACGCCGGTAAGTTTCGAACCAATCGCCACCACAAGCCTCCGCGTCGAGATCGACGCCGTGTCCGGCTCCACCGGCAACGTCGGCCTGTCGGAACTGGTGGTGCTGGCAACGCCGTACAGCGACTCGTCGATTCCGGAGATCGGCTGACCGACGCGCCCCGCAGGACGGATCAGCGACGCGCAAGCCGTCAATCCGCCATCACCCCGCGCTGCCGGCGTCGGCGCCTCGTCGCGTCAGCTGCCGAGGCGAGCCAGCAATTGGCCGGCGGCGGCGTAGGGGTCCATTTCGCCCGCCAGAGAGCGGGCCACCAGCGCGTCGAGCATGTTCCGCCGCTTGACGACAAGTTCCTCGCGCACGATGTCCTCGGCGGCCTTGAGGATGCGCATCTCCAACATCTGCCGCCGGCGCGCTTCCATTTCGCCGCTGTCATAAAGGTGGCGGCGGTGGGCGTCTATCACCTCGACCAGCCGCTCGATGCCGTCGCGGTTCTGGGCGCTGGTCGGCAGCACCGGAATCTTCCAGCCGGAGTCGAGGCGGCCGACGCCGCCGAGGTGCAGCATGGTCTTGAGTTCTGTCACCGCCTTGTCGGCGTCGGGCCGGTCGGCCTTGCTGACGACGTGGATGTCGGCGATCTCCAGGACACCTGCCTTGATGGCCTGCACCTCGTCGCCGAGCCCGGGCGCCGAGACGACCACAACGGTATGAGCGGCCTGAACCACGTCGACCTCATCCTGACCGACGCCGACCGTCTCCACCAGCACCAGATCGAAACCGGCGGCGTCGAACACGTCCGCCACATCGAGGGCGGCGCGGGACAATCCGCCAAGCGAACCGCGCGTCGCCAGCGACCGGATGAAAACGCCACGGTCGCCGGCCAACTCGCTCATGCGGATGCGGTCGCCGAGGATGGCGCCGCCCGAAAACGGGCTGGACGGATCAATGGCGACGATTCCGACGGTTCGGCCGGTGGTTCGCACGTGCTGAGCAAGGGACCGCACCAGTGTCGACTTGCCGGCGCCCGGCACGCCGGTGATGCCCACGATGTGGGCGCGACCGGCGCGGCGGTGCACCTCGGCTACGAATCGCCGCGCAGCCGGCTGCGTCGATTCCGCCACCGACATGGCCCGCGAGACGGCGCGGCGGCGCCCTTCCAGCAATTCGGCCAGCAAGGCATCGTCCAGCGGCGCATCCCGGTCCGCCTGGGCCGTGACCGCATCAGGCATCGGCGCGCCGCCGGCCAACACCCTCCGCCGCCAGATATTCCTGTCCGAGGCGGACGTAATGGGGAGCGGTCGACGCCATGCCCTCCCATTCCTCGGCGCTCAGATCGCGAAGATGCTTGGCCGGCCGCCCCGCCCACAACTGCCCCCTGCGAATGCGCTTGCCGGGGGTGACCAGCGCCCCGGCCGCCACCATTGCTCCGCCTTCCACGACGCATGCATCCATCACGGTTGCCTGCATGCCGATGAAACAGGTGTCTTCCAGGGTGCAGGCGTGGAGCAGCGCCATGTGGCCGATGGTCACGTCGCAGCCGATGTACGTCCCGTACTTCTGGCGCGTGACATGAATTATGGTGCCGTCCTGGATGTTGGTGCGCTCGCCAATGCGGATTTCGTTGACGTCGCCGCGGATGACGCAGCCGAACCACACGTTGGTTTCGGCGCCGATGACGACGTCGCCGACCACCGCCGCAGTCGGAGCGATGAACGCAGTGTCGGCAATCTGCGGCAGGATCTGCCGGTAGGGCAGGATCAGACCCGGCATGTGCTCTCTCCCCTTGTTGTTGACAACGTTGCCGCAGCGTCTACTTGATGAGCGCCACCAGTTCCCGGAACTCCGGAGTCCCCGCTTTCGCCATCCATTCGAACACCACCATCTCGGTGGTGACGAGATGCGCGCCGGCGGCTTCGAGGCGGGCGAGCGCCGCTTGATGGTTGGCGTGGGTCCGCGACGACGTGGCATCGGCGACCACAAAAACGTCGTAGCCCGCGGAGACCAGATCATCCGCCGTCTGCAGCACGCACACGTGCGCCTCGATGCCCGCAACCACCGCCTGCCGACGTCCGAGCGCCTCCAGCCTGTCTGCGAAGAAATCCTCCCGGAGGCAGGAGAAATGCATCTTCTCCACCACGCTGTTGTCCGGCAGCAGTTCCGCCACCGGCGACACGGTGTGCCCGATGCCGCGCGGGTACTGCTCGGAGGCCAGGACCGGGACGCCCAACCGGCCGGCGGCGCGCATTAAGAGCCGCGTATTTCCGACGACCGCGTCCGGATCGGCCATGACCGGCAGCAGGCGGGACTGAATGTCGACGATCAACAGGCACGACTCGTCGGAATTGATCAACATGGACGCACTCCTTGACCGGCAGCGCTGCCGTTCTTCTTGACCGGCGACGACGCCTTTCTGTTTGACCGGCGACGCCTTCTTTTTGTCAGCGGCGACGCCTTGCGAGCGTAGACGAAACACTGCCGAGGTCCAAGGTCGCCGCGCGCATTTTTCGTCGGCGACCGCCACCGCCGTTGACTTTGAACAAGCGGCATCGCATAAAGTGCTCAAGCACTTTCGCTTGGTATCGTAGCCGAGGCCGGCATCCACACATCGCACGCGACGGGTTTCTCCGAACTCGGTCTCAGCCAGGACGTTCTTCGCGCCGTTGCTGACGCCGGCTACGCGCAGCCTACGCCTATTCAAGAGCAGGCGATCCCGACGGTGTTCGCTGGACGCGACATCTTCGGCAGCGCTCAGACCGGAACGGGCAAGACCGCTTCGTTCACCCTGCCGATGATCGACATTCTGGCGGCCGGCCGCGCCAAGGCGCGCATGCCGCGATCGCTGATCCTGGAGCCGACCCGCGAGTTGGCGGCGCAGGTTGCCGACAACTTCGACACCTACGGCAAATATCACAAGCTGAACAAGGCGTTGATCATAGGCGGCGAGTCGATGGGGGATCAGGTCCGGGTCCTCGAACGGGGGGTCGACGTTCTCATCGCGACGCCCGGGCGCCTGCTCGACATGTTCGACCGCGGCTATCTGTTGATGAACGACGTCAAGATCCTGGTGATCGACGAGGCCGATCGCATGCTGGACATGGGGTTCATCCCCGATGTCGAACGCATTCTGTCGCTGGTGTCCCGCAAACGCCAGACCTTGCTCTTCTCCGCCACCATGCCGGCAGAAATCCGCCGGCTTGCCAGCGCATTTCTGATCAATCCGAAGGAGATCATGACGTCGCCGTCATCGACGCCGGCGGAGACGGTGGCGCATGGCTTGGTGGTGATCGCCGGCAAGGAAGGGCTGGTGCCCAAGAACAAGCGGGCGGCGCTGCGCCGGCTGATCGATTCCAAGGACATCGGCAACGCGCTCATCTTCTGTAACCGCAAGCGCGATATCGGCATATTGCAACGATCGTTGCAGCGCCACGGCTACGACGCCCAGATGCTGCACGGGGACATGGCGCAATCGGCGCGTACCGAGGTCCTCGCCCGCTTCAAGGGCGGCGGCCTGCCGCTCCTGGTGTGCAGCGACGTGGCCGCGCGCGGCCTCGACATCGCCGGCGTGGACGCGGTTATCAACTTCGACGTGCCCCGCAACCCGGAAGACTACATTCACCGCATCGGACGCACCGGCAGGGCCGGGCGCCCAGGCCGGGCCTTCACCGTCGCGACCCCCGAAGACGGCAAGTACGTGGCCGGCATCGAAACGCTGATCGGCAAACCGATCGACCGCTTGACTCTCGAAGGTATCGAGGTCGGAGACCTTGCGGAAGAGGAGCGCGACGGCCGACGCCGCCGTGGCCGACGCGAACGCGCGGCGCCGAAGGCCCTGAAGCCGCGCGCGGCGCGGCCGGCACCCCCACGACCAGCACACGGGCGCCCCGCCAAGACGGAACAGCCGCGGACGGAAACGGCGCGCGCGGCGTCACCTTCCCCGCAGCGGCAAGGTAACAAAGTGCCAGCCGCCCCCGACCGAGAGCGCAACGGTCGCTCGAAGCGCCAGAAATCGGATGCGGGCGGATCGGACGGTGAAGCGGTCGTCGGCATGGGAAGCCACGTCCCGGCATTTCTCCGGCGCGTCCCCAAGCTTCGCGATTGAGGCCGGGCGCGGGATCGACGATGCAGACCATCTTCGTCCAGGTGAAGTGCGAGCTCGGCAAGAGCTACGAGGTTGCCGAGGAGGCGGTGGAGTTGGCGGAAGGAGTCTCCGAAGTCTATTCCATATCCGGTCAGTACGATCTGATGCTGAAGTGTTACCTGGAGGATGGCGCAGACATCGGCCACTTCGTCAACGAGAAGCTGCAGACCCTCGCGGGCGTGAAGGACACCTTCACCACCATTGCTTTCAAGGCCTTCACCTGAGGCTTCGGCGGCGAAGCCGCCGGGTCCGCCTTATCGTGCAGCAGGATCAGCGTTACAGCAGGATCTGGAACCGTGGCGGGTGATAGCCGACTGCCGCAGCCGCCGTCGCCAGTTCGTATGCCGCCGCCGCGGCGCCAACGCTCACCGCGCTTGACGCCCGAGAGGTGATCCACAGCGGGAAGTGTGCCTCTCCATCCCGCCCGATCAGCCGGGCGGCGCCGACGAGGGCGATAGCGCCGCGCCGTTGATCCCATCGCAGGTCTCGACACGCTGCCCATCATGCGAAAACCTCCAGTGTCGCCGAACCCGGTTAGGCGTTCAGTCAGGTTTCGCTAAAATGCCACACGTATTACGGGTAAGTCAAGGGACCGTGCGCCGCTTCACATCTGGCCCCACTTAAAGCCATCACACTGAAGCCGTTACAAAGCTTGACGAACCCGGTCGCCGAGAAAGCGGATCACCACGTGCTGGATGCCGAACCGGTCGAGATCGTCGTGGCCGGCATCGGCGATCCATACCGCCTCCTTGGGCTCGGCGGCGGCGTCGAACAGAATTTCGCCGAAGCGCCGAGGCACGACCCGATCGCGCGTCCCGTGGACGATCAACAGCGGCGTTTGAATGCCGGCGATTTTGGTTGCGGAGTCGAAGCGATCCTTGAGGAGGAGGCGCACCGGCAAGATCGGATAGTGATGCGCACCAACGTCCATGGCCGAGGACAGCGGCGCCTCCAGCACCACCGCGGCCACGGGTTCGCCCGCATCGGCTCTTTCCCGCGCCAGGTGCACCGCGACAGCCGAACCGAGCGATTCGCCGTAGAGCGCGACATCCGCCGCCGGCACTCCTCGGGCGTCGAGAAACGCGAGGGCGGCCCGGGCATCCGTGTACAGCCCAAGCTCGGTCGGTCGCCCGGGATTGCCGCCGTAGCCACGATACCCGACCATGAACACCCCGAAGCCGGCGTCCAAGTACGGACGCATGCGCATCCCGCGGTACCCGAGATGGCCTGCGTTACCCTGGAAATACACAATGGTCGGCCGCCCCGCCGCCGTCGCCGGCCGGAACCAGGAGTTGAGCGCCAAACCATCCGTGGTCTCCATCGTCACGACCGACAACTCCGGCGCGCCGCTGGCCGCCGGCGTCGTGTTGGCCGTGTCCGGCACGTAAAGCAGATTGCGCTGAAGGGCGAACATGCCCCCGACCACCGCAGCATAGGCGCCGACCGTGACGACAACGATGGTCCAGATCATCGAACTTCCGCCCGCACCGTGGTCGATGCTACTTCACGCAACGGAACATGGCGCCCGCGGGCGTCAGCAGTGGACACGAGGCCAGGATGTCGTCCGCGATGTGGGCGCGCTTTCCGAAGGCTTGACACTGCTCCTCGGCCAGCGCCTGAACCCTGTCCGGGGTCGTCGTCATGCTGTTGTAGCAGACGCCGACCTCGGCCAGATCGACCGGCGCAACGTTGAAGGTCGGCCGATTGCGGTTGAACTCATCGGGCCTGTAGACGTACGGCTCCGTCGCGCCACAGGCAGCGAGGAAAAACGCCAACGCCAGGGAGATGAAGCTGTTCATGGACCGAGATATAACCCCGGCGCAACATCTGCTCAATGCGGCTCTGTACACGCGTCCGCCGTCACCGCCGCAGTGTCTCCAGGGCGTCGAGGTCCTCGACGGGCACAATGGCCTTGCCGATCGGCCACAGCGAAAGCCATGCGAGCTTCAGGTGCGCCCAGGCGAACGGCAAGCCGATGATGGTCAGCGCAAGGACCACCGCGGTGACCAGGTGGCCGATCGCCAGCCACCACCCGGCGAGCAACAACCAGATCAGGTTGCCGACCCAGCCAAGGGCGCCGGTACCGAGGTCCTCGCGGCCCGCCACCTTGTCCCGCGGCACCGCGCGGAAGCCGAACGGCAGCAGGGTGTAGCGGGCAATGTCGATGGCGGCGCGGGTCCACGGAATGCCGATGATGGTGAGCGCCATGACCACGGCCGCGATCAGCCAGCCGGCCGCCATCCAGACGCCTCCGGTCACCACCCACAACACGTTCAGCACCACGTTTACGAGTGACATGAGCCTGTCCCGTTGCCCTTGATCCCGGCGATATGGGGGTCCGCGGCCCGATGCGCCACCGGCTGGGCGGAACCACCGGCACCATGGCGTGTTATTTGCTTGATGCAGCTTCATATGCTCGGTGTCATGATGTGCCTGATGACATGAAAGTGCAGTTGCACAACGCCTAGGTTGAAGCGCTGTTGCGCATTTCGTCCCATGGAAGCGAAGCTTCAGGCGCGGTTTGACGCGACTGTTGCGGGTGAAGGAATGATGCCATGTTCGATGCTCTTATAGTCGGTGCAGGTTTTGCGGGAAGCGTGCTTGCGGAGCGGCTGGCCAACGAGGGGGATAATCGTATCCTGCTGATCGACCGGCGGCCCCACATCGGCGGTAACGCCTATGATCGTTTCGACAAGGCGGGCAACGTGATCGCGCCCTACGGCCGGCATGTGCTGCAGACCGGCGACAGGCGGGTCATCAACTACCTTTCGCGCTTCGCCGAGTGGGAGCGGTACTGCTCAGATGGACCCGATGGCGGCGAAGCCGCGGAGGGTGCCGGCGAGGGGGGCTCGATGCTGGTGCCGTCGGAGGGCTACACGCGGATGTTCGAGACCATGCTGGCGTCGCCCAACGTCAAGATCATGCTGAAGGTCGACTACAAGGAGGTGCGGGACCTGGTGCCGTTCCGCCGGCTGATCTACACGGGCTCGCTCGACGACTACTTCGATTACTGTTATGGCAGGCTGCCATATTGGCCGGCCGAAAAGAATGGTACGGCGCCGCATCGCGCGCCGGCGCGCCAATTCGATGCCGCCGAGGTGGTTCCGGAGCGGCCCGAGGACAAGGCGGGCTATCCCGTAGCAGGGGACGACAGTCGTGCCCTGTTCCAGCGCTATCGGGATCTCGCCGAAACCGCAGTGGATGTATACTTCACCGGCCGCCTGCCATCCTATCGCTACTGCACCATTGACGAGGTAGTGGTGCAGTCGCTGGCCCTGTTCCATCAACTCAAGAGCGAGTATCCGGCTGACGTGGCGCCGCGGGGCAACGCCGGGGCGCGGGGGCCGGTGCGGGCGGTGCAGGCGGCGAATGCCTGAGACGCCTGAGGTACCGGCGAAACCGTGAGACAGGTTGATTGATCGCGGATTGATCGCGGCGAGGCCGACGTTTACTTATAGCGGCCCGGCGGCGTCGATCGCCGGTGGGCCGCTTGCTTCGGCATAGGCCGCTCTCTTTCTCACCGGCAGCGCCCGCGGACCCCTGAGTCTCATGGATAAATACTCGCCTCAGCCGCTTCCCGACACCGAAGACCTGCCTCCGCCGATTCGCGGAATTCTATTCAGCGCCGAGCGACTGGCGCAATACGCCCACCCACTGGCCGCGTCCCACGTCGTGTCGCCGAAGCCGCGGCGGGGCGCACCGGTTCTTAAGCGCCTACATCGGAACGGTGAAGCGTTGCGGCGCGCCTATGACACCCTTTCGTCGGCGGCCGCGGCAGGCGAGCCTATATCGCCCGCCGCCGAATGGCTGATCGACAATTTCCACATCATCGAGGATCAACTCCGAGAGATCAGGGAGGATCTCCCCGCTGGCTTCTATCGCAAGTTGCCGAAACTGGCGGTGGGTCCGTTCGCTGATCACCCCCGCGTCTTCGCCATGGCTTGGGGATATGTGGAGCACACCGACAGCCTGTTCGAGCCCAGCACCCTGTCGCGCTTCGTCAACGCCTATCAGGAAATCCAGCCTCTGACCCTGGGCGAGCTGTGGGCGATCGCAATCTCGCTCCGGCTGGTCCTGGTCGAGAACCTTCGTCGCCTGGCCGATCGGGTGGTGCAGCGGAGGGTGGCGCGGGCGGCGGCGGACACCCTTGCCGACGCCCTGATCGCCGATGAGGACCCACCGGTCGACCCGATGGAGTTGTTGGACCAGTGGAACCGTTCGCCGCTGTGGAGCACCTTCATCGCCCAGGCGTCGCAGCGTTTGCGCGATCGTGATCCCGAGGAGACGCCGCTGCTGGCCCGGGTGAGCGAACGTCTTGCCGATCAGGGCCGCTCCATCGACGAGATCGTCCAGTTCGAGCACCAGCAGCAGGTCGCCGGCCAGCTCATCATCCGCAACGTGATCACCAGCATGCGGCTGATGTCGTCGGTAGACTGGGCCGAACTGATCGAAGGGATAAGCCTTGTCGAGGCGGCTCTACGCAACGGCACCAACGTTGCGGCGATGGATTTTCCGACACGCGACGCCTATCGCCACAGCGTGGAGGAACTGGCGCTCGCCTCCGACCGCAGCGAGCTTGAGGTTGCGCAAGAGGTCGTGCGGCGCTCGGCGGCGGCCGAACCGGGGACGCCGGCCGGCGTTCCCGGTTATCATCTGATCGGTGCAGGGCGTGTCGTCTTCGAGCGGGAGTTGGGGGCGAGCCTTCCGATCGGCCCACGACTGCGGCGTCGTTTCCGTGCGGCCGCCGCGCCGGTGTTCCTCGGCAGCATTGCCGTCCTGACGATCCTCTTCCTGGCCGCCTTCATGCTGTCCGTTCCGGCCGGCATTGTCCCGGTTCCCGTCCTCGTGTTGCTGTGCCTGTTGGCGTTGCTTCCGGCGACCGAACCTGCCGTGGCGCTCGTCAATCGCCTTGTCGCCGCAATCCTCAAGCCACGGCGCCTGCCACGGCTGGAGCTGAAGGAAGGCATCGCCGAGCACCAGCGATGCATGGTCGTCGTGCCGGTTCTACTGACCGGTGAGGACGCCGTCGCCGAGCATATGGAGCAGCTGGAAACCCATTACCTCGCCAACGACGACGGCGAGGTGTATTTCGCGCTGCTGTCCGACTGGCGCGACGCGGAGGTCGAGCAGACGCCCGAAGACCTTCAACTTCTGGCCGCGGCCCGCCAGGCGCTCGCCGATCTCAACCGGCGGCACCCGCCCGCGCCCAACGGCGGCCCGCGGTTCTTTCTGTTCCATCGCCACCGGGTTTGGAACGACAACCAGCGCTGCTGGATGGGTTGGGAGCGCAAGCGCGGCAAGCTGCACGAGTTGAACCGCCTGCTGCGCGGCGCCATCGACACCACCTTCATGGACATTGACGGCGAGCCGGCGACCGCGCCCGCCGGGGTGCGCTACGTCATCACGCTGGACGCCGACACCCGGCTGCCGCGGGGCACGGCGCGCCGCCTGATCGGCACGATCGCCCATCCCCTCAACCAGCCGGTCTACGATGCGGAACTCGGCCGGGTCCGCGACGGCTACGCCATCCTTCAGCCGCGCGTGGTGCCGACGTTGGAGGACTCCGGCGCCGGAAGCCTTCATCAGCAGATCTATTCGGGTCCGCGCGGCATCGACGCCT
The DNA here is from genome assembly GCA_016710335.1 of Rhodospirillales bacterium. NCBI lineage: Bacteria > Pseudomonadati > Pseudomonadota > Alphaproteobacteria > Rhodospirillales > Rhodospirillales bacterium. The sequence continues at coordinate 121,153 of JADJXQ010000002.1, forward strand.
ACGAATTTGCGGTGTCGGACGTCTACCAGGACTTTTTCGACGAAGGCATCTTTACCGGCAAGGGGCTTTACGAGGCGGACACCTTCGAGGAGGCCCTGGCCGGGCGGGTCCCGGAGAACGCGCTGCTGTCGCACGACCTGTTCGAAGGCATCGCGGCACGGGTCGCCCTGGTTTCCGACATCGAACTGCTCGAGGCGTTCCCCGAGCACTACGAAGTTCACGCCGCCCGCCGACACCGGTGGGTGCGCGGCGACTGGCAGCTGCTGCCGTGGATCTTCGGGCGCGGGCCGGCCGGCTACCGGCGCGGCCGCAAGCCGATCCCGCTGATCGGCCGCTGGAAGATGATCGACAATCTCCGCCGCAGCCTGGTTGCGCCGGCGGCGTTGGTGCTTCTGGTGACGTCCTGGTGCCTGCCGGCGCCGTTGCCGTCGTTGGCGACGGCCTTCGTCCTGTTCGTCATCCTGGTGCCGTGCCTGGTGCCGCTGGTCGGTCATCTCAGCTCGCGGGGACCGAAGGTGGCGCAACGCATCTCATTGAGCGGGTTCCGGCAGGACCTGAAGCTCGGCCTCGCGCAGGCCGGGCTGGCATTCGTGTTCCTTGCTCACCAAGCGTGGCTGATGAGCGATGCCATCATCCGCACCCTCTGGCGCCTGACGAGCCGCCGAAACCTGCTCGAGTGGACGACCGCAGCCCAGGCGCAATCCGCCTTCGACCTGAAGCTCGCAAGCTTCTACCGGCGCATGGCGAGCGCTCCCGTCATTGCCGTTGCCGCCGCGGCGATAGTCGGCGCCGTTGCGCCGTCTGGTCTGGTGGTGGCGGTGCCCGTCGCGCTGGTGTGGCTGGCATCGCCGGCGGTGGCGCGCTGGATCAGCCTGCCGCGCCGGGCCGACCCGCGCGCGGCGATGACGGCCGAGGACGCGTGGATGCTTCGCTCCACTGCCCGCCGCACCTGGCGCTTTTTCGAGCGCTTCGTTACCGCCGAAGACAACTTCCTGCCGCCCGACAACTTCCAGGAGGACCCGCGCCCGGAGATCGCGCACCGCACCTCGCCCACCAACGTCGGCCTCTACCTGCTGTCGGCCGTCGCCGCCCGCGATTTCGGGTGGATCGGCGCCGTCGATCTGGTCGAGCGGCTGGAGGCCACGACCGCGAGCATGGACAAGCTGCAGAAGTACCGGGGTCACCTGTACAACTGGTACGAGACCCGGACCTTGGAAGCACTGGAGCCGCGTTATGTCTCCACGGTGGATAGCGGCAACCTTGCCGGGCATTTGATCGTGGTGCGACAGGCGTGTCTGGAACTGGTCGATGCGCCGGCGAACGGAGCGGTGGCGCGGGACGGTGTGCGGGATACGCTCCACGTGCTCCGCGAGATCGTCGGCGAACAGGACGGCGACCGCCGCGGCGGGATCGTACCGGTCCACGAACTGAGCAAGCAGATCGAGGACCTCGACGAGCGCTTGAGCGGCACCCCGATCGCGTCCGGCCGTACGGCAGCGGAGCCTGCGGACGCCACAGCGGGTTGGCAAGAGCTGGCGCGTCTTGCCGAGGCGCTCTTGGATACCGTCCGCGCCCTCGATGCCGAGCGGGTCGCCATCGATCACAGCGAAATTGTGGCATGGGCGGAGGCGATGTGCGGGGTGATCGCAAGTCACCGGCGTGACGACGAAGCGCGAGAGGAGCGGTTGGCGGCCCGGCTTCTGGCCATGGCCGACTGGGCCGACGCCTTCGGCAAGGCTTTGCGTTTCGATTTTCTTTACAACAGAACGCAGAAGCTGTTCGCCATCGGCTACCGGCCCGCAGACAACGTCCTCGACGTCAGCACCTACGATCTTCTGGCCTCCGAGGCCCGCCTGGCCAGCCTGGTGGCGGTCGCCCGCGACGAGGTCCCGCCCTCCCACTGGTTCCGGCTGGGACGGCCGATGACGCCGGTCGACAGCGGCGCGGCGCTTGTCTCTTGGTCGGCTTCGATGTTCGAGTACCTGATGCCGGAACTGGTGATGGCGGTTCCGGATGGCAGCATTCTCTCGCAGACGGCGCAATACGTAGTTCAACACCAGATGAATTACGGACGGGAGAAAGGCATTCCCTGGGGAATCTCGGAATCGGCCTACAACGTTCGAGACCTGCACTTCACCTACCAGTACTCGAACTTCGGCGTGCCGGGTCTTGGCCTGAAACGCGGGCTGTCCGAAGATCTGGTGATCGCACCGTATGCCACCGGACTGGCGGCAATGGTCGATCCTGCGGCCGCTGCACGCAATTACGCGACGCTGGCCAGCCTTGGCGCCCGCGGCGCCTTCGGGTTCTACGAAGCCGTCGACTTCACCCCCAGCCGGCTGCCAAAGGGCAGCGACCACGTCGTCATCCGCGCCTACATGGCGCATCACCAGGGAATGACAGTGGTGGCGCTCGCCAACGTTCTTGGCGGTTGGCGGATGCGCGCCCGCTTCCATGCCGAGCCGATCATCCGCGCCGCCGAACTGCTGTTGCAGGAGCGGATGCCGCGGGCGTTTACCGTCGCCGCCCTCCGCGGGGCACAGGCCGGCGTCCGACTCAAGGTGCAGAGCAGCGTGCCGGAGGCGCTTCGCCACTTCGAGACCCCGCACACGCCGACGCCGCGCGCCCATCTGCTGTCCAACGGCGCGTACTCCGTCATGCTGACGGTGGCCGGTTCGGGCTACAGCCGCTGGCAGGGTCTTGCGGTGACGCGCTGGCGGGAAGACTCCACCCGCGATTGCTGGGGCAGCTACATCTATATCAAGGATACCCAAAGCGGCGCGGTGTGGTCGGCGGGTTACCAGCCGAGTTGCGCCGAGCCGGACGCCTACGAGGTCAACTATTCCGAAGAGCGCGCCGAGATCCGCCGGCGGGACGGCTCAATCGTCAGCACGCTGGAAGTGGTGGTCGCCGCCGAGGATGGCGTCGAGGTCCGGCAGCTCACCATCAGCAACTCCGGCGCGCGAAACCGCGAGCTGGAAGTCACCTCCTACGCCGAGATCGTGCTGGCGACCCAGGCTGCCGACGCCGCCCATCCGGCGTTCTCCAACCTGTTCGTGCAGACGGAGTTCGTGCCCGGCATGGAGGCGTTGGTAGCCACCCGCCGTTCGCGCGCCGCCGACGATCCCGAGGTGTGGGCGGCCCATTTGGCCATCGCCAGCAACGTCAGGAGCGGAGTGCAGTACGAGACGGATCGGGCCCAGTTCCTCGGCCGCGGCCGCGACATCCGCAAGCCCAGCGCCATCTACGACGCCCAGAGCCTCTCCAACAGCTTGGGCCCGGTGCTCGATCCCATCTTCAGCCTGCGCAGGCGCTTCCAGCTGGCGCCCGGCGCCAGCGCCCGCATCTGCTTCGTGACCATCATGGCCCGCAGCCGCGACGAGCTTCTGTCGGTCGCCGACCGCTATCGCGACGAGGCTCTGTTCGAGCGCACGTCGGCGCAGGCGTGGACCCGCGCACAGGTGCAGTTGCACCATCTCGGCATCACCCGCAACGAGGCGCATTTGTTCCAGCGCCTGGCCACGCGCCTCATCTACATCGACCCACTGCTGCGCGCCCCGCGGGAGGTGCTGCAGGGCAACCGGCGCGGGAAGCGGTCGCTATGGGCGCACGGCATCTCCGGCGACCGGCCCATCGTTCTCCTCCGCCTCGACGAAGGCGAATCCTACGACATCGCCCGCCAGCTTCTGCGCGCCCAGCGCTACTGGCGGATGAAGGACCTTATCGTCGACCTGGTGTTCCTCAATGAGCAGGCGCACTCCTATCAGCAACACACCCAGGACACCATCGAGGCTCTGGGTCGCGCCAGTCAGGCGGCCGGCGGCGGTTCGAACCCCGAGGCGCGCGGCGTCTTTCTCCTCAAGAATTCGCAACTCGACGAAGACGATCTGCGCCTGCTGCTGTCGACGGCGCGGGTTGTCCTGCAATCGGGCGCCGGCACCCTCGCGGAGCAGGTGGTGCGCCTGCTGATCCGGGACCCGGTCCCGGTCGCGGCCCACGTCTTGCCGCCGCTGCCGCCGGCGGAGGAGACCCCGACGCCCCGCCCGGCGCTGGAGTTCTTCAACGGGCTCGGCGGCTTCACGGAAGCCGGCCAGGAATACGTCACCGTCATGGGCGCACGCCAGCACACGCCGGCGCCGTGGATCAACGTCATCGCCAACCCCACCTTCGGCTTCGTCGTTTCCGAAAACGGCTGCGGCTACACGTGGTGCGGCAACAGCCGGGAGAACCAGCTCTCCCCGTGGTCCAACGACCCGGTTTCCGATCCGGCCGGCGAGGCAGTCTACATCCGGGACGAAGAAACCGGCGAGCTGTGGTGCCCGACCCCCTTGCCGATCCGTGAAGATGCCCCCTATGTGTGCCGCCACGGGCAAGGGTACAGCCGCTTCGAGCATACCAGCCACGACATCGCCTCGACCCTGGTACAGTTCGTCCCGCGACGCGACCCGGTCAAGATATCGCGCCTGATCCTCACAAACCGCTCACGCCGACCGCGGACCCTCGCCGTGACCGCGTACGTCGAATGGGTGCTGGGGCCGGCGCGGGCGGCAGGCGCTCCGTTCATCATCACGTCGCTTGATGCGGCCACCCGCGCCGTCTTTGCCCGCAATCCGTGGAACGACGAGTTCGCCAGCAACGTGGCGTTCTTCGACATGGGCGGGCGTCAGGACGCCTGGACCGGCGATCGCACCGAGTTCATCGGCCGCAACGGCAGCCTGGAGCGGCCGGCGGCTCTGGCGCGCAGCGCCGAGTTGTCAAAGCGCCTCGGCGCCGGCATCGACCCGTGCGCTGCCATGCAGGCCACCTTCGATCTGGCGCCGGATGAAAGCGTGGACCTGGTCATCATGCTGGGGCAAGGGCGGAGCGTCGAGGAGGCTCGAGCGCTGGTTCAGCGCTATCGCGCCGAGGATCCCGACGACCTGCTTAGCGACGTTCGGCGCCAATGGGACGACGTGGTCGGGACGCTCCGGGTCAAGACCCCCGAGCGATCGATGGATCTGCTGCTGAACAGCTGGCTCTTGTACCAGACCCTGAGCTGCCGGGTATGGGCGCGGGCGGCGTTTTACCAAGCCGGCGGCGCCTATGGGTTCCGCGACCAGCTCCAGGACACCATGGCGTTGGCGGTGGCCAAGCCCGATGTGGCGCGCGAACAACTGCTGCTGGCGGCGTCGCGGCAGTTCGTCGAGGGCGATGTCCAGCATTGGTGGCATCCGCCGACGGGCCGCGGCGTGCGCACCCACATCTCCGACGACCTGATCTGGCTGGCGGTCGCCGCGGCCCATTACGTCACGGTCAGCGGCGACGATGCGGTGCTCGACGTCGACGTGCCGTTCATCGAAGGCCCGCCCCTGCCACTGGAACAGCACGACGCGTATTTCGAGCCGCGGACATCGGCGCAATCGGCGTCACTATACGAGCATTGCGCTCGCGCCCTCGATGCCCGCTTGGGCGTCGGTCGGCACGGCCTGCCGCTGATGGGAACGGGCGACTGGAACGACGGCATGAACCGCGTCGGTCATCGAGGCAAGGGCGAGAGCGTGTGGATGGGATGGTTCCTGTACGCCGCCCTCAATCGCTTCGCCCCGATCGCCGAGGCGCGGGGTGAGACAGCGCGGGCCCTGCGCTGGCGGAGCCATGCGGTCGACCTGCGTGAGGCCGTGGAGCGCGAAGGTTGGGACGGGGACTGGTACCGGCGCGCCTTCTTCGACGATGGCACGCCGCTCGGCACCGCGAATGCCCAGGAGTGCCGGATCGATTCCCTCTCCCAAAGCTGGGGCGTTCTCTCCGGCGCCGCTGACCCGGCGCGCGCCGCCCGTGCCATGGAGGCGGTCGATGAATACCTGGTCAGGGAGGTCGACGGCCTCATCCTGTTGCTGACCCCGCCGTTCGACCGGATGACGGAGGATCCCGGCTACATCAAGGGCTACCTTCCGGGCATCCGGGAGAACGGCGGCCAATACACCCATGCCGCCGTGTGGGCGCTGATGGCCCACGCGGCGCTCGGCCACGGCGACCGCGCCGTCGAATTGTTCAATCTCATCAACCCCATCAACCACGCCAAGACTCGCCTCGGCGTCCAGCGCTACAAGGCGGAGCCCTACGCATTGGCGGGCGACGTCTATGGCGAGTTGCCCCACGTCGGCCGCGGCGGCTGGAGCTGGTACACCGGCTCGGCAGCATGGATGTACCGCGCCGGCATCGAGGCCATTCTGGGCTTTCGGCTCCAGGGAACGACCCTGAAGATCGACCCCTGCATCCCCGCCGCTTGGCCGGGCTTCAAGATGACCTTCCGCTACCATTCGGCCCGCTACGAGATCACGGTCGACAACCCGCACGGGATGAGTTGCGGCGTCGCCTCCATCCGCATCGACGGGCGCCCTCTGGAGCACGGGGCCGACGGAGTAGCCCTCTTCGACGACGGGGCGACCCACGTCATCGACGTGGCGCTGGGCACGGCGGACGTCGGCGCCCTCACCTCGTAGAGCAAGCTCGATTCCTCCCGGCGGCCAGCCCCGCCCGCTGTCACGCCCCGGCGGCGGCGCCGCCGGTGCCGCCGCGAACCTGGGCGATGGCCGCCGCATACCAGCGTCGCCACCCGAGATGATCCAGCCGCGCCCAGATCAGCGCCTCGATGGCGTCCGCCGACGTAGGGTCGCCGTCGATGAACATCAGGTCCTCGGCCAGCAGCCGGCCAGCGTCGCTGTCGAGGTAGAAGCGAACCTCTGCGGGCTTGAGCCGGAATACCCTGGCCAACGCCCAACTAGCCGCCGCCCATGCAAGGTGCGCATCAAGACCGTTGTCGCGGCTGGCCGCCCAGAAGCCGGACGCGGGATCGGCCGTCGGCAGGATGGCGCGGACGCTCATGTACCCTGGCCCCATACCCAGCGCCGGCGCCGCCGGCGGGTCAACGGGCGGCCGCGACCGGCTGAACCCGCCGTGCCCGCAAGTCCTCGACATCCTCGATCAACGACTTGCTCATCATCGTCTGGCCCACCCGTCTTTCGAAACCGTTGAAGGGACCGGCGACGCGTTGGGTATAGGTGCGCATGAAGCGAAACATCATCGTGCCCTCCCGAACCGGCAGCAGCAGGACGATGTCCTGCATGCCGTCATAGGTGTGGCTCACAAAGAACACGCGTCGCCCGATGAGGCACGAGGCCGGTCCGCAGTCGACCACGTCGTGCCGAAGACTAAACGCCGAGCGCCCGTCCACCATTTCCTTCTTCCAGAAAAAACGATGATCGATGCCGGGAACCGCTTCGGGGAAACCCTCCACCGCTTTCACGAAGGCCGGGAAGTACCCCGCAAGAACCGGCTTGATCTGATCGAATGCGTCGCGCAGCGCCGTCGCCGGCGACCTGACGCCGCTGCCGCCCGCGTACGGCGCGACGCCGGAGAGGCCCTCGTTCGCGTACGCGCGGAGCCGATCCATCAGAATGGCGCGCCAAGCTTCGGACACGCTCTCTCGGCCGCGCTCTCGGCCTTGGGCGGTCTCACCGTAGCCGGCAGCCGCGCTCAAGCGCGCGATCTCGTCCACCGACAGATTGAACGCGGAGTCGGGTGCAGACTGCAACAGCCGCGCGGCTTCCTCGGCCTCGGGCGGCGTAAGCGCAACCCCCTGCCAGTCCGTGCTGTCGATCGGCACATTTACCGACACCAGCGTGCCGTTCGTCCGCCTCCCTGGATCGTCCAATTCGACGACCGCTTCAGCCATGGTCGACAGCCGCGCCGGCAGGAAGGCGACGACGGCGACCGCCAGTTCGTCGTCGCGAAGCCGCGGCAAATCGACAGTGCGCACCTCCCCTTCGCGGATCGCACTGCGGTCGCCAAGGGTGAGGCCGAGATCTCGCAGAATGTCGTACTCGGACGGCGGTTCCGCCCGCGCCGGAACCACCGTAAGCATCAGCCACACGGCCAACACGCCAACATGTAACGCGAACCTGAGCACCGTTTTCATGCCCATCATTATGGCGCAATCACGACGCCGTGTCTGTGCGCACAGTCACAGCACGGCTCGTCCGGTGGCGATCGACCTACGCGCGAAGCCGTCTGATATGGCCCTCGAGTTCGCGATCCTGCCGCGATTGGTGCTCCGACAACTGCCGGCCGAGGTCGTCGCAGACACGCGTCCAGTCGACAGCCAGGGGATCTACATCGACCCGGCGCAGTACTCCGGCGGCATCGCGCAGCAAGCGCTCGTGGTCGGCGCCATGGTCATCCGCATCGGCAAATCGGGTCGCGCGCATCACCCGCTCTTCGCTGCGGAAGTGATTGCGGGCGGCGTCCAGCAGGCCCTGGATATAGCGCCTGAGCGTCCCTAGCGGTCGGCCGTTTTCCACGGCCTCGAGCAGGATCCGGCATTGCCACGACAGGACGGCATGCTCATCGGCGATCAGGGCCAAATCGCTGCGGATGGTGTGCCTGCTCCTGGTGCGGTCGAACGCCGCGGGCTCGACGGGGTGGGCCGCCTGGCGGACCACTTGGCCTCGGTCGCGAAGCATGTCACGCCTCCCTGCCGCCCTGATGCGAAGAACGTACTACAAATGGGGTATTTTGCAAAGGCCGAATGCGGGATCGCCAAGGGCGCAAATTCGCGGCGCAGAGCCGCGGATCCGGTTTTCGATGAACGGATGCCGATTGTTCTGCTAGGATGCGCGCCCGAAGCATCAACGAGCCGAACGATGGCGACAACGCTGCGCCGGCATTGAGGGATGGAAACGCCTTGGAAACGCATCTGAACACCATTGATGACGCGGCTTGGAACACGCCGTCGGTGCGGCCGTTGACCGGCAACGAGGCCATCGCTCAGGGCGCCTGGGAGGCCGGGGTGCGCGTCGCCGCCGCCTATCCGGGCACGCCGTCGACCGAGATCCTGGAGACGCTGAGCACCTACCCCGCCCAGGACCTCCACGCCCAGTGGTCGACCAATGAGAAGGTCGCCCTCGACGTCGCCATCGGCGCCTCTTTCGCCGGCGTGCGCGCGCTGGCCGCCATGAAGCACGTCGGCCTCAACGTCGCCTCGGACGCGCTGATGTCCCAGAGCTACATCGGCGTCAACGGCGGCCTTGTCATCGTCGTTTGCGACGATCCCGGCATCCACTCATCGCAGAACGAACAGGACACCCGGCTGTTCGCGCGCCTCGCCAAGGTGCCGTGCCTGGAGCCGGCCGACGCCCAGGAAGCGCTGGAGCTGACCCGCCTCGCCTTCGACATCTCGGAGCAGTTCGACACCTCGGTGATCGTCCGCTCCACGACGCGGCTGTCGCACACCCGCAGCCTGGTCGCCACCGGTGCTCGCCGCGCGATCGAGTCGCGAGGCTTCGTCGAGAACCCCAACAAGAACGTGATGATCCCCACCAACGCCCGCGTCCGCCATCCGCAGATGATCCAGCGCGAAGCCGACCTTGCCGCGCACTTCGCCGCGGAGCCGTTCGTCCGCCGCGACGACGGCGGTGCTTCGATCGGCATCATAACCGCTGGCACCCCCTACAGCTACGTCAAGGAGGTGCTGCCGCAGGCGAGCGTCCTCAAACTCTCCGTCTCATATCCGTTGCCGATGGACGTGATCGGCGACTTCTGCAGCGCCCACGAGCGAGTGTTCGTGATCGAGGAGCTGGAGCCGGTGATCGAGACCGAGATCAAGGCGGCCGGCTTCACGGTCGAGGGCAAGTCGCTGTTCGCGCGGACCGGCGAGCTGTCGCCGGAACTGGTGCGGGCCGGGTTCGAAAAGGCGGGTATATTGCAGCCGCGACCGGAGGCCGAGCCATGGGCGGTGACGCCGCCGGCGCGGCCGCCGGTGCTGTGCTCCGGCTGTCCGCACACCACCAGCTACATGGCCCTCCGGGCGATGAACGGGCGGGTCGCCGGCGACATCGGCTGCTACACGCTCGCGGCGATCGAGCCGCTCCGCTCCGTCGACACCTGCGTCTCCATGGGCTCGTCCATCGCCAACGCTGTGGGTATGGCAAAGGCGGGCGGCATGGCCAAGGCCGGCGGCGAGACGCGCCCGATCCTCGCCACCATCGGCGATTCCACATTCCTCCACGCCGGGATTCCGCCGTTGATCGACGCGGTATACAACGACGCCAACATTACCGTCGTCATCCTCGACAACCACATCACCGCGATGACCGGCGGGCAGCAGCACCCCGGTACCGGGCGGACGTTGCGGGGCGATGTGGCGCACCGCGTCGACTTCGAGCAGATGGCGCGGGCCTGCGGCGTCAAGTGGGTGAAGAAGGTCGACGCCTACGATGTCGCCGGCGCCTACCAGGCGCTGCGCGAGGCCGCCGCCTATCGTGGTCCCGCCGTGGTCATCGCCGACCGGCCATGCGTGCTCGATCCCGTCAAGATCAAGGGACCGGCCTTGGCGGTGCGCGCCGACGGCTGCACCGCCTGCCAGATGTGCATGAATCTCGGCTGCCCGTCGCTGCTGTGGACCGACGAAATGTATGACGGCCACCACAAGGTCAGGATCAACAAGGACACGTGCATCGGCTGCACCTTGTGCGCCCAGATCTGCCCGTCCGACTGCATCCAGCCGACAGTCCAATAACGGCCCGACGCGGAAAGCCATCCATGGACGCACGCGCCGACACGACCCCGCCCACCAACGTGCTGATCGTCGGCGTCGGCGGTCAGGGCGTGATCATGGTGTCCAAGGTGCTGGCGCAGCTCTGCCAACGCCACGGCCTGCAGGTAAAGCAGAGCGAAGTGCACGGCATGGCCAAGCGGGGCGGCGGGGTGTTCAGCCACGTCCGTTTTGGGCCGCAGGTGTGGTCCCCGGTGATCCCCAAGGGCGAGGTCGACATCCTGGTCGCGCTGGAATGGGCGGAAGGGCTGCGCTGGCTCAACCACCTCCGGCGCGACGGCGGCACCTTCGTCGCCGACACGCAACAGATCGTGCCGCCGATCTCGTTCCGCAACCGCTCGCGCGGCGCCCGCTCCGCCTATCGCCCCGAGACGCCGGCGGAGATCGTCGACCAGGTCGGCAACGGCTTCGCGCTTGACGCGACCGACATGGCGGCCGGCCTCGGCAACGCCCGCGCCGCCAACGCCGTGCTGCTGGGCGCGCTGTCGACCGCCCTCCCCTTCTCCGTCGACGGTTGGCTGGAGGTGCTTTCGCAGTCGGTGCCCGCCAGGACCGTGGAGACCAACCGCAGCGCCTTCCTCGCCGGCCGAGAGTGGGTCGAGACCGCCGACCGCCGGCCCACAGCGGAGGCAGCGGTCGTGCACGCCGTCGTCGCGCCGGAGTCGCAAGACACATACCGCCTGGAGATCACCGAGGCGTGGTGCAAGAGCTGCGACATCTGCGTAAAGATGTGCCCGGAGCGCTGCCTCGCCTTGAACGACGCCCAGATCGCGGTTCTCGCCGTCCCCGCCGCCTGCACCGCCTGCCGCCTCTGCGAATGGCTATGCCCGGACTTCGCCATCCGCGTCGTCCGCGAACAAGAACCAGCCGCGGTAACGTAGATGCCGGCAAGTACCCAAACCAATGGTCTGCGCCAGAACCTGCAGGGCAACCACGCCTGCGCCGTCGCGGCAATAGCGGCGGGCTGCCGCTTCTATGCCGGCTATCCGATCACGCCGTCGTCCGAGGTCGCCGAACGCATGGCGGTCGAACTGCCCAAGGTCGGCGGCGCCTTCATCCAGATGGAGGACGAGATCGCCTCCATGGGCGCGGTGATCGGGGCCTCCATGGGCGGCGTCAAGGCGATGACAGCGACCAGCGGTCCCGGCTTCTCGCTCAAGCAGGAGAACCTGGGGTACGCCGCCATGGTCGAGGCGCCCTGCGTGGTGATCAACGTGATGCGCGGCGGTCCGTCGACCGGCATGCCGACCCGGCCCTCCCAGGGCGACCTCATGCAGGCCCGCTGGGGCACCCACGGCGACCACCCGATCGTGGTGCTGACGCCGGCCTCTGTCGCCGAGGCGTATCGGCAGACGATCCGCGCCTTCAACCTGTCGGAGCGGCTCCGCACCCCGGTGATCGTGCTCTTGGACGAAGTCATCGCCCACCTGGTCGAGACCGTCGATATCGCCCGCGCCGACCCCATGCAGCGCGTCGACCGCACCTGGGCGAGCGAGCCGCCCGAGACGTTCCGGCCCTACGCCGCGAGCGCGGACGGCGTGCCGGCGATGCCCCGTCCCGGTGACGGCTACCGCAGTCACACCACCGGCCTCACCCACGGCCCGAGCGGCTTTCCAACCCAGAAGCCGGCCGAGGTCACCGCCGCCATGACCCGCCTGCTCGGCAAGATCGACCGCCATCGCGACATCGTCGACTCGGTCGAGACCACGGGCTGCGAAGACGCAGAGGTGCTGGTGGTCGCGGTCGGCATCGTCGCACGCGCCGCCCGCCGCGCGGTCGATCAGGCGCAGGAACGGGGTATCAGGGCCGGGCTGTTTCGCCCGATCACTCTGTGGCCATTCCCGGAAGCGCAATTCCGCCAGCTCGATGATCGTGTGCGGGCGATCCTCGTGCCCGAGATGAACGCCGGCCAGCTTTGCCTTGAGGTCGAACGCCTGTCCGGCCGCCGCACCCGCATTGGCCGCATCAATCGCATCGACGGCGAGCCCATAGACCCCGACGCAATCCTGTCCGCCATCGAGGAGTTGGCCCGTCATGGATGACGCCATCGACACCGCCTTGGAGCCCTGCGCCGGCGCCGCTGCAACGACAGCGCCCTCGGACTTCGACATCCGCGACTACCTGCGCACCGAGCTGCTGCCGCACTTCATGTGCCCCGGCTGCGGCCACGGCATCGCGCTCCGGGCGCTGCTGTGGGCGGTGCACGAACTCGGCATCGCCAAGGACCGCCTCGCCGTCGTCACCGGCATCGGCTGTTCCGGGCGGACCGGCGCCTACATCGACGCCAACACCTTCCACACCACCCACGGCCGGCCGCTGGCGTTCGCCACCGGGCTCGCCCTCGCCCGCCCGGACCTGGAAGTCGTCGTCATCACCGGCGACGGCGACTGTCTCGCGATCGGCGGCAATCACCTGATCCACGCCTGCCGCCGCAACCTCGACATGACCTGCCTGATGCTGAACAACGAGATCTACGGCATGACCGGCGGCCAGGTGTCGCCGACCACCGGCGCCGATCGGCTGACCACCACCACCCCGTCCGGCAACACCGAGCCGGTGTTCGACGCCTGCGCCCTGGCCGCCGCCGCCGGCGCCGGCCTTGTGGGGCGCGGCATGACCCTGCAGACGCCGGCGCTCAAGAACCTGATCAGGGACGCCATCGCCCACCGCGGATTCTCGTTCGTGGAGGTGATCTCCGACTGCACCGAGATCTTCGGGCGCAAGAACGACCTCGGTTCGTCGCCGGAGATGATCTTGCGCCAGAAGAGCGCGATGCGCCCGGAGTTCTACGGCAACGTCGTCGACCAGCCGTTCCGTCCCAACGCCATGAAGACCGGCATCCTCGCCCGCACCGACCGCCCGGAATACGGCGACGCCTACCGCGCCGCCACGGCCGCTGCGGGTGCGAGCCGCTAGAGCCTGCCCCAAGGCAAGGCATGGCGACCCTCTACTTCATCGCAGCCGGCGTCGTTCTGTATCTGATCGCGGACCGGCTGCTCGACCTGATCGAGCGCTACCGCGGCGCGCGCTTCGAGCAGCGGACGCTGGTTTTCTTCGCCATTCTCCTCGTTCTGGCGCTGGTAACCTTCCCGATCCTGCGTCGCGTCGCCGGCAGCTGAGCGCTGCTTGACCAAGGTCAATGACCCGCCGCTCTGCTCCCGCCAAAGTTTTTCACAATAAGAACGAATTTCGCCGCAGCCGCCGCATCCGGTCGCGCGCCGATGCGGCGGCCTCATGGGCAGCAGCAAGCACGACAGCGAGGGAACTGAAGCGATGGCCGACGACAAGCGTGAAGCGACCCATGCCGGCAAGCATGATGAGGATTCGGAACGAACCCCCGCCATGCAGAGCCTGCTCGACAACCACTTTCTCCTGCTGTTCATCGGGGTCGCGGTGCCGGCGGTCGTGTACCTGATCTGGGGGATCATGGACATCGTCCAGATCCCGATCGCGCGCTGACAGGGGAGTATCCGGGATGGCGATAACTTCACCGGAAGTCCGCCTGTGGTGGAAGGAGCCGCTTCACAAGATCGAGCTGATCTGGATCAGCATCGCGTTCCTGTGGGGCCTGATCATGTTCGCCACCATGGTGTACTGGCACATCTACGGCACGCAGAACCTCTCCAACGAGGCCTACCGCGTCATCCCCGACCAATACGCCGAGCGTGTCGATGCCTTCGTGGCGGAGAACACGGTGCGCGAAGAAGGCGACACAGGCATTCCGGTGGTGCGCCCGGCGGCCGGCGGCGACGCCTACATGCTGGGGCGCCTCTGGGAGTGGTACCCGATCCTCGAGTTGCAGAAGGGCCAGTCCTACCGCCTGCATCTGTCGTCGCTGGATTGGCTGCACGGCTTCTCGCTGCAGCCGACCAACATCAATATCCAGGTCCACCCCGAGTACGAGATGGTCATCACCATCACGCCCGACGAAGCCGGCGAATTCGGGGTCGTCTGCAACGAGTACTGCGGCATCGGTCACCACCAGATGGTGGGCAAGATCTACGTGGTTGAGGAATAGGGAAAGCAGCCATGGCAATGGCATCGACCGAGTCGTTTCGTACCTGCCCCGAGACGGGCCTCAAGGTGCACGGGCCGGCGGAGACGCTGATCAAGGCGAACGCCGTCGTGGCCGTCGTGTTCCTCGCCATCGGCGGCCTGTTCGGCCTTCTGGTCGCGCTGACCCGCTGGCAGGCCGTGCATCTGCTGGGCCCCGAGACTTTCTACCTGGCGCTCACTGCGCACGGCGCCGACGTTCTCCTGTTCTGGATTCTGTTCTTCGAGGTCGCGCTCCTTTACTTCGCGTCGGCCGTGCTGCTGAACTGCCGGCTGGCGACCCCTAGGATCGCCTGGGCGGCCTTCGTCCTGATGCTGGTCGGGGCGCTGATGGCCAACGTGGCGGTCCTGCAGGGCGGGTCGAGCGTGATGTTCACCTCCTACGTGCCGATGATGGCGGCGCCCCACTTCTACCTGGGGCTGATCATCTTTGCCGTCGGTGCGCTTGTCGCCGTCTTCGTGTTCTTCGGAACCCTCGTCATTGCCCGCCAGGAGCGCACCTACCAGGGCTCCATCCCGCTCGTCACCTTCGGCGCCCTGACGGCCGCGATCATCGCCGTCTACACCATCGCATCCGGCGCCATCATTCTGGTGCCGACGTGGCTGTGGTCGATCGGCTACATCAGCCACATCGACACCCTGATGTACAAGACGGTGTGGTGGGGCCTCGGGCACTCGTCGCAGCAGGTCAACGTCGCCGCCCATGTCGCCGTATGGTATGCCATCGCCGCGATCGTGCTCGGCGCCAAGCCGCTGTCCGAGAAGGTGAGCCGCGGCGCGTTTCTCCTTTACATTTTCTTCCTGCAACTCGCCGCCGCCCACCATTTGCTGGTGGAGCCGGGTCTCAGCTCCGAGTTCAAGGTGTTCAACACCAGCTACGCGATCTATCTGGCGGTGCTCGGCAGCATGATCCACGGCCTCAGCGTCCCCGGCGCCATCGAGGCGGCGCAACGGCACAATGGCGTCACCGAGGGCATCTTTGGCTGGCTGCGCCGCGCGCCGTGGGGCAATCCGGCGTTCTCCGGCATGGTCATGTCGATCGTCATGTTCGGCTTCCTCGGCGGCATCTCGGGCGTCGTCCTTGGCACCGAGCAGCTCAACCTACTGATGCACAACACCCTTTACGTCACCGGCCATTTCCACGCCACGGTGGTCACCGGCACCACGCTCGCGTTCATGGCGTTGACCTATCTGCTGATCCCGCTGGTCTGGCGGCGGGAGTTGGTCCTGCCCACATGGGCGAAGTGGCAGCCCTACATGTTCGGCCTCGGCGCCATGGGCATCTCGCTGTTCATGATGGGCGCCGGCACCCTCGGTGTGTCCCGGCGGCACTGGGACATAACGTTCTCGGATGCTCCCGTTGCTTTCGACTACCCGCCCGCGGCGTTCGCCATGCTGGCGCTCAACGGCATCTTCGCCGTGATCGCGTCCGCTGGCGGCATCATGTACATCGTCGTCGTCGTGGGCTCGATCCTGTTCGGCAAGAAGCGCGGCGAGGTCGAGATGCGGACAAACCCGGTCGTCTTCCAGGGACGCCAGGTCGCCGCGGTGTCGAGCTACGGCAGCGCGCACACACTCCAGGTGCCCGGCACATTGGTGCTGGTGGCGATCTTCTTCACCGCCTTCGTCCTGTATTACTACATCAACTGGAAGTTCCTCTCGGAAGTGTGGCCGATGGGTTGAGGACGTCACGATGCAGCTCCGCCCTTCGTCATCGCGGGGAGAGCGGAGCCGACGTGGCGATCGGGAGGGACGGCGTGGAGAGACGGCGTGGTCGGCGCCGTCTTCATAAGGAGCGACTGGTGTTGAAGGCCGCCGCACGGACACTGGTTGTCAGCCTGATGCTGCTGGGCATGATCGTCGGCGTGGCCCGCGCCGCGCCGGCGATCGACGACGCCGATGCGCTCCGCGTTCAGTCAGGCGGCGATCGGCCGCACCGTGCGCGACCAGGAGTTCGTCACCGCCCTGAACCAGCGGGTGCGCCTCAGCGACTACCGCGGCCGGCCGCTCATCGTCAGCCTGGTCTACACGAGTTGCGCCGATGTCTGCCCCGTCACCTCAAGCGCGTTGGCGGACGCGGTGGTGATTGCCGAGGATGCGTTGGGCGCCGACAGCTTCCGCGTCGTCACCGTCGGCTTTGACGCCCGTCACGACACCCCCGACCGCATGCTGGCGTTCGCCCGCCGCAACGGCCTCGACAGCGACACCTGGCAATTCCTGAGCGGCGACGGCGATGCCATCGACCGGCTCGCCGAGGACCTGGGTTTCCTGTTCTACGCGGCGCCGCAAGGCTTCGATCACATGTCGCAGACCACCATCCTCGATGCCGAAGGTCGCGTGTTCCGTCACGTCTACGGCGCCGGCTTCGAGCCGCAACAGCTTGTGGAGCCTCTGAAGGCGCTCGTTTTCGGGCGGCAGAGCACCCTCACCTCATGGTCCGGCCTCGTCAACCAGGTGCGTCTCGTCTGCACCATCTACGATCCCACCAGCGGCAAATACCGCTTCGACTATTCCATCTTCGCGATGATCGGCGGTGGCGTCTTGAGCCTCGGCGCGATCGCCGTCATCCTGGTGCGCGGCGCGGTGCGTGGCTGGATCCGCAGCCGACAACTTCACCGCGCGTGATTGCGCCTAGCCTGAACATCGATTTCGAGATCAGCCGCCTTGAACGCCATCCGGACCCCGCTGCGCTACGCCTTCATGTGGATCGAGGGGCTGCTCGACCGTGTCTTCGGGACCGAGTGGAACCCGTTCTATTCGTTGGGAGCCCTCGGCTTCTATTTCTTCTGGATTGTCGCGGTCAGCGGCCTCTACATCTACATTTTCTTCGACACCGGCCTGACCGAGGCGTTCCTGTCGGTGGAGTACATGACCCGCGACCAGTGGTACCTGGCGGGCGTCATGCGCAGCCTGCACCGCTACGCGTCAGACGGACTGATTCTGATCATTCTCATCCACATGGTCCGCGAGTTCGCCTTCGACCGCTACCGGGGCGCCCGCTGGTTCTCGTGGCTCATCGGCGTGCCGATCATTTCGATGACGTTCATCGCCGGCATCTCCGGCTATTGGCTGGTGTGGGACAAGCTCGCCCAGTACGTGGCCGAGGCGACAACCGAGTGGCTCGACTACCTGCCGATCTTCGGCGAGCCGATCGCCCGCAACTTCCTGGCGCCGACCCACCTGGACGACCGGTTCTTTACGCTCATGCTGTTCATGCATATCGCGGTGCCGCTGATGATGCTGTTCGTCATGTGGTTTCACATGCAACGGGTGTCGAAGCCGCGCATGAACCCGCCCCTCGGCCTCGGCATCGGCACCTTGGCCTCGCTGACGGTCCTCTCGCTCGTCTTGCCGGCGACCAGCCAGGGACCGGCCAATCTTTCCGAGGTTCCGTCCCCGGTCAATCTCGACTGGTTCTATCTCCCCATCTATCCCCTGATCGATGTGCTCGGGGCCGGTCCGGTGTGGCTGCTGTCGGTGGCCGGCACTTTCGTGCTGTTCGCCATGCCGTGGCTGCCGCCACGCCGTGAGCGGGCCATCGCACACGTCAATCTGGACTACTGCAACGGCTGCACCCGCTGCGCGGTCGACTGCCCGTTCAACGCCATCACCATGGGGCCGCGCACGGACGGCAAGCCGTTTGAGCAGGAAGCAGTGGTCCTCCCCACACTTTGCGTCTCGTGCGGCATCTGCACCGGATCGTGCCCGACCTCGACGCCGTTCCGCCGGGCGAGCGCGTTGATCCCCGGCATCGATCTCGGCTGGCAGCCTCTGGCGGAAGTGCGGGAGCGCGTTCACGCGGCCGCGTCGAAGCTGTCGGGCCCCGCACGGGTGATGGTGATCGGCTGCGACCACGGCTTTCACATCGACAAGCTGAAGAGTGCTTCGGTCGGGGCCGTCAGCCTGCCCTGCACCGGCATGCTGCCGCCGTCCTTCATCGACTATGTCCTCAGCCGCCACCTTGCCGACGGCATCGTCATTACCGGTTGCCGCGAAGGCGAGTGCAATTATCGCCTCGGCACCCAGTGGACCGATGAGCGCATCGACGGCAAGCGCGACCCACGGCTCCGCGAGCGGGTTCCGCGCGAACGCATGGCCCGCGTCTGGGCAGCCCCAACCGACTGGCCGCGTCTTCAGCGCACCATCGAGGATTTCCAGGCACGGTTGCAGGATATGGAGAGCCACGAACCGCCGGCGAACGAACGCGCCGCCCCGACCCGGCCTGAGGTGAGGGAGCCCGCGGCGGAATGAGCATGATCCCGAGGATCCTCGGCCAAGCGGTCGTCTACGCGCTGATCGCCGCCTTCATCGGCGTCTTCGCGAACTGGCCCGCCTACACGCGCGTTCCGCCTGATCTTGCGCTGGTCAAGCTCAGCGTGGCGCACGCCGCCCAGAAAAAGGACGAGTGCCGGCGGCTGACGCCGGAGGAGTTGGAGAAGCTGCCGCCCAACATGCGCAAGGCCACGGTCTGCGGCCGCGAGCGGCTGCCGGTGACGGTCGAGTTGGAAGCCGACGGCGAGACGATCTACATCGACACCGTGGAGCCCACAGGCCTCTCCAACGACGGCCCGTCCCGTGCCTACGAGCGCTTCGTCCTGCCGCCAGGCCGGCATATGATCGTCGCCAAGCTGCGGGACACCGACCGGCAGGAGGGCTACGACTACATCACCGAGAAAGAGGTGACCTTGACTGCCGGCCAGAGCCTGGCGATCGACTTCGACGGCGGCCACGGCGGATTCAGGATAGAATGAGGTTTCAGGCAGTGACGGACGACAACACCGGCAGCACGCTTCCGAGATTGGAATGGCGAGACGAGTTCTCGGTCGGAGTGGCGTCGATCGACTACGAGCACCGGGAGTTGATCGACCGGCTCAACGCCATCATCGCCAAGCTCGAGTCCGGCGGCGACCGGGACGAGATCCTCGACATCATCGCCGATGTCAACACCGGCATCTCCGCCCACTTCGCCCTGGAAGAAACGGTGATGCGCGCCCACGGCTACGACCACTATGCCGACCACAAGGGCGACCACGAGCATCTGCTCGACGACATCCGCGACATCATGGACGCGGTCGAAGACGGCACCTACGCCAACCGCAAACAGGACCTCGCCCAACGCCTGGTCGATTGGTTTCTGATCCACTCCAAAACCCGCGACGCCCGCCTCCACCACAAATTGGGGATCTGACGCGCCTTACCCGCTCCTGCTTGCGCGCGATACACAAACTCCCGAGAACTCCCCATCCTCGGCATGATCCCCTGCTCCTCGGCCCCCACGCCGTCGGCATGGATGGCCGTTGTCGAGAACTGGGCATGGCCCGGCCGTTTCTGCATCATGCTGAGCGACACGCCTGAGCTGACGGTCCGGACCCCGAAGCCGTGGCGCAATCCCTTCGGCGACGCCTGCGGTCCCCTGACCCCCGCCTCTCCAGCACGGCGACGACATGGCGCAAGGCGCTCGTCCTGGAGAATTCCCACGAGCGCGCGCCGCGCCCTGCGCCCTCGCACGTCGTGGAGGCGCATGCCTCCGGTCATCAGTCTGCTCGCGTGTTCTGGCGCATCCATTTCGTCAGGGCGTCCTCGCCAAGCTCACCTGCGGCCAGCGCCGTCACCGTCCAGGTCGCCGCATCCTCCGGCGCGGTGAGGCGGCGGCCATTGCGCGCGAAGAACACGTACGCGGCCAGGAAGGCGGTGCGCTTGTTGCCGTCCACGAACGGATGATTGCGGGCGATGCCATAGGCATAGGCGGCGGCGAGCCCGCAGAGGTCCGGCTCGCCGTAAGCGGCAAGGTGGCGCGGACGGGCCAAGGCGGAGCCCAGCAAGGCCTCGTCGCGGATGCCCGCGAGCCCGCCGTGCGCCGCCAGCAGCCGGTCGTGCAGGGCGATGATGACGGCGCGGTCTATCCACACGATGTCTCCGCTCATGCGGGCCGTTACTTCGCAAGGGCGCGCAGGGTGTTACGGTAGGCGGCCATGCCCTTTTCCCCGAGCTGCATCTGGCGCTCGAACTCGGGGTCATAGGGGGTGATGCGGTAGCCGTACGGGGTTTCGGTCAGAAAGGCGCGCTCCCCTTCCTTAAGCCCTAGCCGGTCGAGCGCCTCGCGCGGGATCACCGCGCCCAGGGAATTGCCGATCTTGCGGATTTTCAGTTCGAACATGATTTCAGGCTCTTGTTATAACATCTGTAATAACATAAGCCGCTCCGCCCATTGTTGTCAAAGAACGGTCCGGTATCCGCATCGGCGCTTGGCGCGTGACAGACGCTCAAGCGCTCTGCCCGCTTGCTCGACGCTGTTTTAGGTGTCGAGGCGCGGCGTGCCGGGTTGCCCGAGCCGTCTCCACTCGTGCGCGAGGAGACACCGCCGAACGAGGCGGTAGAAGCGGAAACGCCGCGGGCGTGGCCGGCGGTTGACCATCCCCATGATCGGGCCTATGTGCCCCATGCGAACGAGCGTCGGATCCTCTTGCGAGCTTCAGCTCGCGGCGGAACCGCAATGCGCGGTCTGGGAAGGCGCTCCCAGCGTAGTCCCCGAAGCGCTCAGGTTTCATCCTTGCGGGGTATTTCGGGGTGATGGGCACGGGACCGGGCCTTGCTGCTCTGCCGGTACGAGCGCCGCCCGACAAGGGGCCTGCGGGAAGTCGCAGCGGCGGGTCGTTGAAACGGGATTTCCATTTGAACACGTGCAGGCAATGACGGACACGCCGAAAAACCTGAAGGAGTTTTGGTTCCGATGCGTGGCCCTTAAAAAGGCCCATGATAGTTTCTGTAAGTTCGGTACCGACCTGCTGCTTTTCAGAAAACAACCGCGCCTCTGTTTCGCGATCCTTGGCAGCGCGATCTGGAAAGAAGCCGTCGCAATGGCCACGGCAAAACCAAGAGATGCAAGCGCAAGATCGGAATCTATAAGGTGCTCCAATACCCAAATAGCCGCACCGCACAGCACTACAGCGGGCTACGAGCGCGAGCCGTTTCCAAATATTCATTGGCAAACGACCCATTAGATGGTCAGGCGGGCTCGTAGCGCTTCACGTCGATTTCGCCTGCCCGCTCGCGCATGGCGTGGCTGTCGTGCCATGCCTGCATGCGCAGCAGAGTGTCCATGGAGAGGCCAAAGGCCTTTTCTAGCCGCAAGGCCATCTCTGGCGACAAAGCCGACTTTTCGTTGACCAGATCCGAAAGCGTTGCCCTGCGCACACCCAGAACCTCGGCGGCCTTCGCCACAGACAGGCGTAGTTCGTCCAGAATTTCCTCACGGATGAAGCTGCCCGGATGCGGGGGCCTCATCCCGATTTTTGTGACTGCTTCGTTCATCAGTGATAATCCTCCAAATCCAGATTGTAGATTGCGTCGTCATCGAGGGCGAAGGTGATCCGCCAGTTGCCCGAGACCGAGATGGTCCACGTTCCGGCCCGGTCGTCGGAAAGTTGGTGGATGCGCCAACCGGGCGGGCCCTGCACGCCGCTCATATCCTGCGCCGTGATCAGCGCGTGTTGCGGACCCTGCGCACGGCAGCGCGCCGGATTTCCCGGTCGTCGTCGCTCTCGATCAGCCGTTTCAGGGCGCGGTGGCGACGCTTCGAATCTTCATGGCTCTACAGTACGGTCACACCGTACGGTGATCAAGCCTTTTCCTCAACGCTACAACCAGAGGATGACATAAGCAAAATCAGTGGTTTACGCCCATCGTGGAGTACATTTGCATACATCGGCATACTTTCTCATCGCCGATTCGGACACAAACGCTTTTATATCAATATGTTCGCGACCGGACGCCTGATCAGAGGTGCGACCAATCCGGGCACAATCGGAACAAAATCATCCAGCCTGCATGGTGCGGCCGTCGGCGAGGGTCAGCCATGCTCGTGCGCCGGGAACCCGGGAAAGCAGCGCCGTCGCTGCTTCGGGGGGCGCGACATAGAGCGCCGTCGACAGGGCATCGGCGGTGGTGGCGCGGGACGCCTGCACGGTGATGCTCGCGTAGACGGCAGGGCTGGCGCCGGTGGCCGGCGACAGCAGGTGTTGGCGACGGCCCGTTGCGTCGAAAGCCAGTCGGGAGCCGGCGGAAGTGGCGAGCGCGCCGTCGATGAGCGGGATCGTTCCTGGACCGCCTGAAGCCGCCGCCGCCGGAATGCCCACTGTCCACGGCGCGCTATCGCCACGCGGCCCCAGCGCTCGCCACTCGCCCAGCCCGACCAGCACGTGCGTCCAGCCGTGGTCGCGCAGCAGGTCTGCGACCCGGTCGGTGATGTAGCCCTGGGCGATGCCGTTGAACGTCACAGCCATGCCGGGCGCCAGCGTGACGCGATCGGGCGCGACGGCAATCTTGCGGTAGTCGACGAGGGCGAGTGCCCGCGCGACGGCAGCGGGCGGCGGATCTTCGGCCCCGGTGCGACGGAGGAAGTGCTCGGCGTAGAGTCGCCACAGCGGCTGGACGCTGATGTCGAACGCCCCGCCGCTCCGCGCGCTCCACCGCCGGCTTTCGTCGAGGAGGCGCAGCATGTCCATGGATGGCGCGTCCAGGCGGCCGTCGCGGTTGAGGCGGCAAACCGCGGAATCGCCGCGGAACAGGCTGAACTCCGCTTCCAGGCGATCGATTTCCGCCTGTGCGGCGCGCACCGCCGCTTCCGCCGCCGCCCGTTCGCGGTGATAGAGGATGATCTCGGCCTCGGCCCCGAGCGCCGTGCCGCGCCATACGAACCGGCGCGACAGCCCCGGCAAGGCGGCCGCGCCGTTGCTCGCCCACAGCGCGGCGGCCCCCCCGGCGATGACCGTCAGGGCGCGGCGGCGCGAGAGGGTTGTCGGCTTGCGCACCGTCATGACGTCACTCCGCTGCCGGCTGGCTCGCGCCGCCGGCGAGCGCCTGGCGCCGCTCCCGGCGTTTGCGGCGGGCGACCAGCGGCGGGCAGATCCATTCGTCGTAGTACAACTGTTGGCAGTTGAGGCAGTAGATGCACTCGTTGGGATTGATGGCGCCTGACGGATGGATGGCCTGCACCGGGCAGCGCTGCTCGCAGATGCTGCACTCCCGGCCGCACTGCGGATGACGCTTGAGCCACTCGAACATGCGGAGCCGCGCCGGGATCGCCAGCGCCGCGCCGAGCGGGCACAGGTAGCGGCAGAAGAACCGCTCGATGAACAGGCCCGCGACCAGCAGCGCCACGGCGTACAGCACGAACGGCCATTCCCGCATGAACTTCATGAGGATCGCGGTCTTGAACGGCTCCACCTCCGCGCCTTTGAAAGCAAGCTCCATGGAGTGCAACGACACCGCAAACAATCCCAAAAATATTATGTACTTGATCGGCCACAATCGCTCGTGAGGGATGAACGGCAGTCGGACCTGCGGGACGCGGAGCGCCCGCGCCGCTTCGCTTAGCAACTCCTGCAGCGCTCCGAAGGGACACAGCCAGCCGCAGAAGACGCCGCGCCCCCAGAACAGCAGCGCGACCGCAACGTAGCTCCACAGGATAAAGATGAGGGGATCGAGCAGAAAGAACTCCCACCGAAAGTCGGAGATCAGCGACTGGCTGAAGGTGATGACGTTGACGACGCTGAGTTGGGCGTTGGCGTACCAGCCGATCCATAGCAGCGTCACCGCCAGGAAGGCGAGGCGCACGGTCCGGTACAGTCGGTAGCGATCGACCAGCGCGTCCTGCCCCACCAGGATCGCCGTCAGCACGACAAGGATCGCGGTGACGACGACGATGTCGCCCCAGCGCTCCAACCAGTAGCTCTGCCACAGCGGCCGCTCGTCCCCGGCGCCGGTCGCACCCGCCGCCGCGTCGTCTGATGTGTTGGGGGCGCCGATCCGGTAGCGATCCGGGAGCGCGAAGTCGAGGCTGAACACGGCGCCGACCTGCCGATCCCCCGGCGGGCCGCGCTTGACGGCAAGGTCGAGCCGCCATGGTCTCAGCGGATCGAAGCCGCTCGCCGCCGGCACCACGAAGGCTCCCGCTTCGCGAAGCTCCGGTGCGCCTGCCGCCTGAACTTCCTGGACGTTGTGGTAGCCGTCTTTCTGAAGGCGGATGGTGGTGTCGCCCTGGACGATCTGGATGCGCTCGAACGTTCCGGAGCGCACGTACTCCGTGCCCTTGAACGAGTAGGCGCCGTTCGCCGCGATGAACAGAAGCTGGTCTTCCAGCGCCATCGAGGCCGTCAGGCGGTTGAACAGCGCCTTGCCGAGGAGGTTCTGGCCGATGCGCGGCGGCGAGGCGAGCGCTGCGTAGATGTCGATGAACGCGGCCTCCGGGGCCTGGCCCGCCGGCGCTGCCGGACCGTCCAGCCGCTCCGCCACCTCACCCGCGGTGACCGTCCGCCGCACCACCGAGCCTTCGGCAATCAGCTCCGACCACGACGCCGCCGAGACGCTTTCGCGATCGAGGCGCACGCCGCCGGTGCCGCCGAGCAATCCGCGGGAGCGGGCAACGGCGCGCCCGGCGCGCAGGATGCCGTCGCGTATGACGGCGCTGGAGACGGTGGCGCCACCGATGGCGTCGGGCATCCGCTGCTGCCGCTCGCCCCCTTCGGCCTGGCCGCCCTCGTCCTGACCCGGACCTGGGCCGCGCAACGCAACCTTGAGGTCGGTGCCGGCGAACCCGCGCACGTATGCGCGCAGCCGTTCCTCCGGGATGCCGATCACCAGGATCGGCTCATTGTGGTGTGTCAACAGCGTCCCGGTGATGACGGCGTCGAGATCGATGCCGACGAGGATATCGAGAGGCTTGCCCGAATAGCCGACCGTGCCGACCGTATCCTGCGTCGAGAACACGTAGCCGATGCGCCGATCCCCCTGGAACACCGGCGCCGACGGCGGCGTTCCGTCGAACGCGCCGATCCGGTCGGCCTCCGGAGCGACGGCCATGAGCTGTTCCGCGCTCACGGGTTCCGCCGCCGACGCGGTTGTCGCGAGCCCCGCGGCGATGGCGAGGGCGAGGGCGAGGCCGACCGCCAGCCCCAGCCGCAACACGCCGAGACCGGCGCGATGCCGCCATGGCGCTCTCAAGGCCCTAACGGCGCGGGGCGGTGGCAGGCACATGCTCACGTTCCGAGGGCACGCTCAGGGGTGCGTTGGACGTCGAACATGCTCTATTCTCCCTCAAGCGACTCCCCCCGTCCTTGACGCCGGTTAATACCCCCAAAATTTGTGGCGGTGATTGACGAAGGTTAAGGTGCACCGCAAAATCCCCGGATACGTTGACGACGATCCGTCACCTGGGAGGGGATTATGATCCGATCCGGCCTGTCCACGCTGCTTACCACCGCCATGTTCGTCACCGCCTTTTCCGCCGCCGCCGCCCAGCCTGATCCGGCTGAACTCAAGAAGCACGAGACGCAACCGGGCGATCGCTACGTGCCTTCCCTCAACATCCTGTCGGACGAGCCGGTCGCCTATCCGGGAGATCAGGAAGGCGTTCCGAACATGACGGAGGAGCAGTACAACTACGCCAACAAGATCTACTTCGAACGGTGTGCCGGCTGCCACGGCGTGCTGCGCAAGGGGGCGACCGGCAAGCCGCTCACCACCGACATCACCCGCGAGAGCGGCGAGGAGTACCTCAAGGCGTTCATCACCTACGGCTCCCCGGCCGGCATGCCGAACTGGGGCACCTCCGGCGACCTTAACGAGGACGAGATCACCCTGATGGCCCGCTATCTCCTCCACCGTCCGGCCGATCCGCCGGAGTGGGGCATGCCGGAAATGCAGGAGAGCTGGAAGGTCATCGTCAAGCCGGAGGACCGGCCCAAGGAGCAGATGAACGATCTCCCGCTGGACAACCTGTTCTCCGTGACGCTCCGCGATGCCGGCGAGGTCGCCCTGATCAACGGCGACAGCTACGAGATCGAGGCGGTGCTGGAGACCGGCTACGCCGTCCACATCTCCCGCACCTCGGCCTCCGGTCGCTATATCTACGTGATCGGTCGCGACGCCAAAGTGTCGCTGATCGACCTGTGGATGGAGAAGCCGGGCGTGGTTGCCGAGATCAAGCTCGGCATTGAGGCCCGCTCCGTCGAGAGCTCCAAGATGAAGGGCTGGGAGGACAAGTACGCCATCGCCGGCGCCTATTGGCCGCCCCAGTACGTCATCATGGACGGGCTGACCCTGGAGCCGTTCAAGATCGTCTCGACCCGCGGCTACACGGTCGACACCCAGGAGTATCACCCGGAGCCGCGCGTCGCCTCGATCGTGGCCTCGCACTACAGGCCGGAGTTCGTGGTCAACGTGAAGGAGACCGGCCAGATCCTGATGGTGAATTTCGGCGACATCAACAATCTCAACGTCACCACCATCGGCGCCGAGCGCTTCCTGCACGACGGCGGCTTCGACTCCTCCGGGCGCTTTTTCCTGGTCGCCGCCAACGCCCGCGACACCATCGCAGTGGTGGACACCAAGGAGAGCAAGCTGGTCGGCCTCATCAAGAGCGAGGGCAAGACCCCGCATCCCGGGCGCGGGGCCAACTTCGTGCATCCCGAATATGGGCCGGTGTGGGCCACCAGCCACCTCGGCGACGAGACCATCACCATGATCGGCACCGACCCGGAAGGGCATCCGGACCAGGCATGGAAGGTCGTCGAGACGCTTGAAGGCCAAGGCGGCGGCTCGCTGTTCATCAAGACCCACCCCAACTCCAGGAACCTCTACGTCGATACGCCCCTCAACCCGGAAGCGGAGATCGCCGCTTCGGTGGCCGTGTTCAACCTCGACAACCTGGAGGAACCCTACAAGGTTCTGCCCATCGGGGAGTGGTCGGGGATCACCGAGGGCACGCGCCGGGTCGTGCAGCCGGAGTTCAACAAGGCCGGCACCGAGGTCTGGTTCTCGGTGTGGAACGCCAAGGACCAAGCATCGGCGATCGTCATCGTCGACGACAAGACGCTGGAGCTGAAGCACGTGATCAAGGACCCGCGCCTGATCACGCCGACCGGAAAATTCAACGTATATAACACGCAGCACGACGTATACTGATCATGGGGCGGAGCGGAGGCAGCCGGGTCACGGCTGCCCTGCCCGCCGCCAGCTATCGTGGACCTCTTCTAAGGACGGGCCGCCATGCTCGACAAACCGATCGTCCACCTGGTCGGCGCCGGCCCCGGCGACCCCGAGCTCCTCACCCTCAAGGCTCGGCGTCTCCTCGACGAAGCGGACGTGGTGGTCTACGACCGCCTCGTCTCCGACGACATCATGGCGCTGATCCCCAAAGGCACCGCCCGCATCAGCGTCGGCAAGCAGCCCAACGCCCACCCCGTGCCCCAGGAGGAAATCAACGCACTGCTGGTGCGCCTGGCGCGCTCCGGCCGCAAGGTCGTGCGACTCAAGGGTGGCGATCCGTTCCTGTTCGGCCGTGGAAGCGAAGAGGCGCAGCACCTCCTCGACAACGGTGTCGCTTACGACGTGGTGCCCGGCGTGACATCGGCGTCGGCCTGCGCCACGGCGGCCGGCTTTCCGCTCACCCACCGCGGCCTTGCCACCGGCGTCCGCTTCATGACCGGCCATTGCCGGGGCGACAGCGACCTGGACCTGGACTGGCGTGGTCTCGCCGATCCCGACACCACCCTCGTCATCTACATGGGCATGGCCAAGATGCCGCACATCGCTGTACGCCTCATCTCCCATGGCCTCCCGGAAACCACGCCCGCCGCAGCGATCAGCAACGGCAGCCGCCGCAGCCAGCGGACGGTGTTCGCCACGTTGGGCGACATCGCAGACGTCGCCGCTGCGGCGCGGCTGGACAGCCCTGTGCTGTTCGTCGTCGGGCGCGTGGTCGAGCTTGCCGGCACGCTCGCCTCCGGTCGAGACCACACCGCGGAAGCCCGTTCTGGCGGCGATGCCGGCGTTGGCTGAAGCTCTGGTCGCGGGTGTCGTTCTGGTCGTGGCGCCAGTGGCCTCCACCGCGTCGGCCGATGGTTCAGTGCCGCCGGAGCGCCAATCGGATCTCCTCCATCTCCTCAAGCACGACTGCGGGTCCTGTCACGGTCTGACCATGAAAGGCGGGCTTGGTCCGCCGCTTCTTCCCGATACTCTGGCCGGGCGCGCCGATGCCGATCTGGCCGAGATCATCCTCGAGGGTGTTCCCGGCACGCCGATGCCCCCGTGGCGGTCGCAGCTTCGCGCGGGAGAGGCCGACTGGCTCGTGCGCCAATTGAAGCAGGGACTCCCGACAGAAGGCATGGCGCCGTGATCCTGTTGCGCACTCTCGCGATGGTGCTGATCCTGTCGGCGACTTCGGCGCTCGCCTTCGCCGAGGTCGCGCTGCGCGGCACCGGCGATCTGGGGCTGATCGTGGAGCGCGCCGCCGGGCGGGTGCAGATCGTGGAGACGACGACGCAAAGCAAGCTGGCTGCCGTCGACGGGCTCGGCGACCTGTCCCACGCGTCCGCGGTGTTCTCCCGCGACGGACGCTTCGCCTTCGTCTTCGGGCGCGACGGCGGCTTGAGCAAGATCGACCTGCTCGAAGGGCGGCTGGCCAAGCGCATCGTCCAAGGCGGCAACAGCATCGGCGGCGCCATCTCCCAGGACGGCGCCCTGGTCGCCGTCGCCAACTACGAGCCGGGTGGCGTGCGGGTCTTCGACTCCGGGACCCTGGAGCCGGTCGCCGACATTCCGGCCGGCGACGACGCCGCGGGCCGCTCCAAGGTGGTCGGGCTGGTCGATGCGCCCGGCCAAAGATTCGTGTTCAGCCTCTACGATGCCGGCGAGATCTGGATCGCCGACATGAGCGAGCCCGACAACCCGCGCATCACGCGTTTCGAAGGCGTCGGCGCACTCCCCTACGACGCGCTGATCACCGGCGACGGCCATTACTACATCGCCGGCCTGTTCGGCGAGGACGGGCTGGCGCTGCTCGACATGTGGCGCCTGGACGCAGGCGTGCGCCGCATCCTCGACGGCTACGGCCGCGGCGAGGCGCCGCTGCCGGTCTACAAGATGCCGCACTTGGAAGGCTGGGCCAAGGCCGGCGACCTGCTGTTCCTGCCCGCCGTCGGCCGCCACGAAGTGTTGGTCGTCGATCCGCGAACGTGGCAGGAGGTGGAGCGCATCCCCGTTCACGGCCAGCCGGTGTTCGCGGTCGCCCGGCCGGACGGCCGTCAGGTCTGGGTCACCTTCGCCCATCCGCTGAACGACACCGTCCAGGTCATCGACGTCGCCGCCATTGAGGTCTCCCACGCTCTCACCCCCGGCAAGGCGGTGATGCATATCGAGTTCACGCCCCGTGGCGAGCAGGCGTGGATCTCGGTGCGGGACGAGAACCGGGTCGACGTCTACGATACACGGACCATGGAGCGGCTCAGCTCGATCGCCGCAGAGACCCCGAGCGGCATCTTTTTCGCTGCCCGCGCCCATCGCATCGGCCTCTGATCATGGCCGCGGCGGATCTCGTCACGCGGCTGATCAACGGCTACCAGCGGGACTTCCCGCTGACGCCGCGGCCGTTTCGGGACATCGGCGAGTCCCTCGGACTCCGCGAAAACGAGGTCCTGTCGTTGGTACAGGATCTTCGGGATCAGGGGGCGCTGGCGCGCGTCGGCGCCGTGGTCGCGCCCAACACGATCGGCGCCAGCACCCTTGCCGCCATGGCGGTGCCGGCGCAGCGCCTGGATGCGGTCGCCGCCATCGTCAGCGGCTATGGGGAGGTGAACCACAACTACGAGCGCGAGCACGACCTCAACCTCTGGTTCGTGGTCGCCGCCGCAAGCGCCGAAGCCGTTGCCGCGGTGCTCCGGGACATAGAGGCGCGGACCGGGCTCGCCGTCATCGACCTGCCGCTGATCGAGGCGTTTCACATCGACCTCGGCTTCCCGCTGCCATGCCCGTGAGCGTAACCGACCGGCGCCTGTTGACCGCCATCGAGGATGGCCTGCCGCTGGTGCCGGAACCCTACGCCGAACTCGGCCGGCGCCTCGGCCTCTCCGAAGCGGAGGTGATCGCGCGACTGCAGGGTCTGATCGCGGGCGGCGTCATCAAGCGGTTCGGCATGGTCGTCCGCCACCGCGATCTCGGATACACCGCAAACGCCATGGCGGTGTGGGACGTGCCCGATGATCGCGTGGGCGCCGCCGGCCGGCGTCTCGCCGAGTTTCCGTTCGTGACGCTCTGCTATCGCCGCCGGCGCCAGCCGCCCGTCTGGCCATACAATCTGTTCTGCATGATCCATGGCACCGACAGACGCGTCGTGTGCGATCAGATCGCCCAGATCAATTCCGAACCGGAACTCGCCCATTGTCCGCACGCAGTGCTGTTCAGCCGCCGCGCCTTCAAGCAGCGCGGCGCCCGCTATTCGGTTCGCGAGGCGAAGGAGACGGCGTGATGGACGACATCGACCGCCGCATCGTCAACGCCCTGCAGGACCCGGACGCCTTCCCGGTCAGCGAACGCCCCTACGCGGAGGCCGCGCGGGCTCTGGGCCTGGAGGAGGCGGACCTGATCGCCCGCCTGCGGCGGATGTGCGCGGACGGCCTGCTCAGCCGCTTCGGGCCACTGTTCGACGCCGAACGCCTCGGGGGTGCGGTCACGCTTGCGGCGATGAGCGTGCCGGAGGACCGCTTCGAGGTGGTCGCCGATCTGGTCAATGCCCATCCGGAAGTCGCCCACAACTACGCCCGCGACCACCCCCTCAACATGTGGTTCGTGGTCGCCGCCGCGGACCCGGAGCGCGTCCGCCCGGTGCTCGACGCCATCGCACAGGAGACCGGGCTCAGCGTTCACGACATGCCGAAGCTGGAGGAGTTCTACATCGGCTTGAGGCTCGCGGTATGAACCGGACCGCGCCGCCACCGCCCGTCGACGCTGAGGATCGCCGGTTGATCAAGGCGATGCAGGGCGGGCTGCCGCTCGTCCCCCGCCCCTACCACGCCCTGGCCGAAACCCTCGGGCTCGCGCCGGAAGAGACCATGGCGCGGCTCCGGCGGATGTTGGCAGACGGCATCATCCGCCGCATCGGCGCCGTGCCCAACCACTACCGGCTCGGCTACACCGCCAACGGCATGACGGTGTGGGACGTCGCCGACGATGCGGTCGCCGCCGCCGGCAGCGCCGTCGGCGCCCTCGCGTTCGTCTCCCACTGCTACCAACGGCCGCGGCATCTGCCGCTCTGGCCTTACAACCTGTTCGCCATGGTCCATGGCCGGAGTCGCGACGAAGTGGAACGCCGGGTGGCGGAGATCGCCGAACTGCTCGACGATCGGTCCCGCGCCCACGCCGTGCTATACTCGACCCGCATCCTCAAGAAGACGGGCCTCCGGCTCGCGGATTGAAGGGCTCTGTTGCGATGTTTCGTCTGACCCAATACATGAAGGAGCTGCTCACCCCGACCCCGCTCGGGCCAAGGCGCAACCCGCCGGGGCCGGTGGTCATCTGGAACTTGATCCGGCGCTGCAACCTTCGCTGCAAGCACTGCTACTCCATCTCCGCCGACATCGACTTCCCCGGCGAACTCAGCACCGGCGAGATCTACCGCGTCATGGACGACCTCAAGGCGTTCCGGGTGCCGGTGCTGATCCTGTCGGGCGGCGAACCGCTGCTGCGCCCGGACATCTTCGACATTTCGCGCCGGGCCAAGGCCATGGGGTTCTATGTCGGCCTGTCCTCCAACGGCACCCTCATCGACGAAGCCAACATCGCCGCCATCGCTGCCGTCGGGTACGACTATGTCGGCGTCAGCCTCGACGGCATCGGCGCCACGCACGACGCCTTTCGCGGCGCCGACGGCGCCTTCGAAGCGTCGATGCGGGCCGTGCGCCTGTGCCGCAACCACGACCTCAAGGTCGGGGTGCGCTTCACGCTGACCATGGACAACGCCCATCAGCTGCCGTCGCTGCTGGCCCTTGTCGAGGCCGGCGGGATCGACAAGTTCTACCTGTCGCACCTCAACTACGCCGGCCGCGGCAACAAGAACCGCGGCGACGACGCTCACTTCGAGACCACGCGGTGCGCCATGGACCTCTTGTTCGAAACGTGCCTCCGCTCGATTGAAGCGGGCCGCGACAAGGAATTCGTCACCGGCAACAACGACGCCGACGCCGTCTACCTGCTGCACTGGGCGCAGGCGCGGTTCCCGGATCGGGTAGAGCACCTCCGCGCCAAGCTGGCGCAGTGGGGCGGCAACGCGTCCGGCGTCAACGTGGCCAACATCGACAACGTCGGCGACGTCCACCCCGACACCTTCTGGTGGCACTACAGTCTCGGCAACGTCCGCGACCGGCCGTTCTCCGAGATCTGGCAGGACACCACCGATCCGATCATGGCCGGCCTCAAGCGAGCGCCGCGCGTGGTCAAGGGCCGCTGCGGCGCGTGCGCCCATTTCGGCATCTGCGGCGGCAATACCCGGGTGCGCGCCCTGCAACTCACCGGCGATGCCTGGCAGGAAGATCCCGGCTGCTACCTCACCGACGCCGAGATCGGCATCAGCGACGGCAGTCCGCGGGTGGCGGTAACGCCGTACCGCAAGGGCAGTCATGCCGTCCTCGCTCGTTAACCAGCGGCTCACGGGCGACGGAGCGGCACTCGCCCTTCTTCTGGCGCTGCTCTTGGTTGTCCTGTCGGCAGCAACCGCAGGCGCTGGAGATCGTCTCGACGCGGCGGCGATCTACGCCGAACAGTGCGCCGAATGCCATGGCGGCGACCGGCTCGGCGGCACCGGCCCGGCGCTGCTGCCGGAGAATCTCGACCGGCTGCGGAAGGACGCAGCGGTCAATGTGGTCACCAACGGGCGGCCGGCGACGCAGATGCCGGCGTTCGGCGAGACCCTGAGCCCGGACGAGATCGGAGCGTTGGTGAGCCTGGTCTACACCCCCCTCCCCGTCCCGCCCGAGTGGACCCTGGCGGACATGCGGGCGAGCCATGTTCTCCACACCCCTCTCGCCGCACTGCCCGACGCACCGGTCCATGATGCTGACCCGCTGAACCTGTTCACCGTGGTCGAGGCCGGCGACCACCACGCCACCATCCTCGACGGCGACCGCTTCGAGCCGCTCTGGCGGTTCCCGACCCGCTTCGCGCTGCACGGCGGCGCCAAGTATTCTCCCGACGGCCGCTTCGTTTACCTCGCCTCGCGGGACGGATGGGTCAGTCAGCATGACCTCTGGGGTCTGGTGCCGGTCGCCGAGATCCGCGTCGGCGTGAACACCCGCAACATCGCCGTCTCCGCCGACGGCCGCTGGATCATGGCCGGCAACACCCTCCCCCACACCCTGGTGATCCTGGACGCCGTGGGCCTGGCGCCGGTCAAGGTCATCCCGGTCGTGGGCGACAAGAGGCAGACGTCGCGGGTCAGCGCCGTCTACACCGCACCGCCGCGGCAGAGCTTCATCGCGGCGCTCAAGGACATCCCGGAAATCTGGGAAATCCCCTACCGTGACGATCCGGAACCTGTGCCGCAGGGTTTCGTCCACAGCTACGAGGCGGGGATGACGGAAGGCACGTTCGACACCGGTCCGTTTCCGGTGCGACGCATCGTGCTCAAGGATACCTTGGACGACTTCTTTTTCGACCCCGAGTACCGCAATCTCATCGGCGCCGCCCGCAACGCCAACAACGGCCAAGTGGTGAACCTGATCGTCGGCCGCAAGATCGCCGTCATCCCGCTCGACGGCATGCCCCACCTCGGCTCCGGCATCACCTTCGACTACCGGGGCGCACCGGTGCTCGCCACGCCGCACCTCGATCAGGCCGCGGTCAGTGTCATCGACATGTCCACCTGGACCAAGCTCAAGGAGATAGAGACGCTCGGCCCCGGGTTTTTCATGCGGAGCCACGACAACTCGCCGTACGCCTGGGTCGACGTGTTCTTCGGCCCGCACCGGGACGCGATCCACGTGATCGACAAGCGCACTCTTGAGATCGTCAAGACCCTGCGTCCGGCGCCCGGCAAGACCGCGGCGCACGTGGAGTTCACCCGCGACGGCCGGTACGCGCTGGTCAGCATCTGGGAGGACGACGGCGCCATCGTCGTCTACGATGCCGCGACGTTCGAAGTCGTAAAGCGCATCCCGATGCGGAAGCCGGTCGGGAAATACAACGTCTGGAACAAGATCACCTATGAGCGCGGCACCAGCCATTAGAGCGGGCCGCCGCCTTCAGCCCTCGGCGGGCGGGTCCCACCATTTCGACAGGTGGTGACCGAGGATGCGCTCGGGCACATCCTCGTAGTGCGAAACGTCGTTGAACAGCATCAGCCTGGCGCGCACCGGGTCCTTGAAATCAATGATGTTGAGACAGCAGGGGTGCTGGTCGAGGCGGTCGCGGTAGCCGCGGGCATCGAAGCCGAGCAGGGTCGAAATGAGCAGACGGATGGTCGCCTTGTGGGAGATCACCAGCACCGTCTCCCCCGCGTGCCGCACGACGATCTCCCTGATCACGGGCAGCGACCGGGCCAACACGTGCAGTCCCGACTCGCCGCCGCGCGGTGCGAAGGTGAAGGGGTCCTGTTCCCACGCGGCGTACTCTTCCGGGAACCGGGCTTCCACTTCGGAGCGGTGCATCCCCTCCCAGTGCCCATGGTCGATCTCGCGAAGCCCATCTTCGGCTTGCGGCGGCAAGTCGTGCGGCGCGGCGACGATGGATGCAGTTTCGACCGTGCGCTGCATGGGGCTGGTGTACACAGCGTTCAGGCTCTCACCAGCGAGACGCGCGGCGAGGCCACCCGCCTGCCGGCGCCCTTCGTCGGATAACGCGACATCGCTGGACCCTGCAAACCGGTCTTCGGCCGACAGCACGGTGGCCCCGTGGCGAACGAAAAACACGCGGGTGGTGACCATGCTCAAGACCTCTCCGTTGGCTCGGAACATCGTTCTCGAGGAGACACCTAGCCGAGCGCGGCCGCCTCAGCAAGCGCCACGCGATGCCGTCGCGAGAACGTACCGCACACACTTCAACGGGGCATCAGCTTGGCCGAGCCTTGTCAGCGTGGAACCTGCACTGCGCGTCGCGGAGTTGATTGGATTACAGGCAGATCAACCGTTCTGCGGCGTCGGCGCCGGTCACGGTGCCGTTGCGGCATTGCGGCCTGCCGATCCTGTACTTGCCAGCGCCGGTGTGGGAGAGCGGTCGAGCCGTAACCGGCACGCCCTGCATCGTCGGCGTCTCGACATCAGTCTCGCCCGAAAATCGCGTCGGCAGATCCAAGGTCGCAGACAACAGAATCGCCAGCAGTGCCGCCGACAAGGCCATGGCGAGGACAGCAGCGAGGTTTGGCGTGGCTGAGGGCACGGGCCTCGAAGGCGCAGACTGGATCATCATGAGAAAAACCTATTGCCGCGACGCGGCGTAGCTGTCACCGACTGTGCCGCATTTCCACGCAATTGTACCCCATACGGGTTGCATCGCAAGGAAAACATGATGCGGATCGTTTCGCAGTGCTCGCCTTGGCGCCGCGATGATCGGCGGATGTGCGTTGCTTTTTCAACCGATGCTGCCCATCCGGCGCAGGCGCGGCAGTCGCGCCAGATGGCGCGCCGCCACGGCATGCAGACGTCGCCGAGCGCCGTCGATGTTGAGGGCGTAGACGCACGCCCCGTAGGCGCCCGCGCCGAGCAACACTTGAGCGATCAGGAAGTGCCAGCCGAGGTACGGAAGCGTCGGCCACAGTGTCAGGCACATGACGACGCAGGAGGCCGCGACTTTCGCGGCACTGACTGCTGGAAACGGCAGCGGAAAGATGCGCCGCACCAACACCACCGACGCGACCAGCGACAGCGTGCGGGACAGCACCGCGGCGATGGCCGCGCCCATGATGCCCAACAGCGGAATGAGGAGCAGGTTGAAGCCGACGGTGGCGACCACGCCGATCAACGGCACGGGAAGCTGCTTTTTCGGCTGTCGTGCCGCCTCGAACGCGAAATCCGTGTAATAGCTGCGCATTTCGCCGAGCAACGCGGCGAGCACGATCAGGCCCAAAATTTCGATGAGGCCGGTGCGATACTGTTCACCGACCAGGACGGCGCCGATGTTCTGGCGCAGAAGCCATAGCCCGCACACCGCGGGCAACATCAAGCCGAGCAGTAGGGTGCAATAGCGCGACATCGAGGCGCGGCCGGCATGCAGTCCGCCCCGTTCGATCGCGCGCACCACCAGCGGCAGGCCCGCCATGCTGACGGCGCCGGACAGCAGAAAAAGGCTTCGCGACATCAGGTCGTAGCCGACCGCGTAGACGCCGGCGGCAGCCGCATCGACCATCGCGATGAGCAGAAAGCGGTCGAGCATGGTCTCGATGAAGCCGGCGATGGACTTGATGCAGGTCGGCCAGCCGAACCGCCAGAGGCGCGCAGCCCCGACGGGCGACCAGCGGCCCAAGCAGATTTCCCGCCAGTGACACGTGAGCACCAACGCCATGCACAGAGCCTGGGCGACGATCACCCCGGTCAACAGCGCGATCCCCTGCCATCCGGCGTAGAGCAGCAGAGTCAGGGACACTGCCACCTGAACGATGGCCCGCACCAGGTTGATCCACAGATTGCGTCCCCCGCGGAGGCTGGTCCGCACGAACGTCAGCGCGATCTCGGATCCGCCGAGAGCAGCCAGACACAGGGCCAGCAGCGTTGCCGGGAACCCGTACAAGGGCCGCCCGATGCAGATGTCGTAAGCAACACCCAGCACAAGAACCGCCGCCGCCAGTCCGGCGTAGCCATAGAGAGCCGTTGCGAACATGAGTTGACGCGAGCGCCCCACCCCCGACGTGAAGCGCAGAATGCCGGCCCGCATCCAACCGAACAGGGCGGCGGCGCCCATCATGGCGGCAGAGAACGCCACCGCGTAGGCGCCGTAAACGGCGGGATCGACCAACCGGGTATAGAGGCTGAGGCTCGCGAACGCGATCAGCGCCGGCAAGCCTTGGCCCAGCACGAACAGGATCGTATTGCGAAGCAACATCAGGGGCGGCCTCCGCGCCGATGTCGCGACCTTGCACATCGTTGATCTGGATTCAGCAACCCAACATCCTCGCTCCAGCCGCCTTGACCAAGATACTCGTTATACGGGATAATACACAACCAAATACCGTCAAGATAGCGGCGCGCCAGGCGCGGCGCGCGTCGTCGTGACGATCAGGAGTCAGTGCCGGGAGGCAACGCATGACCGTCGAGATCATTGAAGACGCTCGCGCTCTCGCGCCTTTGCGCGTTGATTGGAACGCGCTGGCGGGGCCGCTCGCAGCGCCGATGGTCACATACGACTGGATCCAAGCCTGTGCGTCGGCCAGCGAAGAGGCGGCGCGGCTCGCGATCGTGGTGGTGCGCGACGGCGCCACGGTGCGCGGCGTTGCGCCGTTGGCGATCGGCCGGCGGAACGGCATTCCGACGCTGGAGTTCGTCGGCGAACCCGTCTGCCACGTCAACGAGCCGTGCGACTTCCTCTATGCCGATGACGACGCGTTCATCGCCCTGATGACAGCGGTGGCCGCCATCGGACTCCCGCTTCGGCTCGACAGACTCCCGATCAACTCCCCGACCGTATCGTTGCTGACGCGATGCCGCGGTTATCTCGCGACGCCGCCTAAGGTCACGCGCGCGCCGTTCCTTCCGGTCGCCGGCAGCTGGGATCAATTCGTCGCAGCCTGGCCCAAGAGCCGCCGGCGCAGCGTCAAGCGGGCGCTTCGCGCCGCACAGGACCACGGGCCGGTCGCCTGCGAGATCGTGGCGCCGACGCCGGAAACAGCCGAAGCGCACATCCGCGACTTCCTGCGCATCGAGGGATCCGGATGGAAGGGGCGCGCTGGGACGGCCGCATGTTTGAACCCGCACAGCGAACGATTTTGGCGCTCCTATTGTTTGGCGCTGGCTGCCGACGGTGCGTTGCGGGTCTCGACGTTGCGGATCGGGAGCGTCGCTGTCGCCGTCCAGCTGGGCGCCGAAGTCGCTCGTCGCTACTGGGCGCTGAAGATCGGTCATGACGAGCACTACGAGGACGCGTCGCCGGGTTTCCTCCTCACCCATGAAACCCTTCGCGACACCTTTGCGCGCGGCTTGACCGGTTACGAATTCATGGGCGAGGACATGCCGTGGAAACAGCGCTGGACCGAGCGCACCCACGAGTTCGCGTCCGTTCGGCTTTATCCCGCTTCCTTGACCGGCATCGCCGGCCTCGGCGCCAACGCCGTCTGCTACACCGTGACCAGGGCCGGCCGCTTCGCCCGCCGCTACGCCCGACGCAGAGCCTGAACCCGCTCGACGGACGACCTTCCAAGTCTGCACCAGTCGCCACGCGCTGCCGTGGCTCCCGGAAGCCGGACCTGCGCAGGCAGGTCTGCAAGGCGAACTGCAAATCGGCGCACAACGTAATCCTGTTGTGGTACAGTTATACCTACATCTACAGTAGACCGACGACCCAACCGGGGGATTAGTCTGTGCGTGCTTGGTCGGTGTATCCACAGAGAACAAGCCTGATCTTCTGTCAATCTTCCATTTTTGTTGCTTTTGTTGTGCTTCCGCGCGACACATGACGTCAAGGACTTGAATGAGTTCGCTGGAACTTGGCGAGGGTGCGCGCTCTCAAGGAGATGCGCGGGGCGAGACAGAGAGATGTTGAACAAGCGGTATGCGGCGCGGCGGAAGGCGGCGGCGGTAGCGGACGCCGATCGCACGGTTCTGCTGTTCTTCGAGTTGACGGAAGTCGACAAGTGGATCCGCGGAGATCGCTTGATCCGTCGCGTGATCAAGGACCGCTATCGGCGCCTGACCGGCCGGCGACGAGTGCTCGGGGTTCAGCGCGCGTTTTTGCAGTTGGTGGCCGCGCTGGAGAGGGCCGGCTATCACGTGCAGATCAACGATCGCCGCAGCGCCCTCGATCATCCCCGCCACCCGATCGGCCTCTGCGGCTGGCCTCACGTACTGCATTGCTGGGACCTGCCCAACCCGGCGATTCTAGGACCGGGGTTGTTCGACCACCCTGGTCAAGCACCGAAGCTGATGGAGGATCCTCGGTATAGCCGGTACATGGTGAACTCTCCGTGGACGTTCGACCTGTTCCGTCCGTACTATGGCGACACCCTGTTCCAATGGTTTGCCGGCGTCGATACCGAGGCGTGGCCCGACACCCGCGATCACCCGAAATCCATTGATGTCCTGATCTACGCGAAGTTCCTGTGGGATCCGCCCGCCATGCGGAGGACGATGCTGGCGCCAGTTGTGGACGCGCTGGAGAGACGCGGCATGACGTGGCAGGTGCTGCACTACGGATCGCACAACCATGAGCAGTACAGGGACCTTTTGAACCGCGCGCGCGCCCTGATCTTCCTCTGCGAACACGAAACCCAGGGCATCGCGGTGCAGGAAGCCATGTCCTGCGGCCTGCCGGTGCTGGCCTGGGATGCTGGCTGGTGGCTGGACC
This sequence comes from Rhodospirillales bacterium, assembly GCA_016710335.1. Classification (NCBI taxonomy): domain Bacteria; kingdom Pseudomonadati; phylum Pseudomonadota; class Alphaproteobacteria; order Rhodospirillales; species Rhodospirillales bacterium. The sequence goes on from JADJXQ010000002.1 coordinate 161,111, forward strand.
CGGTCCGCCTCAATTATGGTCCGGCCGACGTGCCCGCCTCGTCCGTACCCTACTTCTCGCCCGAGTGTGGCGAGCGATTTTCGGGCGTCGGCGATTTCGAGCCGGCGCTCGATCGCTTCCTCGCCAGTCAGGCGGCATACGACCCCAGGCGCTTCGTCATCGACACCCTGTCCATGGACCGCTCCGCCCGCATCTACGCCGATGAGTATTTCGGATTGCTGCCGGCTCCGAGCGAGGGGCGCCGGCCGGTCCCGAGGTCTTCGCGGCAAACCCAGGCCATTAACGAGCGCCGGAGGAGACCGTGCCCCTGCTCGGCCGATCGGTCGTCTCCGGCGAGTGCCGATCCTCGCAATCATGTGTGACTGAAGGGCATCCAAGACCGCCGCAACCGGCCATTGAGGGAAACACGGACCTTTTCCTGCTAGGGATGGCCCGGACCGAGTTCCTGGAACCGCCCGCGCATCGAGACGCCATGCCCCAAGCCACGCCGCCACCTCCTGCCGCTGCGCCGTCGAGCGCTGACTGCTGGACCTTGAGCTTTCACGACGATTTCGACCATCTCGACCTGTGGAGTGAGGCGGGTGGGATCTGGAAGACCAGTTACGTGTGGGGCAACGACATCGTTATCAACGAGGAGTTGCAGTATTATGTCGACCCGAGGGTCCACGGCGTCATGCCGTTCCGCGTTGCCGATAGTGTGCTGAGCATCGAGGCGGCGCCGGCGCCCAAAGCCCTGCAGTCCGCGATCGGCGGCCAAGAGTACACATCCGGCCTGATCACTACGGAACAGGCGTTCGCTCAGCTGTACGGCTACTTCGAGGTGCGCGCCCAGATCCCGGCCGGCCAGGGGCTGTGGCCGGCATTCTGGATGCTGCCGTCGGTGGAGACATGGCCGGAAGGGGTGGATGTGCTGCCGGAGATCGACGTTCTCGAGGCTCTCGGGCAGGACCCGGCGACATATCACACCACCGTGCACAGCAACGCCGGCGCAACCACCGCCAACCAGCGCACCCACAGCGTCGGCGACCTCAGCGCCGGGTTTCACGACTTCGGGGTCGATTGGTCGCCATCGGCGATCACCTTCTACCTCGACCGTAAGCCGCTGAGCGTGGTGCCGACCCCGCCGGACATGCACACGCCCATGTACGTGCTTCTCAATCTCGCCGTCGGCGGGTGGGCAGGGGCGCCGGATAAAAGCACTGAATTTCCTGCCCACTTTCGCATCGACCGGGTGCGCGTCTACCGCCGTGCAGAGGCGGCCCCCGCCGCCTGCGAAGCCGGGATCGTGCCGGGCAGGCTCGAGCAATCGGAGACGCTGAGGAACGAGACGGGCACTTCGATGCTACCGCCGGCGGCGGAGTTACAGGCTCTCGGCTTCGCCGTGGATGGGGGCGTCGCGCCATGACGGCTTCGGTGGCGCCGATACCGGACGACGCGCAAAGGCGCGGCAGCGCGCGCGCTTCGCCTGCCACGTGGTCGGATGCAGTGTGGACGCTGCCCGACACCCTGCCGCCACATGCGGCCGAGCCCGACACCGCCCCGCGTGCGGCGCCGGTCATAGGGACGAACATCGTGGTGATCGCGGCATTGCTGCACGCCGCCGGAGCCGTCACCGCCGCGCTCGACATCGTGGCACTCGGCAGCGCCCTCGGAACGCCGCTGTGGCTGGCGATCTACGCTTGGTCAGCAGCCACACTGATCCGGCACCAGGGCATCCAGTGGATGGCGTGGCTGCTGCGCTACCGGCCGTTGCTGGTGGCGGTCACGGCCGGGGCCGCGGCATCCTACCTGTGGTCGATCGATCCGTCCTTGACCCTGCAACGCTCGGTGCATCTGGTCGGCACGTCGCTGTTGGCGATTGCCGTCGGCATCCATCTGTCGACACGGGCGCTGGTGACCGTGCTGACCTGGACATTCGCCATCCTCCTGCTTGGCGGCATCGTCGCTTCCGTGGCGGCGCCCGAAGTCGGCCTGCAAATCACCGACGGCGGACATGCGTGGAAAGGATTGCAGAACGACAAGAATGGCTTCGGCTTTACCGCCGCGTCGGCCGCCCTGTTTTTTATTGTTCGGGTGCTTGCTGAGGACGTGCGCCAGCGGGCATGGAGCCTTTGTCTCGGCCTGCTCGCTACCGCAGCATTGATCATGAGCGACTCGGCGACTTCCATCGTCGCCTGCGCCGTAGGGGCGATCGTCATATTGATGTTCGGCGCCTCCACCCTGGTGCGGCTGCATGGTGTCGTCGCACTCTGTGTGCTGATCGTCGGCGCAGTGTTCGCCTATGCGCTGGTAACTTTGGTGGACGCCGGCGCGGTGTTCGACGTCCTTGGTCGATCCCTCGATTTCACCGGCCGCTCGGAGATCTGGGACGCCGCATGGGCGCTTACCGAGCGCCGCCCCTGGCTCGGTTTCGGCTATGGCGCCGTGTGGTTCCCGCGCCCGGAGATGGTGGACGCACAGGCCGCGCTGCTCGGCACCACCTGGTCGGCTGCACATGCCCACAACGGTTTCCTGCAGGTCGCTTCGGAACTGGGCCTGCCCGCCGCCGCCGCGGCCGTCGCAGTCGTGCTGCGGCTGCTGATCGAGCCGATCCGGCTCTATTTCCGTCGCCCGTCGCCGCTGGTGCTGTTCGTGATCGGTCTGCAGGTCGCTTTCGCCGTCAGTAACATGTCGGAAGCACGCCTGTTCATCGACCGCAGCTTCCACTGGATCATGGCTGTCGCGCTGTCCATCGCCCTGCTCCGGTCCGCTCAGCGGCTGGGGTGGCTCTCGGGCGCGGCGCAGCCGGTCCGACCGTCGTTTCGGTAAAATCGACCCCCCATAGTTTCACCCTCCGTAATAGTGCGCCATAGCCTTCTTGTAGATGTGCGGGCGGCCGTAGGCGAACTCCGCATACTTGCCGAGGTCGGTGGCGTTGAGAACGACGCCGGCGATGTTGGCCCCGGCGTCCTGAAGAAGCCGCAGTCCGGTTCTGGCCTCTTCTCTCGAAGTAACTCCCCAGCGAGTGACGTAGACGGTCGCATCGAGGTTTCGCGCAATCAGGCTCGCGTCGCTGACTGCCAGCACGGGCGGTGAGTCGACGATCACAAAGTCGTTCATGGTCCTGAGCTGACCCATGCATGCGGCAAACATGCCGTTGTGCAAAAGCTCCTGGGGCGACTGCCTGCACTGACCCGCGACCACGACCCGGAGTGACGTCTCCGGATCGCGCTGCATGGCGGTCTCGAGTTCCGCATCGCCGGCCAAGACCTCTGCAAGCCCGACGGACGAGCTCAGGCCGAAGCGTTCAGCGGCCCTGCCGTGGCGCAGATCCGCGTCAACGAGGGTAACCGAGAAGCCCTGGTTGGCGAGCACCCGAGCATAACATGCAGCCACCGTGGTCTTGCCTTCGCAGGGATATGCCGAGGCAATCAGGATCGAATGCGGCCGAGCGCGCCCGCCGCCGACGGCAAGACCGGCGTGCAGGGAGCGGAGCGCTTCCGTGTAGGATGACCTGGGGTAGCGCAACACGTACTTCAGGGGGTCCTCTCGGCGGAACCACCCGCCCCGGATGGCGGGAATGACCGGCAAGCCGCGATAGCCGGTCAACCGTTCGATCTGCCGCGGGCTTCGGAAACTGCGGTCGAGGCTCTCCATGATCAACGCCAGGGCGGCCGCGGCCGACAGCGATCCGATGAAAGCCAGGGCAACGAACAGCTTTTTCTTCGGGAACGACGGGTGAAGTGGAGTTTCGGCGTAGGAGATCACCTGCGCGTCCGCCTCCTGGAGCTGCTGAACGCCGGCGGTTCTCTTGAGCCACTGCAGAAACGTCTCGAGCACCGCCTGGTTGGCGGTCGCCTCCCGCTCGAGCGCACGCAACGCACCCTGGTTGATGTTGAGGTCGCCGACTGCACTGGTCAAGGCTTCCAGCGCCTCCGCAACCGTCGCTTCCTCGACCCGCGCCACTTCCACTTCGCGTCGCAGTGCGACGACGACCCGTTGCGCCTCGGTGGCGATGTCGGCCCGGATTCGCTGCAGCTGCGCCTCCAGCTTGCGCCGTTGCGAGTAGTTGGGACCGATGTCGGCGCCCAACTCCGCCAGGCGGCGGTTCAGGCCGTACTCCTCTGCCCGCAGGTCGGAGATCAGCGGGTGCGCGAGCGCCTCCGGCATGTTCACCCAGCCCCCTTCGCCCGCAGCTTCGACCCGCTCCAGCTTGGATTCAAGGCCGACGCGGCGGGCGCGAGCGGCGGCCAGCCGGGCGCTCAAATCGCTCAACTGCTGCGAAATGATGGTTGAGCCGTTACCTTCGAGGAGACCTGATCTCTGCCGATAGCGTTCAACGGCGGTCTCGGATTGCGTTACCGAACTGCGCAGGTCAGCAAGCCGATCCTGCAGCCAGACGGTCGCTTTGGTGGCCGCCTCGACCCGCGCTTCGATACGGGTCGCGACGTAAGTGTCGGCGACGGCGTTGGCGATGCGCGCCGCCATGACCGGATCATGATGCTCGACCGACACGCTGATGACCCGCGACCGGCCCTCGCGCGAGACCTCGATCCGGTCGAGCAAGGCCTTGACCGCCTGCGCGCGCTGGGCGGCCGAACCGGCTCCCGCTGGCTCCGGCGTGGCGGATGCGGGATTGGAGGACTAAGCGCCGAGCGTCTCTCGTGGAAGCTCGAGCGTGACCCGATGACCAGCCTCGCGCTCGGCGCGCGCCGCTGCGGCGCTGGGTGCCAGGTCATCGAGGATCCCGAGTTCGTCGATGACCCGATGGGCGATCTGCGGCGAGGTGATGACCTGGACCTCGCTTTCTATGGCTTCCTCGTCGGTGTACAGAATGGTGGGGTCCAGCGGCCGGTCGAGGGTCTGCGCGCTGCGGGCGTCGGCGACCTTCACCTTGGCCGTCGCCGAAAATCGCGGCGTCACCGCCAGGACCGCGATCACCACGGCCAACGTCACCACGCCGACGATCGTCGAGATGAACAGCCGCCGACGCCGCATGCAGCGCAAAATCCCTTCGAGATCCATCCACGGCGCCTCCACGCCTCCGCCGCCGCCGGCGAACCGGTGGGGCGCCATGTCGTCGTTCCGTGACGTACGGCGGCCGTAGGACATGTCGGTTCGATCGCGAAGGCGATCGCGATGATCCTCAAAACGCCGACCCCCCGGTTCCCAATGACGCCGGCCCCGCTTTCCTACGGAGTCAAGCTTGTTGTCGTCGCCAGGGGGCGTTGCCTCCGCAGAGTGGCCGCGCGCCGCCGCGGTGACCGTGTTCGACCGGGTCCCACGCGCCGGCACCCGCTTACGCACCCCAAGTCCAAGCTCCGCCTCCGCAACGGATGCGGGTTCATGTTCAGGCCGGGGTTTCGCTGCCCTCTCGATCTCCGGTGTAGCGCGCGGACGCCGCTGCGGCGGCTTTGGGCGCGAAACCGGCGACGCTGCGCTCTCGGCTTCCGTGATCGCACCGATAGCCGTCAAGGTTAAAGACTCGGCGCCTTCAACCACGGGCTCTACCTGTTGCCGGACCGTGTCCATCCCGATGGCGTCTATCGGCTCCGCCCCGGCGGTTGTCGCTTCTGCGTTCGCGGGGCCGGCGCCATCGCGTCTACGCTGGAATGCTCCTTGCCAGGATCGCAGACGCGCGATCGCGCGCATCGTGGCGTGAGGTTCACGCCTGCCGGAGACGCGCCGGGCGATCGGGTTCGCGCCGGCACGAATCTCCGCGTCAACCGGATCTTCGCGCACGTCCGGATCTACACGGCCGCATTGGTCGCTCTCATTCAGCGTCGGCGCGGCCGCATCTGCACCAGCAACCAGGTTTTCGAGGCCGACTGTGGTGCCGCCATGATCATTCGGAGCGGAAGCATCGGCGACGTTATCCTGATCCATGCCCGCGCCGCTGCCGCCGTCGGGACTCGCTCCCGCCGCATCGGCCAGAGTATCCGACGCTTCGCGAATTTCATCGGAGGCATCATCCGGGCCCGTGCTCGCGTGCGATTGCGGAGTGGCCGAGACCTCCGGCACAACTAAAACCGGGTCCGATGCTGGGTCGCTCTGCGTCGACGGGCCCACCGGCTCGGTTTGAGCATCGCTGTTCGCCGCCCTGCCACCCAGATCGTCCTCGACGATGACCGGTTCGAGCGCGACCTTGTGATCGAGCGCGGCGAGCGGTTCTCCGTCCAGCGACGGCCCCCCTACAAGGTTCGGACTCGGGCTCGTGATCTCGTGGTTCGATTCAGCCGACGGATGGCGTTCTTCGTTCAGCATCGGATCATCGGGCGCAACTCGGCTCCCGTCCTCATCCCCGGCCCGGCGTGCCGCAACCTCTTCCTGATCCTCCGGGTCGCCGGCCTCCGGCGGGATGTCTGCGACCCGCAGCGCTTCGGAATCCGGAGCCGGTTCAAGTTCAGTTTCAGGTTCGGGGGGGACTGCGGGTTCCGCAAGCAAACCGAGGTGGTCGGCCGAACGCGACCCTTGCCGGGTGACCTGCAACTCCGGATCGGGCGAGGCGGGCACCGGTGGCGCCGACCGGGAACTGGCGCGCGCCTGCAACAGTTTCTGATAGGCGCGGAGCCGGTCGAGCGCGCTGCCGCTGCCGGTGCTGCCCTTTCTGTTGCCGAACAGACTGCGTCGGCCGCTGCCGACGGCGCCGCGGCTATCTTCCAGCACCGGGCGGCCGTAGCCCCACACGCGCGGCGCCGCGCCCGATGACGACGGCGCCGCCTCCTCGTGTCGGGGTTCAGCACCCTCCTCGGGCTCCAGCACGAACGATCGCCGCGCCAGCGCGTCCGCATCAACAGGGAGGTCGTCGGCAACGGTCAGATCGAGCGCGTCGCCGTTCGTTACTGATGTCAGTCCCGCATCATCTCCGATCGCCGACGCTTCGTCGGGGTCGGGGCCGGACGCAGGAGCGGCTTCCGCCTCCTCCTCCGCCGCAGGCCGCATATCCGGAGACGAGACGAACTCGCGCGGGTCCGGGCATGCCGCCTGCTCGGCTTGCGGACCGTCGAGGTCGTCGCTGGATCCGGTACGGACGTCGGGTTCCGCCTCCTCGGCCTGCGGCTGTTCCGGAATGCCCCCCGACCGGCCGACAGGGTGCGCCGTGTCCACCTCTCCGGAAGCCGCGTTGGCGGCGCCGGCCGCAAGAGCACTTGTCGCCGCGCCGTTCTCCTGGTCCTCTGACGCCGCAGGCGACGCTTGGCGTTCAGCCTCGGCGGTTCCCGTCAGGGTAGCGGCGGCAAAGTCCTTTGAGATCGCCGGCCGCACGGGTGAGGCGCGCCGGCTGAGCGACTCGGCAAGCGCAATGATCTGAGCCGGGCCGAACAGAACACTGTTGCCGGGCCCGCCATTTTGCCGGTTTTGCCGCCGGTTCCGATCCCGATCCGGGTCAAGTTCACCAGCAATGGTACCCTGATTGTCCCGCGCGATCATGGGATCCTCGTTCGACGGTGCCGCGTGCGTCGCTTGCACGAACTTCATGATACCACTTTTGCGCGAATTTCATACAGTTTCTTCTGGAGTTTTTCCGGCCGCCACAGAAGGCGTCTTTACCCGCGTCCCGCTTCCAGCAACCGGCCGGCGTCATGGAGCTCGGTGACCGCGGCAGGCGGCACGGTGCCAGCGCGGCGGGCGACCGCATCGGCGCAACGTCGGTAGAGCGACGGCGCAAACGTTTGCACAAGCTGCGACAGCCCCTTGCCGGCGCCGACTACGCCCGAGCAATAGCCCTCAAAGATATACCGCAACGCCCGGCGAGGGCTGGAGCGGGCCACGAACCTCGACAGAAAGAACGCGCGACAGGCTGCATAAGCACCGTCCGACATGTACGGCCTTTGGGACTCTATCCAGGCGATGAAGCTCTCATGCTCGGGCGTGTCCGCGGCTTCGAAAACCGGGCTTTGCGACAGACGACCCGGCTCGAAACGATCCTCATAAATGGCCAGTGGCGCTTCGATCATCGTGATCCGCACGCCGCGCCGCCACATGTCGATAGCGAACTGGGTGTCATCACCGAATGACAGATCCTCGCGAAATGGACTCATCTGCGCCAGATCGGCGTCGACGACGACGGTACTGGGGTGCACCCATCCCTTGTGGGCGAACAGATAGTCATAGATGTCCTCGCCATCGCGTAAACCACGCGCCGGCTTGACCCACAGGCGTCCGACCCCTCGGTCCACGTAGGTCTGACTGTACACCAGATCGCCGGGGGCAGCGGCCAGATGCCGACGACAGCGCTCCAGCTTGTCGGGCAACCACGCGTCATCGGCGTCCAGGAAGGCGACGAAGCGGCCGTGAGCCAGACGCACGCCGGCATTGCGCGCCGCCGCCGCACGACCGTGATGACGCCCCACCAGGCGAATCGGGACGCCGTCGAAGCGGGCAAGGCTGGCCGCTATATCGTCCGTCGACTTGTCGTCGTCGACGACGATGATCTCGAAATCGCGGCAGGTTTGCGCGAGGCACGATGCAATCGCGGTGCCCACCGTGTGGGCGCGGTTGTAGGTCGGGATGACAACGCTGAACAAAGGCTGGCTCATGGTCTCGCTGCCCTCTTCAAGATCCGTATGTGTCTTCACTTCTTCCGCCCGGCGAGGAATCGCCGTACTGGGTGATCCGCCGCCCCAGGTGCCCGGCGACCTTGCCGAGCGCCTTGTGCAGCAGCAGGATGGCGCGGAGGCGCCGGACCGGGAACGGAGCCGCAAGGATCCGATACCCCAACGCCAGCGACAACAAACCCGCGGTTTTCGTCAACCGCATCGCCTCGGCGATCGGGCCGGGCGCGAACATGCGCTGCACCACGACGTTCAGACTCCCCCGCCGCCGCTGCCGCCGCGTCAACCAGGTCAAGCTCATGCGGTCCGCGGTGACCGTCTCGTAGACTTCGGCCGCCGCCGACCAATGCATCCGGAACCCGAGGCGAGCGAGACGGCAAAAAAACACCAGATCCTCGCCGCCCGTCCTCGCGAAGCCCGGATCGAACGGCGCCGGTCCCAGCGCGCGGAAGCAATCGGCGCGAGCAATGAAGTTTCCCGCTGCGTAGAGCGTGCAGGGCGCGCCGTCCGGTCGGCGCAGGTTTACCGTGTAAACATCCGCCAGTGCCGGCCAGATACCGGCCGCCGGCGGGAAGCGAGGGATCACGGGCCCGCCGACCACATCGGCGCCGGTCGTGTCCAGAACCCGGACCAGCTCACGAAGCCAACCGCGGGACGGCCATTCGTCATCGTCGAGCATGGCAATGAACCGCGGCCGCAGTTCGAGTGCCCGTTCGACGGCGCTGTTGCGGGCATAGGAAATCCCGGGCCGGCTTTCCTGCACGGCGGCCAACGGCCAACGGAAGGCGGCTGCCGTGTCCCGACATACGGCAATCCCCTCCGCAGCCGCGTCGTTGTCGACCACGACCACCGCCAGCCGGCCGTCATACTCAAGTTCGCTTGCGGCCGCCAGCAGCCTGCGCAAGCCGGCTGGGCGCCGCCACGTACAAACGCAGAGAACGATGTCGGCCTGCACTGCGGCAGATGTGTACCATGCGCCATCTGCGGCGCTATCGCCGGCCGCGCCATCGCCAACGGCGAACGCGCGAACTGCCGTCCGGCTCAAGTCCACGCTGCTGTGCCGCGGACGAGGACGGCCTGTCTCGGTCACGATCATGATTGCAACGGTCGCCTAAGCGTCTCAGTTGGCCGCCGGTTCCTGGCGGCGGGGAGCCATCCGACGGCGGTGCTTGCCGACGCCGAGACACCGTAAGGTGATCAGAGCCAGCAGCGCCCACGGCTCGATCAGGTAGCGCCGCCCGAACCGGGCGGGGTTCTCCATCAGGCGGTACGCCCACTCCAGCCCCCAACGCCCCATCCACCGCGGCGGCGTTGCCACTGCGCCCGCGAGATATTCCATACAGGCCCCGGCCGCCAGCACTGCTGGAGCGTCGATGTTGTCGCGGTTGTCCATGATCCACCGTTCTTGGCGCGGCGTTCCCATGCCGACGATGCACACGTCGGCCCCGAAGGCGTTGATCCTGTCCACGACCGCTCGGCTTTCCGAAGCGCCCGCGCTGCTGTCGAAGTAACCGTCCGCTCCGTCGATGACGAGACCCGGCAGACGCGACCGAATGACCGCAAGCCCGGCCTTCAGATCCGCCGACTCATTGCCGACCCAGAACACCCGCCAGCCGCGGACATGGGCGCGCTGCAGCAGCGGCCAGATGAAGTCGACCCAGGTTACCCGCTCATGGCGACTCAACCGGAGGCCGATCGTCCGCAGCATCGCGACGATCGGCATGCCGTCGATCATCACCGTCGCACCGCGGAACAGCTCGTTGACCGCCGGATCCCGCAGGCAGAGGTAGAGAGAGTGCAAGTTCGCGTAAAAGATCTGATCGCGGCGCTGCCATGTCACCAGGGAGTCGACGTACTTGACGTACTCGGCGATGTTGCCGGGATTAACGGCAACGCCGAGGCCTTCGATCTTTTGGAGGGAAAAGCTGCTGCCGTTCATCATGTCGTCACATCTTTCGGTCATTGCATCGGCTGCCTTTCTCATCCTCGAATCGGTCGGCATTGTTTCTTGTTCCATGGCTTGGTGATGGGCGAGCAGTGGCGTTCGGCTACGCAACGTTCGACGAAGTCCGGTCGGCAGCCGGCGCCCGCCTAGCGTCCGCCGATCGCCGGCAACGCCAAGCCCAGGCGGTGGCGATCATGTCGTCGAGATCGTCGTAGCGGGCCTGCCATCCGAGCACGGCGCGCGCCAAGCCCGGTGAAGCGACCAGGATGGGTGGGTCACCGGGACGACGATCACGAACCTGCGTCCGGATGCGTCGGCCGGTGACCCGTTCTCCCGCCCCGACCACCTCCCGGACCGAATAGCCCCGCCCGATCCCCAGGTTGAGAGCGAGGCTGTCGCCGCCGTCGAGCAGATAGCGGAGGGCGGCGACGTGTGCTGCCGCCAGATCGCTCACGTGGACGTAATCGCGCACGGCCGTGCCATCCGGCGTTGGATAGTCGCCGCCGTAGATGTCGAAGGCTCCGGTTTCGCCCGCCGCTGCGGCCAGGATGCGGGGAATGATGTGGGGCTCGGGATCGTGATCCTCTCCCAGTTCCCCTTCCGGGTCAGCGCCGGCGCAGTTGAAATAGCGGAGGCACACCGAGCGCAGGCCGTAGGCTGGCTCGCAGTCCCGAAGCAGGCATTCCACCATGTTCTTGCTGCGTCCATAGGGGTTTATGGGCGCGCGCGGGTGTTGTTCGTCGATGACCCCTGCGGCCGACACCCCGTACACCGCGCAGCTGCTGGAGAATACGATGGGAGGCCCGCCGTGCGCTCGCACGGCGTCGACCAGCACCATGCTGCCGCAGACGTTTGTTCGGTAGTAGGCGAGCGGGTCTTCAACCGACTCTCCTACGTACGCCAGGCCCGCGAAATGCAGGACGGCGACCGGGCGATGCACGGCAACGACATCGGCGAGCGCCTCCGCGTCCAGGAGGCTGCCATGCACCAGCGGGCCCCACTTGACCGCCGATGCATGGCCACGCGACAGGTCGTCGAAGGCGACAGGCAGGAAGCCGGCAGAGGCCAGCGCCTTGCACGCGTGGCTGCCGATGTAGCCGGCTCCGCCGGTGACGAGAACCCGCGGCGTCATTGCGGCGCGACGGTATCGGCGAAGCGCCGGAGGATATTGGCGCTCATGGGCGCGGTGCCGGCGACCCCTGCGGTCAGAAGCTCGACGGGCAGCAGCTTGACCAGGAAGTAACCGATCGTGTGACGCAAGCCCTCGTCCAGCGGCACCCGCGGCTCCCACCCGAGCAGCGAGCGGGCGCGGGCGATGTCCGGGCAGCGCCGAACCGGGTCGTCGACCGGCATCGGTTTCTCTTCGATCGCCGAGGAGGACCCGGTCAGCGCGATGATCCGTTCGCCAAGCTCGCGAATCGGCGTCTCAACCGGGTTGCCCAGGTTGACGGGGTCGTGGATCCCATCCCGGTTCATCAGCCGCATCAGCCCGTCGACGAGATCGTCCACGTAGCAGAAAGACCGGGTCTGGCTGCCGTCGCCGTGCACGGTCAGCGGCTGCCGGCTCAGCGCCTGCATGGCGAAATTCGAGATGACGCGGCCATCCTGGGGATGCATTCGCGGCCCGTAAGTATTGAAGATGCGCGCAATGCGAATGTCGACGCGGTGCTGCCGGTAATAATCCAGGAACAGCGTCTCGGCGCAGCGTTTGCCTTCGTCGTAGCAGCCCCGCGGGCCGAGCTGGTTGACGTTGCCGCGGTAGTCTTCCGGCTGCGGGTGCACATCGGGGTCGCCATAGACCTCGCTGGTCGAGGCCTGCAGGATGCGCGCTCCCGTGCGCTTGGCCAACCCCAGCATGTTGATGGCGCCGTGGACGCTGGTCTTGGTGGTCTGCACCGGATCGTACTGGTAGTGGATCGGCGAAGCGGGACAGGCCAGGTTGTAGATCTGGTCCACCTCCAAGAATAATGGGAACGTAATGTCCTGACGAAGGACTTCAAAATTGGACCGACCAAAGAGATGGGCGATGTTGTCCTTTGTACCCGTGTAAAAGTTGTCGACGCAGAGAACGTCGTCACCGCCGTTGACGAGACGCTCGCACAAGTGCGAGCCGACAAAACCCGCTCCGCCCGTAACCAGAATTCTTTTCCGACTCGTGGCAGAAAACCGCTTCCGTTCCATAGAACCACCCCTTTGCCAAAACGTTTGCAAATGGGCTCTCCGAAGCCTCGCGGCTTCCCGATGTGTAACCCCCACTCCTGATCGCCGGACGGATCAATAGGCATTTCTGTGAACCCATCCGACGAAGGCCGTCTTGAACAAAATCCAAATGTCGAGACCGAGCGTCCAGTTCTCGATGTAGTACACGTCGAATTCGACGCGGGTGCGCATCTTGTCGAGGGTCTCGGTCTCGCCGCGATGTCCATTGACCTGCGCCCAGCCGGTAATGCCCGGTTTTACCCGATGCCGCCCGTGATATCCGCCGATAAGCTGCGCGAACTTCTCATTGAGCTCCACGGGATGCGGGCGGGGTCCGACCATCGACATGTTGCCCTCCACCACGTTGAACAGCTGCGGGAGTTCGTCGAGGCTGGTGCGCCGAAGAAATCGGCCGACGCGGGTGACCCGCGGATCGAAACGGGTGGCCTGCGTGAAGGGTGCTTCACGATTCGCCCGGCAGTGCATGGTGCGGAATTTCTTGACGATTATGATTTCGTTTTGAAACCGTAGCGCTTCTGACGGAACAGGATCGGGCCGGGACTGTCCAGCTTGATGGCGAGCGCGATCACCAACATCAGCGGCGCCAACAGCAACACCGACATCCCGGCCAGGATTTTGTCTTCGATGGACTTGACGACCGCGCTCCAGCTCGTCAGCGGCGCCGACGCGACCTCCAGCACATGAGCCTTGCCCCAGTACTCCACCGGCCGCTTGCCGAACCGGTAGCCCACCAGGTCGGGGCCCAGAAAGATGCTGATCGGCAGGTCGCGTAGCCGCTCGACGATCTCGACAAGACGCCGCTCCGCACTCCACGGGAGGGCGACGACGACCTCGTCCACCTGGCCGCCGCGGACGAACCGCTCGATCGCATTGACGTCGCCGAGGATGACAGTGCCGGCAACACGACCGCCGATCCGGGTGTTGCGGTCATCAAACACCCCGACAATGCGCACCCAGGGATCGGTCTGACTGCGCATGCGCAGGATGAGCTCGTCCGCCTGACTTCCCGCGCCGACGATGGCGACGCGCCGGACGAGGAGCCCGCTGCGGCCCAGGGCCATGCACATGGTCTTGAGGGCGGACCGCATCAGCACGCAGAGCGGGACCGACAGAAGCCACGTGGCGAAAAACCAGAACCGGGAGAAATCCGACGAAATCTTCAGTGCGAACGCGAACACGATGAGCAGCAGGAACACCACGGAGCTCAACAGGACCAGACGCGGCAGTCGATTGGGCCAAACCCCGATGGCCTGAAGGTCGCCGAGCTTAGCCTGGTACAACAGCCCCCCGACTGCTACCGCGGCGATAGCCGTCACGACCAGGTGTTTCTGCGTGAAGTCAGGCGCCCATCCCAAATATCCCCACGACGAACCGGCGCCGACCGCCATCACGATGAGCACGTCCATCGCAAAGACGAGGCCCGGCAGGAGCGACGCGTGGAATCGCGTTCGCAACCTGGTTTGAGGCGCGAACAGCGGAACGAGGACGTCTTGTGATACCGAGTTGTTCATGCGCCTGATACCGAGTTGTTCATGCCCCAGTTTGCCGGATCCATTGAGTTCGTCCGTCAGCGTAGCGCGTACCAGCGCGTTGTCCGCTCCGTTGCGTCCGCGCCGCGCTGCCGCGCGCGGTCTTCAGCGTACCCGATAACCCCAGACCCGGCGCCCGCCTGAGGCTCCCGACCCGGGACTTGTCATGCCTGTGTCGCCGGCCCACCGCCCGCATCGATTGCACATGGACGATAAGCGTCAAGCGCGAAAAGGCAGAGCCACTGACCGCGACGACGCCCTGCAGCACCGACGTACATAGAATATTTAGTGGAACTATTTTTACAAGACTATCCAGACATTCAGATCTGGTGCATCATTAAATGCGCCCCGATAGGTTTTTGTGTTGATGCTTGCATTTTGTTGTTGGCCCGCTTTATGTATCGCATCTTTTTGATTGAACACGGCGGGACTATGCCACCTCTTATAGAATTTTGCAACGATTATACGCATAAAATTGTAGATGCCGCAAACGGGTAGTATGCTTTTGCAAACTCTGCATGGGGTGCTTCGTATTTATCCATGTCTACCTCCAAGTTCACAAGGGCAATATTTCGGCTCCTTCGCGTTCGTCTGCAAAAAAAGCCTGCAGAAACCTTGGGACCCTGGATCGCTTTCTTTAGGGGACCCGAAATATTCGGGGACCGCGATACCACTCCTGCTAGAAACATCTTTAAATTGTATGCAGTCTCAAATTTCTCGCGTAACGGTTATTGTATGCCGTGTTGCGCAGCGCGCCGACGATTGGGTGCCCGCGAACCGCGACGTGAGGAAGGGGTCCCTGTATGATCACCGCTAGTGCAGCGGTGCATCCAAAGAATGCACCATTGCTGCACGCGACTCTTGATTCTCGTGCAAAATATGACCCATTCGACTGAATCATTCGAATGGGTCTGTGCACCAGGGCGGGCTGACAGGCGCAGGTGGCGATAGTGAGAACGATCTATCTAATGCGTCACGCCAAATCGAGCTGGCAAGACGAGTCGGTGACGGACTTTGATCGTCCTCTCGCCAAACGCGGGCGACGGGCCGCCACGGCCATGGGTCGCCATCTGCGCGACCGGCAGATCGCGCCCGCACAGATCCTGTGCTCGCCGGCGCAACGCACCCGCGAGACCCTTGACCGCATGGAAAAGTATTCCGCTGCCACCGCGCCGGTGCGCTACGAGAAAGCGATCTATCTGGCCGAAGCGACGGTCCTGCTGCGCCGCCTCACCAGGCTGAGCGACAGTCTGGAATCGGTTATGCTGATCGGTCACAATCCGGGCGTGGAGACTCTGGCCCGAGTTCTCGTCGACCGCCCCGATGAAGCCTCAGGACGACAGTTGGGCGCCAAGTTTCCGACCGGGGCGCTCGCTGTGCTGGTCGCGGACGTCGCGCGCTGGCACGACGTGCGGCCAGGATGTGCCGAGCTGACCGCGTTCGTTCGGCCGAAGGACCTGCCGTCCGACTGAAACCGCCGTCACCGCGGCTGCCCGCGGCTCGTACGGCGCACTTGACGGCGGTTTGGCGCTATGCGCTGGCCGGGGCGCGCACGTCCGGGTCCGCGAGCGGGCGAACCGCGACGACCTTCTGGTACAGCCCGCCGAAGTATGTCGACTTGCTCCAAGAGAACTCATCCCGCGCACTGGCGAACTCTTCGATCTGGCGTCGCACCAACCCATTCGCAAAGGGTTCCAGCCAGCGGAACACCGCCTGCATGACGGGCCGCATCGGATGAAGCGCGATCGGCTGGTGGTAGTCCACGAAAACGATCTTGCCGCCCGGGCGGACGCTGTTCAGCAAGCCGTCGACGACGGCCCGCTTGTGACCGTCAGGAACCTCGTGCAGCAGGAAAAAGCAGCAGACGCCGTCGTACAGCCCTCCGCCCGGCGCCGCAGCATCCGCGACGCGCACCCGTGCCTGCGGGTAGGATGCAAGCTTGCGCCGGCAGTGCTCGACCTGAACCGGCGCGATGTCTACCACATCAAGGTGGCCGGCTGATCCCACGGTTTCGGCCAAACGCGCCGACAGGTCGCCATAGACGCTGGCGGCCTGCAAGATGCGCTGGCCGTAGGCGAACTCCTCACATGCAAGACAAACTAGCCTGCGAAAATTACCCCAAAGTATCGCATTGACAACAAAGGGGTTGTCGAGCACAACAATATTGGCAGGACGCAAGTATGCCCAAGCATAGGTCTTTACAAGATAGTCAGGAAGCCCGACGGATTGAGTATCGGCCGCTTGTGCTTCACCCGACACTGTGATCTCCACATTCAAAGCCCCGTCCATCGAGCTCCCCTGACTGCCAAATTCCATGATCTTTCCGCTGTCGGCTTACAGGCCCCGCATACACCGGTTTGTCCACGTCTGCAAAGCAGAATCGGTTGACGGCGACGCTGCACCGGATGCGCATGTCCCTGTCGTCGATGCTTCGCGGGTCACGAACGACGGTCGGTCCCGCCTTCGCCGCTGACGGCATGCAGGATGGTCAGAACGTGGCTGATGTGCTTGGTCGGCGCTGCGTCGTCCGGATAGGACTGATGAAACCTAAGGCGAGACTCCCACGCGGCAATGGCGTCACGCCGCCGGTCGGGATCCGCCCGCTCGCCGATCAGCGCCCCAATGGTGCGGTCGAAGGCAGGGTGCAGATCGGGTTGACGCGTCAGCAGGGCGAGTTCTTCATCGTTCAGGTGCCCGGCGACGTAGAGCTCCCGACCGAGGCGCACCAGTTCCCACGCCGTAATGCGGCGAAGGTCGCGCCGCGGCATGGCGCTCGCGCCGGGTGGCGGGCGATGCTCCTGCCCCTTCACGCCAACGTTGTCCGCTCCGTCCCCGCTCACGGCCGAACCGCGACCCATCAGGCGATCTTCCGGCCCTCGGAGTGCAGCTGCCGTTGACGCTTCTGCTCATACATCTTGGCGTCGGCGCGGGCGAGCAGCTCGGGGCCCTCATCTCCGGGACGGTACGGCAAGGCGCCGAAACTGGCGGCAATGCTGATGGTGCGGCCGTCAACGACCAGCACCGCCTCGTTGAGCAGCGCTTCCAGCACTCGCGCCCGGCTGTGTCCGCCGACCACCGACGCGCGGGTCAGGATGATCGCGAACTCGTCGCCGCCGAGGCGCCCGATGACATCGGTCGAGCGAATGTTCTGCACCAGCAACGACGCCACATGACGCAAGACCTCGTCCCCCACGGCATGGCCGAACGTGTCATTGATCGCCTTGAAGCCGTCGAGATCGACATACAATATCATGCCGGTCTCGTCGTGGCGGCGCGCCAGCGCCAGTGTCCTGTTCAGCTCAGATTCGAAGCCGCGGCGGTTCAGCAATCCGGTCAACTCGTCCGTGACCACCAGCTTCTGCAACCGCCTGACCTGATCGCTCAGCAGCGCCAGCCTGCGCTCGACCCCTGCCGCCGCCGCCAGCGCTCGCTCCGCGGCGTCGTGGCGGAGCAGGGCGTCCACCCCGCTCCCGTCCGCGCCGTTCTCCACACTATTGACCAGCGCCGACAAAAGCGAAATCAGGTCGCTTCCACCCGCCACCATCTCCAGATCGTCATGGGGCTCATGCTCAGTACCACCCACCTGTCTCACCTTCCTCTGCGCCGTCACTCTGCAACCAGTAATATAACCAAAGTACATCTGTCCTCCGGATTTGCAACCCCTGTGCCAACCTCCGCACCCTGCACACCCTGCCGCAACGAGCCCCGATACATGACGGTCCGACCTGTGCGCTGCTTCCGCGATCACTCGGCGCGATCGAGATGCGCGAGCAGGCTCGGCAACTTGTTCCCGGTTGCACACAAGTTGCTGGGTTGGCGGAATTGGTTCGGGAACACGTACGCCAGCGATTCGTCACGCCAACCGCCGGCGGCAGTGGACAGCGCGGGGCCCCATGGCGGTATAATGGCAATCCCCGCCCGAGGATCATCTCCCGTGCCATTGCTGCCTTCAATCCGCCTACTGATCCTGAAATCGACCGCGGTCGCGTCGTGCCTGATCCTGACGACGGCGATCGTGGCATTGTTGACGTGCAGCGGACGGGCCGCCGTCGCCGGCGAACTGCTTCCCCATCAAGCGTCATACCGGATGTCTCTCGCCACCGCCTCGCAGGCCTCGGCGCTGGTGGGAGCGCAGGGCGTCATGCTCTACCGCGCCGTCCGTGACTGCGACGGCTGGACCGTCGAGAACACCACCTATATGCGGCTCAGCTATCAGAACGAGGCTGACGTCGACACCAAATGGACGTTCGCAAGCTGGGAATCCGTCGACGGCCGCGACTTCCGTTTCCATGCCCGGTTGATCGAGGACGGCGCTCTCGTGGAACGTCTGGAGGGCCACGCAAAGCTTAACGGCGACGGCAGCGGCGGCACTGCGGTGCTGACCCATCCGGAGGAGGTCGCGATCCCGCTGCCGCCTGGAACGCTGTTCCCGACGCATCACATGCGGGCGCTCATTGCCGCCGCCGAAGCGGGTGAGCAGACCTTCGCCCGCCTGTTGTTCGACGGCGCCAGTGCCGCCAATCCCTACCTGGTCAACGCGGTCATCCAGCCCGTGCCCGAGGCAGAACAGCGGTCCGCGGCCTTGGCGCTCAACCTCCCCCCCGTGCCGATGTGGATGATCGACCTCGGTTTCTTTCCGGAGCGCTCGCGCGAGCCGACGCCGGAGTTCGAATTGGGCGCCCGCCATCGGGCCGACGGCATTGCTGATCAAATTACTCAGCAGTTCGACGATTTCACCCTCAAGGTGGACTTGGAGACGCTCACTGTTTTGCCGAAACCGGCCTGTTGACGGATGGTGACGGATCCTACCGCGAGGAACGTGTGGACTGCGATTTTCTGATCATCGGCGGCGGCATGGGCGGCGCCTCTGTCGCCGATGCGCTCGTGGCCGCGGCGCCACGGGCGCGCGTCGTTCTGCTCGAGCGGGAAGCGGCGGCCGGTTACCATGCCACCGGCCGTTCCGCCGCCCTCTTCCTGGAAGGCTATAAGGGGCCGGTGATCCGCGCCCTCGCCCGCGCCAGCCGTCGGTTCTTCGAGGCGCCGCCGACGGGATTCTGCGCCAATCCCCTGCTGACCCCTCGGGGCGCCCTGTACATCGCGCGCGAGGACCAGCGCACCGAGATCGAGCGCCGCCGCGCAGCAGCCGGCGGTGAGACGCAGGCGCCGACATTGATCGACGGCGCGACCGCCCGGGCGCTGGTGCCGGTCCTCCGACCCGAGGCCGTCGCGTGCGCCCTCTACGAGCCGGATGCGACGGACGTAGATGTGGACGCCCTGTTACAAGGGTTTCTGAGGCGCTTTCGCGGCCTCGGCGGGCTGATGGTGACCGGGGCGACGGTGCGCCGATTGGAACGCCGCCGCGGGCGCTGGCGGGTGGACACGACGGCGGAGCGCTACACCGCGACGACGGTGGTCAACGCCGCCGGCGCCTGGGCGGATGACGTGGCCACGATGGCCGGAGTCGCCGCCATCGGCCTGGTGCCGAAGCGGCGCACGATTATCAGCTTCGATGGGCCGTCCGAAATCGACAGCCGGCGCTGGCCGTTCACCATAGGCGTCGACGAAGACCTCTACTTCAAGCCGGACGCCGGCCGCATCATCGCCAGCCCGTGCGACGAGACGCCGTCACCGGCATGTGACGCCCAGCCCGACGAATGGGACGTAGCAGTGGCCGCCGACCGCGTTCAAACCATCACCACCATGCACATCCAGCGCATCCACCACCGCTGGGCCGGGCTTCGGACCTTCGCCCGCGACGGCGTCCCCGTTGCCGGTCCCGATCCGGACGAGCCGAACTTCGTCTGGTATGCCGGCCAGGGCGGCGCAGGCATCATCACCTCTGCCGCGCTCGGCAGGATGACCGCAGCGCTGGCGACCGGGGCGGCCGTTCCCGCAGACATCGCCGCCCAGGGCGTGACCGCTGCAACGCTCGCGCCGGACCGCCTGCGGACCTCCGCCGAGGCCAATTAGAGCGGCATGACGCCTCTTTCTACGGCATCAACCAGCGGACTTCGGCCATGTGCCGTTCGCTGGCGTCAAGGTCTTCATGGGCGCGGTGAAGCCAGGCTTCGCCCCAATAGAAGAAGCAGCTGGTTTCGGCCCGCAGCAGCCGCCAGCGCGCCTGATCCAGATGCAGACTAATCCCCTCATCGGTGACGCGGCTCACCGAAGCCTGGTCGAGCAACTGCCGGAACTCCTTGCTGACGGCGTGCACGCGGGCCAAGGCGCTGCGTTGCGGACGCGAGCCCTGCCACTGGTGAAAGTTCCAGCCGTGGTGCTCGTCGGTGTTCCAGGCGCCGCGGCGGATGGTCACGCGCCCGTGGACGCCAAAACGGTCTAGATATTCAGTGATGAACGTCGGCCGCAGGCGGGACTCGCCGCGGCGGATCGCCTCCATCGCTTCCCGATAGAACGATTGCCAAAAGTTGCCGGCCAAATCGGCGTTGAGGAACCAGCCGCCGGTGTCGCCGTTGGTGGCGGTAGTGACCAGCGGCGGATAGTCGCAAAACTTGGTGCGTTCGATCAGTTCGTGATGAAACCAGCCATGGTCCATGCCCGACTGCTGAGCGTTCGACAGGTCGCGGTCGCGCACCACGACGATGATCTGGTGGCCATCGTATTCCGCGATATGCGGCCGGTAGCGCAGGTCCTGCCACGGCATCGGGTTGACCGGGTCCACATATTCGCTGTCGACCATGACATAGCGATAACCGAATGCCTTGAGATGCGGGATCAGCTCCATGCAGAAACCCATTTCGGGCGGCCAGAAGCCCGCGAAATGGTCTTTTCGGAAGGCGTGGCTGGCGAGTTGCCGCCAACGCTCCAGGTGGTCATCCCAATCCGCTTCGGGGACCAGCGGCAGCACCGGGTTGTAGTAGGGCGCGCCGAGCATCTCGAACAGCTTCTCATTCTGCAAGGCCCAAAGCAGCGACCCGCAGTCGATGGTCCCGCGCGTGCGGCGCTGGAACTCGGGACTTGCCAAGGACTCAAGAAGCGTGCCGGACATCGCCAGATGAACGCGGGCGATATCTTCATAGGGCCACAGCGCGCGCGGGATGCGATCGTAAGCGAGCAGGATCTCATTAGCCGCCCGGTCGCCGCTGTCGAGCAAATGATCCAGGTTGCTTGGCGGCTGGTGCAGGTTGAGCACCAGCGCGTGATAGATCTCGCTCATCACGGTCCTTTCGCCGTCTGTCGTCATCCCGGTCGTGAAGCCGCGGCGACCGCCCCGGCAGCGTTCTCCGCGCGCAGGCGCCGGCCAAAATCGAACCTTCAGCGAAGCGGGTCGCGGGGATCACTGGATCAACGCTATGTTAACCGGCATTGCTTTCTAATGCTAAGCCGACATTCAGTCGAGGGTCGCTGGCGGATCGGGCACAAGCATGACTTCACCCCTGAGCAGCGTCTCCGGTTTCGACTTCCAACGCGCCACCGTGCTCGCCGGGATTCAGAAACAGTTCAACCGGCGTGTCGCCGAACGATCGGCGGTGATCAACTCGGACTATGCCGTCAAGATCGGCGCGGTGCAGCGAGATATCCCGAGGTGGGAGGCGTTCCGCGACGATCTGGATAAGACGCGGATCATCGTCGCAGGTGCGCTTGGCCGCCTGAAAAGCATCCAGTCGATGCTCGACCAAACCATTCAGACCGTCAACAAGGCCCGCCTCGATCCCGACATCGAAAGCACTCATGAAGGCTATCGATCGACTTTCGATTCCTACCTCAGATCGATCCGCTCGCGATCCGATTCCAACAATGATACTCCCAACCTGCTCGGAAACACGGGCGCCCGCGAATTGGCGGTGCCGCTTTCGGTCAACGGCGCCATCATGCCGGTCCGCCAGAGCTACATGGGCACCAGCTACAGCATCGTCGACGATGACGGCTATCTGTGGCGCCCGGACTACAAAGGCGAACTGCTTCGGCGTTATGACAGCTATCCGGACACTCCCACCAACATCTCCGGCAACCTGTCCACGGGCATACGCCTCGACAGCGCCGACGGCAGCGACGTCAGCTTCACCATTGCGCCAGGCACTGCCGGCGCCAAGCAGTACAGCGGCACCCTCGCCGTCGAAGGCAACGGCGCCTTCGACGCCTGGTACTACGACGGGCTGGCCACCGCCGAAGGACGTGAGCGCGCCCTTGTCGACCTCGACTCCGCCAAAGCCACGATCAAGGCGCAGATCCAGCGCTACCAGGGGGTCTTGACCGGCATCGACCACCAGGCGCGCCGCGCCTCCGGCGTCATCAAGGAGGTGCAGGAGAGAACAATCAAGCTGGTCGCCGAACAGGAAAAAGCCAGCGCCCGCGCCCAGGCGGAAGGCCAGCAGCAGTTGAACGCGGTCGCCGACGCCATCGCCCACAGCCAGGCGATGAGCGGTCTGTTCGTCAACATGCTGGGCATGTACAAGGTCGACCAGGGCAGCAACCAGTTGGTTGGAACCAATGCTGCCGCCCGCGTGTTCGGCGCCTTCGTCGACTTGGGAGTCTAAGTTCGGGACGTACAAGACCCGGCAATACCGCCCGCCTCTTTCGTTCCCGCCATTGCGCCCCACATACCGTTCGGCAGCGTCTTATTTCACGGCGACGCTTCGCTCCTCAATCCTTGACGCAGGAGGACCGCGCCCCATGACCGCTGCCGACCGACGCCCACTGGATGTCGTCGAGCTTCCGGAAACCGTTGACGGCCTCCCCAATATCGCCGGCTCCGAGGATGTTGTCGAAGCGGCGGTTCGGCGGGGGGCCGAAGCGCCGGTTTACGCACCCGCGGGCGGCATCGACTTCGGCGCCGTCAAGTCCGCCTTCGCCATCGCGCTCCACATGCATCAGCCGCTGATCCCGGCCGGCGGCAGCGACCTTGGGACAGCCGAGATCATCTCCAATCTCAAGCACATGTGGGATCATCAGGGGATGGGCGACAACCACAACGCGCCGGTGTTCGCCCGGTGCTACCAGCGCATCGGCGAGTTCATCCCGCAACTCCTCCATGAGGGTGCGCAGCCGCGCGTCATGCTGGAGTACTCGGGGACGCTGCTGCACGGGCTCCGGCACATGGGCCAACACGAGGTCATCGACACGCTCAAAGCGGTGACCAGTGACCCCGACACCCGCCACGCCGTCGAGTGGTTGGGCTGTCCCTGGGGCCACGCGGTGGCGCCGTCCACCCCGGTGCAGGATTTCCGGCTGCACGTCCGCGCCTGGCAGCATCATTTCGCAGCCGTGTTCGGCATCGCGGCACTGGAGCGGGTGCGGGGGTTCTCGCCCTCCGAGATGGCGCTGCCGAACCACCCGGAAGTCGCCTACGAGTTCGTAAAGACCTTGAGGGAGTGCGGCTACCGGTGGGTTCTGGTCCAGGAGCACACGGTTGAGAGCCCCGAGACCGGCGAGGTCCCGGAGGCCAAGCACCTGCCCCACCGCCTGGTCTGCCGCAACTCGGCCGGCGACAGCGCCGAGATCGTCGCCCTGATCAAGACCCAGGGTTCCGACACCAAGCTGGTCGGGCAGATGCAGCCGTACTACGAGGCGAAGACGCTCGCGCGACGGGAGGTTGCCGGCAGAAGCGCCGCAGCTGGTGGTCCAGATCGCCGATGGCGAGAATGGCGGTGTCATGATGAACGAATTTCCGAGCAAGTACTTCGAGGTGATGCGGCAAGCATCCGGCTCCGCGACGCCGATCATGAACGGCAGCGAATACCTGGAACATCTGTTCGCCTCCGGCATTGAGCCCGCGGACCTGCCAACCCTACAGCCGCTCCACCAGAAGAAGATCTGGGACCGGATGCAACCCGGCGACGGCTCCGAGACGCTCGATGCGGTCATTGAAGCCTGCAAGCGCGATGACCGCCAGTTCCACATGGATGGCGGCAGCTGGACCAACGACCTTTCCTGGGTGCGCGGCTACGAGGACGTGCTGACCGCCATGGACCGCGCCAGCTCGGCATTCTACGAAAAGGTCCTGAAGCCGAAACGGCCCACCGACGAGCACCGTTACCGCAACGCTCTGTTCCATCTTTTGTCGGCGGAGACCAGTTGCTACCGCTACTGGGGCCAGGGAACCTGGACCGACTACGGCCGCGAACTCTGCCGCCGCGCCGAAGCGATCGTCCAGCACGACTACCCCTGAATCCGGCGCTGTCCAGGCGTCCAATCAGGCGCTGAGGCAGACGGTCATATCCTGGGGGGTGATGTCGCGGGAGCCCCCCTTGCAGCACGACCAAGTCGTGCCGCAAGTGGGAGCTCCCGGAGCCGTGCGGGATTAAGACGTTCGCCCGCGGATCACGACCTGCAGCGTCCTCATGTCGTCCTGGTCATGCGAAACACCGCACCGGCCAGCGCACGCGGATCCAGCGTCGCGTCCTGAGTGTTCTGCAGCTCTTCATAGACAGCAACGCACACGTCGGCGAAGCGCTTGCCGTCAATGGGATCGCTCAGCGACTGACAAGCGTCGAAGACGCCGGCGATGGCGAGGTGCAGGGCTTGGCGGTCGATCGACAGGCCCTGATCCATCTCACCGCGACCGCTCGCCAGCCACTCCGATGAGACGCCGAGGGCGTGGGCGATTTCGACGAGGTGCTTCGTCCTGGTGATTGCGGCCGTCTCCAGCTGGGCGATGGTGCCCTGGCTGACGCCAGCCCGTTTGGCGAGTTCGGCTTGGCTCCAGCCAAGCTCAATACGGCGTCTGTGGATGCGCTCCCCAAGTGGCGCCACGTAAGCATGATCCATAACCTGAGTCTCCGTCATAAGGACCTGCCCCCGCTGCGATCCGTTCTAACACGCAATATGGCAACAAGATATCAGATTTCCAAGAAATTACTTCTTCGGCCGGATGAAGCGGGATTAAATAACGCGGAAGTCGCACGCCGAGCCTCGGCGATCAGCGTTTCGATACCAACTATCCAAGACGTTCGCGGAAGGTTTATATTGGCCCTTGGCAATAGAACCCTCGCACGGCGGGAACCCTTCCTCCCACCGCAAATCGCGCGCCGATCACGATCTCGGCGCCCGCGCCGGGTCTTGCGGTGCAGCCGGAACCGCCGGGCCGCCCCGGTTCGCGCGCCCTACCAAAGGAGACGCACCAGCCACAAGGTGAGGCCGGGAAAGAACACGTGCAGCATTACGCGCACCAGGCCGACCATGAAGAACGGCACCACCCCGCGGAATGAGTCCAAGAGAGTGACGCCGGGCGCCAACTGGTTGATGACAAACACGTTGAGGCCGACCGGCGGAGTGATCAAGCCGAGTTCTACGACCATAAGCGCGATGATCCCGAACCAGATCGCGCTTTCCTCACCGGTAAGACCGAGGTCGAGGGAAGTGACGATTGGGAAGAAAATGGGCACCGTGAGCAGGATCATCGACATGCTGTCCATCAGGCACCCGAGCACCAGGTAGAGCATCACGATCACCCAGATCACGAAGTACGGCGACAGCGACATCTCGACGATCATCGCCGCGGCATCCATCGGCATGCGCGTATGAGCGAGGAAGGCGTTATAGATTTCGGCGCCGAGCAGGACCAGGAAGATCATCGCCGTCGTTTCGGCGGTGGCGCGGAGGCAGGTCATCAGATCCCGCCAGCCGAGCGCGCCGCGGGCGACGGCGAGCAACCCCGTCGCGAAGGCGCCGACCGCGGCCCCTTCGGTCGGCGTGAAGAACCCGCCGTAGATGCCGCCGACGACGACGCCGAAGATCAGCGCCACCGGCCAAATGTCGACCAGCGAGCGCAGCCGCACTCCCATGCTCGAGCGGTCGGCAGCGGGCCCCTCCTCGGGATTGGCGCCGACGTAGACGGCGATGGCGATCATGAAGCCGGCGACCGCGATCGCCGCCGGGACGAGCGCGGCGATGAACATCTTGGCGATGCTCTGCTCTGTGAGGATGGCGTAGATGACCAGGATCACCGACGGCGGGATGAGGATACCGAGGGTGCCGCCGGCCGCCAGCGAACCGGTCGAGAGTGCGCCCGAGTACCCGAAGCGCTGCATTTCCGGCAGCGCAACCTTGGCCATTGTCGCCGCCGTCGCAAGCGACGATCCGCAGATTGCTCCGAACCCGGCGCATCCGCCGATGCCGGCCATGGCGAGCCCGCCGCGGAAGTGGCCGATCCAGGCGTTGGCTGCCTGAAACAACGCCCGCGACAGCCCGGCGTGCGAGGCAAACTGCCCCATCAGGATGAACAGCGGAATGACGGAGAGCGAATAGCTGTTGAACAGAAAATACGGGCTGGTCTTGAGGTAGTGCAGCAGCGGCGCGAGGCCGTTGATCACAATATATCCGCCGCCGCCGACCAGGATCATGGCGACGCCGATGGGGATGCGGAGCGCCATCAGCACCAACATGAACGGGAAACTGACGACGCCGATCGCGAACGTGCTCACGGAGTCATCCCTGTCCGCCCGCAACCGGACGCGGAGCGCGCCAAGCCGGGATGAGAGACCGCCACGCCGTGTAGGCACAGACGATCGTCAGGAAGCCAAAGCTCAGCGCCCCCGCAGAACAGCCCCACCACAGCGGCACCCGGAGCACCATGGTTTCCTCGCCATAGCGCATGAGTTCGGCGGCGCCGAGCGCCGTCCGCCACGTCAGCGCGGCGGCGATCATCATGAACGCCAGATTGGCGATCAGGTCGAGGACGGCGCGGGTGCGGACCGAGGTCCAGGTGGTGAACAGATCGACGATGACGTTGCCGCGCACCATCTGGCAGTATGGAAAGAAGGCGAAAATGGCGATGGCGCAGCCGATCTCCACCAGCTCGAAGTCGCCCGGGATCGGGACGTCGAACACCTCCCGCCCGATCACCGACGCGATCGTCAGCGCGGTGATCAACAGCAATGCAAGTCCCCCGACGCCGGCGACAACGACTGCGGCGCGGTGGAGGAACCGGCCGAAGGGATCGAGATCGGCGGTAGGCGCGTCCGACGGCGGCATTGCCGGCCCCTCCCCCTCCTGTACAACGCCGACCACGCGAGGATCAGCGCGAGTATTGATCGATGAGCGCCTCCGCCGCATCCAGCAGCGCCTGTCCGTCGTCCCCGGCGGCGGCCCGCTCCTTCACCCACTCGTCGATCGCCGGCTTGGTCGCCGCCTTCCAGCGGTCCAGTTCTGCCCCATCGATGACGTAGAACGCGTGGCCCAGATCGGCGGCTGCCTTGCGCCCCGGCTCCTCGGCCTTGTCCCAGGCTTCACCGACCTTCAGCGCCAGCTCGATCCCGGCGTTGTCGTCGATCACCTGCTTGAGGTCGTCGGGAAGCTTTTCGTATGTGTCCTTGTTCATGAGGTATAGGAAGACCGCCGTGTAAAGCCCGCGGTCTCCGCCGAATTCGGTGTGGCTGTCGGTTAGCTCGTGGATGCGAAGCGGGCGCGTCACTTCGAAAGGCAGGACGGCGCCGTCGATCACGCCGCGCGACAGCGCCTCCGGAACCTGCGGCACCGGCATGCCGATCGGGCTGGCGCCCAGCTCGGTCAAGGCCGCGTTGACCGGCCGATTGGGCACCCGGATGACCGCGCCCTTGATGTCCTCGGTGTTGCGGATGGGCCTTTTCTTCATATGCAACGTGCCGGGCGCATGCACGTGCACCAGGATCGGATGCACGTCGGACAGTTCGTCCTCGGCGTACTCCATGGCATAGGCATGTGCCGCGGCGCTGGTCGCCCGCGCCGCGCCGGGGACGAACGGCAACTCGAGCACCTCCAGCTTGGGGAACCGGCCGGGCGTATATCCGGCCAACGTCCACACCACGTCGACCACCCCGTCCCGCACCTGGTCGAACAGTTGCGGCGGTTTGCCGCCGAGTTGCATGGAGGGGAAGATCTGAACCTTGATCCGCCCGTCCGACTCCTCGGTGACGCGCTTTGCCCATGGCTCGATGAGCTGGGTCTGGGCCGTCGATGCCGGCGGCAGGAAGTGATGGACGCGGAGCACCACCTCCTCGGCCGCGGCGGTCCTGTCGATGACGGCGGCGGTGACGGCAAGGATTGCCGCCATGGCAGCGAGTACTCGAACCAGAGTGCGTCTGTTCATCGTCGTCCTCCCGGTCTGCGCGCCTCGGCGTGCCTGATTTTCATGTCATTTGTCTGTGAACAGGGCGATCACGTCCGCCGGGATCGGCGCGGAGCGGAGTCGCCCGGCAGCGTCCGGGATCGTCCAACAGCGGGTCTCGAACCCTTCGACCGCCGTGTCGCCGCCGTTGCGGATGGCGTGCGCCACCTTAAATACCTTTCGCTCCCACGCCACCACCCGGCTCTCGACGACCAGCGCATCGCCGCGCCGGCACGGCATCTTGAAGGCGCACTCGGCGGCCAACAATGGAATCTGGAACGGTCCGAAGGCACCCTGCAGCCGGTCCCAGCTGCCGCCGACCGCCTCGAACAAATCCCACGTGGCCGCGTCTATCCAGCGGAAGTAGTTGGGATAGAAGACGATGCCGGCCGGGTCGCAGTCACCCCAGGCGACCGTCAGGGTGCGCGCCGCCATCCGGCTCACGCGACCTCGACCTCGATCATGCGGCGAAGGTCGGCCTTCTTGACCTTGCCGGTACTGGTGCGCGGCAGATCGTCGACGACGCGGAGCCACTTCGGGCGCTTGAACGCCGGCAGCCGCTCGTTGAGGAAGGTCTCCAGTCGCTCGGGGAGGGCGCGATCATCGGCGTCGGCTGCCGGCACCACGAACAAGGCGACACGCAGGAAGCCATTGGCGTCGTTGGCGGTGACCCCAACCGCCTGCTCGACCCCGGCGCACGCGGCGGCCGCCTCCTCGACGCCGTGCAGGCTGACCCACTGCCCGGCGATCTTCAGCCAGTCGTCTTCGCGGCCGTAGTGATGCCAGTGCCCGTCGTCGTCGCAACGGAACACGTCGCCGGTGGCGAACCAGCCATTCTGGAACCGCGCCTGAACCTCGGCCGGAGCGAACGGGCCGTAGCCGAGGGCAAGGAACGGGTGGCGGATGAACAGGCGACCGGCCGCCCCCGCCGGCGCCGGCCCGTCGGCCTCGTCCCGCAACTCGGTCTCAACGCCGGGGCACGGAAAGCCGACGCTGCCCGCCTTGGGGCGGTCGGGCGACGACGCGAACACCAGGAAGCAGGTCTCCGAGGTGCCGTGGCAGTCGAGGATGGCCTGCCTGGTGATCGCCCGCCAGCGTTCCGCAACCGGCACCGGAAGGTGCTCCCCGGCCGAGACGAACCGCCGCACCAACGCCATCGGCGCGAGCGCCTCCGCCGGCAGATCGAGCCAAGCCCGGTACATGCTCGGCACCGCAAACACCACTTGCGGACGCACCGCTTCGATGGCCGCAAGGGTGCTGCCGGCGGTCGGCCACTCGGGATGTAGAACCACCGTCGCGCCGAGCGCCAGCGGCGCCAGGAGCGCGTTGCTCATAGCATAGGCGAATGAGATGCGCGAGGTGCAGAAGGTTCGAACCTCGGGACCGAGATTCAGGCAGTTCTCGTGAAACACGAGGACCGGCGCAAGGTCGTGATGAGCGTGGATCACTCCCTTCATGCGGCCTGTGGTGCCGGAGGAGTAGAGCCAGAAAGCCTCTTTGGAATCCGGATCACTGCTGGCGCCGATGTCCTCGGAGGCCGTCGCCCGGTCTGCCGCCAAGCCTGCCATCGACAGGCGCGGAAGCGGTATAGGGCTGATGCCGAGGTCGTCGTCCTCGACCAGGAGGGCCGCCGCGGTTTCGTCGGCGACGTAGCGGAGATCGTCCTCGGTGGTTCGCGGCGACAGGATCACCGGCACCAGCCCGGCCATCATGGCGCCGAGGATGACGGCCACCAGCACCTCCGTGTCCCGCCCGCGGACGATGACCCGAACGCCGGGCCGGCCCGCATGGCGAAGCAGCGTGTCGCCGGCCACGCGGCTCATGACCGCCAGTTCAGAGTAGGAGATCACCCGGTTGTCGCAGACGATGGCGGCGTGGTCGGCGTAGCGCGCCAGTCTGTCCTCGGACAACAGCGCCTGCGCCAGATTGTGCGCCATGCGAACCCTCCCGCTGCACGGCGATTCTGATAACGTCGCCGCCCTTATTGCGGCAAAACAGTACCTCAATACCAATATTGTCGTCAAGACGTTCCGGCGTCTGGGTCGCTCAACTCGAGGCGCAGTTGGATCGTATCCTCGTCGCCGGACTCGCACTCAAGGAACCCTAGTGAGCGCGCAAGCGCCCGCATACCGCGGTTGTCCGGCAGCACCTCGGACACCAGTCTCCCGACGCCGGCCGCCCGACAGTAGCGGATCATTTTCTCAAGGAGCATGCGGCCAAGACCGCGCCCCTTCAGGTCGGAACGGACGATGACGGCGAACTCTGCGCGCACACGGTCCGGATCGGTGACGGCGCGCACCACTCCTAGCGTCTCCGGCCGGCCACCCGGGCCGTCTGCGGAGGCAATGAACGCCATCTCGCGGTCGTAGTCGATCTGGGTGAATCGGGCCAGTTCCGACTGCGCCAACTGGCGCATCAACGTAAAAAACCGATAGCGGACGTCCTCCGGCGACAGGCGATTGAACAGCTCCGTGTGCTGTGGCGCATCCTCGGGCCGGATCGGGCGAAGCACCACAGGCCGCCCCAGCACCGTGACGCGCTCCTCCAGATCGCCCGGATAAGGCCGGATCGCCAGTCGCTCCGGCCCCGTCACCGCGGCGGGAGCGAGGCGCATTCGCGCCCCGGCTGCCACCACGCCAGACTCGGTGACCCACACAGGATTGAGATCGAGCTCAACCATTTCCGGCAGGTCGGCCACCGCTTGTGCAATCTGCACCAGAGCCAGGCACAGGCCGGACATGGTGGCGGCAGATTGCGTACTGCTTTCGACGAGGAGCCGCGAGACCCGGGTTCGCAACACCTGGCGTTCCGCCAAAACCATGTTGAGGGGCGGAAGCGCCACGGAGAAGTCGTTGATCGCCTCGATCGCCGCGCCACCCTGTCCGAACACGATGACCGGGCCGAACGTGGAATCGGTGGCTGCCCCCATAAACAGCTGCTCCGGCCGACTCACCGCCGGGGCGTCTCCGAAGCAGAGGCCGTAGCAGGCGAGGATCTCTTCGGCCTGCTGCCCTTGCACAGTCTGCGTCTGGCTGCCTTCTGCCAACGCAGCGGCGATCAGTCTGCGGGCGCGGGCGCCGTCGGCGACGGATGCATCCGGTGCGGAAGTGGGCGTCTGCATCAACGCATGCTGACTGCGCCGGTAGCCGACCATCTGCAGGAACGCCTGCACCGCCGCCTCGGGGGAATCGTAGGTGGCGATCCCAGCCTCTGCGAAGACGCGCCGCGCCTCCCCTACCGACTGCCGCCCCAGCCAGCACGCCAAGAAGGTGCGCCTGGCGTGGGCTGCGACCTCGACCAGCGCCCTCGCCACATCCTCGCTGTCGACCACCGCGACGGGCTCGTGGATGAACAGCACCGCATCGGTCGCCGGATCGTCGAGCACGATCTCCAGCACCGCGACGTGTCGATCGGGGGAGGCGTTCTCCTCCATGTCTATGGGGTTCTCGCCATCCCAAGTGTCGGGCAGCACCTCGGCAAGTTGACCCCTAGTCGCGTCGGCAAGCTTCGCGAGGCGTCCGCCACCATGGGCCAGAGCGTCTGTCGCAACGACACCTGGGCTGCGGCCGTTGGTGACGATGGTCAGTCCTTCGCCCACGAGCGGCCGCGCCCTGCCCAACGTCTCGACGGCGCCGAACAAGTCGGCGATGGTATCGACCCGGAGGATGCCGGCGCGGCGCATGGCGGCATGGAACACGGCATCGGGCTCGGCGAGACGAGTGGCGTGGAAAGCCGTCGCCGGATGGTGGGCGGTGCTCCGGTTCGCCTTGACGACCAGGACAGGCTTGATGCGCGCCGCCGCCCGCGCTGCCGACATGAACTTTCGGGCGTTCCGCAGCGACTCCATGTAGAGGAGGATCGCCGACGTATTCGGCTCCGAACCGAGCACGTCGAGGATGTCGCCGAAATCCACATCGGCGGCGCTGCCGACCGAGATGAAATGAGAGAACCCAATTCCGCTCGACGCCGCATAATCGAGCACCGCCGTCACCAGACCCCCGGCTTCGGAAACGAAGGCGAGGCTGCCGCCGAGGGGAGCCGTGTGGACATAGCTGGCGTTGAGGCCCACGCCCGGGATCATGATGCCGGTCGCGTTCGGCCCCAGGATGCGAAGCAGGTAGGGGCGTGCCGCTGCGAGCATGGCGTGATCGAGACGCCGGCCGGCCCCGTCCCGCTCGCGCTCGAGGCCGGCGGTCAGCACCACCGCGGCACGGGTTCCACGCTCGCCGAGGTCCGCGACCAGACCCGGCACCGTCGCCGGCGGCGTGGCGATGATGGCCAGGTCCGGGGTTTCCGGCAAGCCCGCCACGTCCGGGTAGGTCAGAACTCCGGCGACCGCCTTGTAGCGGGGATTGACCGGCATGATCGTCCCGCAGAAGCCCGCGGCGAGGAGGTTGCGGATTACGGTGTGGCCGATGGAGTCCGGCTGGTTGGAGGCGCCGAACACGGCGACCGACCGGGGGCGCAACAGGTGTTCGAGGTTCCGCGTGGTCACGAGGGTATTCCTGAGGACGAATGGCGCGACACTTGGCGCGCGGCTTCGGATGACGATTGATGATAGGCGCTGACCGCGATGATGACTACATGGGACCATCGCCATACGGGTGGACGAGGGGCATGATCTTCGGCGAAACGGATGTGTCGGAAGCTGAGGGCGCGATCCTCGCCCACGGCGTAGAGGCAGGTGGCGTCGTCTTCAAGAAGGGCCGCCGCCTGGGCGCGGCGGACGTCGCCGCTCTGGCTGCGGCAGGCCGCGCCAGCGTGATGGCGGCGCGCCTCGAGCCGGGCGACGTCCATGAAGACCCGGCGGCCGGCGCGGTCGCCGCAGCGGTGGCCGGATCCGGACTGACGGCGAGCCTCCCGTTCACCGGCCGCTGCAACCTCCACGCCGCCGCGCGGGGAATGCTGGTAGCGGACGCAGAGCGTATAGACCGCTTAAACCTGGTCGACGAGGCGGTAACCGTCGCAACCTTGCCGCCGTTCGCCGTGGTCGAGCCCCGGCAGATGGTGGCGACCATCAAGATCATTCCGTTCTCAGTATCGTCAGAAGTGCTGGACCGGGTGCTGGCCGTGGCGCACGGCGGGATGCCGCCGATGCGCGTCGCTGCATTCGCGCCGCGTCGTACCGTGTTGATCCAGACCCATCTGGGAGGCACCCGACCGGCAGTGCTCGACAAGACCGCCGTCGCCGTAAATGGGCGGCTGGCGGCCCTGGGTTGCCCGCCTGTTTGGGAGACGCGGTGCGGCCATCGCGCTTCCGACCTGGCGGCATGCTTGGAGACGCTGCCGGAGGGCGCCGCGGACATTGTCCTGATCTCCTGCGCCTCGGCGATCGTCGACCGCCGCGATGTGGTGCCGGCCGCCATCGAGGCGGCGGGGGGAACGGTGGATCATTTTGGAATGCCGGTCGACCCCGGCAACCTGCTGTTGCTCGGGCACATCGGGAGGATCGCGGTCGTCGGCCTGCCGGGATGCGCCCGCTCGCCGAAGCTCAACGGCTTCGACTGGGTGCTGCAGCGGCTCGTCGCCGGCGTGGCCGTGGGCCGCTCGGACATCATGCGCATGGGCATCGGTGGCCTCCTCAAGGACACCGGCAGCCGCACCCTGTCCCGGCCGCAAGCCGTAGACCTGGCCGAAACACCCTCCGCGGCGCGGGCGCGAACGCCGCGCATAGCCGCCATCGTTCTCGCCGCCGGCCGCTCGGTGCGCATGAGCGGCGCCAACAAGCTGCTCGCCGAGGTCGGCGGCGAGCCCATGGTCGTCGGCGTCCTCCGACAGGTGCTGGAAGCGAGCGCGCGGCCGGTGGTGGTCGTCACCGGACATGAGCAGGAGCGCGTCGCGACGGTGCTGGCGCGTAGCGGCGTCGGCGACGACTTTTGGATCGTCTACAACCCAGAGTACGAGGAGGGGTTGAGCACGTCCCTGCACCGCGGCCTTGCCGCCCTGCCGGCGGACGTGGACGGGGTTGCGGTATGCCTCGGCGACATGCCCGAGGTCGAAGCCGGCGTTCTCCATCGCCTGATCGCCGCCTTCGACCCGCATGAAGGCCGCGCCATCTGCGTGCCCACGTGGAGCGGCAAGCGCGGCAACCCGGTAATTATCGCAAGCCGGTTCTTCGCCGAGATCCGGGCCATCTCCGGCGACGTCGGGGCGCGGTCGCTGATCGGAGAACACCCGGAAGACGTCGCCGAGGTTGCGATGGACGACCTTCCGCACGGCGCCGGCATCCTGCAGGACGTGGACACGCCGGAAGATCTGCGGGCGTTGCCGCGCCGGCAATCAGCCCGGCAGGCCGTCGACGCGGGGGCGGGTCAGGATCGGCCAGTAGACGGCGGCGAACAAGCCGTAGCCGAGGAACCACAGAAGCCCTGAGATCAGGATTCCGGTGGGAACGGGGACGAAGACCCGGACAACGGCGGCGGCGATGACGAGATAGTAGCTGACGACGGTCCACGGCGACGGCTCCAGCGGCCGTCCGGAGTGACCGAGCGCGGCGCGGGACGCTACCGCCAGGATCATCACCCCGGCCGCTCCGGCGCTGAGCGCATGCAGCGCCGCGGATGCATCCAGCGGCGCCCCCATCAGCGCCAAGCCGTGCAACAGAAAGCCCAGCGGCACCCAGGCGTAACCCACGTGGAGGATCCAGACCAGCGGCAGCCGGGCCGTTCTGAGGGTCTGCCAGCCGAGCATGCGCGCGAACAGGATTCCTGCGGCAACGATCGACATCGCCCCGCTTGCCGCACTGGCCGGATAGACCAACTCCACCGCCACCACCAGCAGCACCGCCGGAACGGCGAGGCGGTCGAGCACAGGCGGAGTGCTGCAGGTGATCTCCGGCGCCACCTTCATCCTGAGCGCGTTCTGGGTGAACGCCGGCACGATACGACCGCCGATGAGGGCGATCATCGCGGCGATGACGTAGATGGACACCCGGAGCGCCAGCGACGGGTCGTAGAAATGGTAGAGCGCGTTGAATGCGGCGAGCAGCAACAGCATTGCCGGCACTTGGTAATTGCGGGTGTTACGGGCGCGGACGACGTCCCACAGGATGAACCCGGCAAAAACGGGCAGAAACAGGAGATCCACATACGCGGTGACCGGATGCCACATGCCGATCCGACCGAGGATCCACAGCACGATCAGGAAAACGAGACTTGCCCCGAGGATCGGCGGCCCGTTGGTCCACTTCGGCACGGCCGCCAGCAGAAAGCCGGTAACCGCCGCAACGACGAAGCCGAACACCATCTCATGCCCGTGCCACACCGGTGTCAGCGGCAGGTAACCGAGGTAGCCGGCCAGCCACAGGGGGATCGCAAGCGTGCCGTAGAGGGCCGCGGCGAGAAAGAACGGACGGTGCCCCGAAGCCATCAGCGGAAACGCGGCCTGGCCCTGCGGGCGCGGTTCAACGAGAGGAATCATGCCTTCCGGATATCGGATCTGGGAGGCGATTTCCATGCTTTCTTGAACTTGATAAACAGGCGCCACGTCCCTATCACCATCACAGGATGACGAACCTCAACAACGACAATGCTGCCAAGCTCGATTTTAGGGCGGGCTGGCGCGCGTGCTGCTCTGTCCTCCTGATCGGGCACGGTTCGACGCGGAGGAGCGAGGCGTTCGCGGTTCTCGAGCGACACGCCCAGACACTCCAGCAGCGCCGCGGCTTCAAGGATGTCCGTGCAGCAGCCCTGTTCGGTGACGGCGGGCTCGAGCAGAGCCTCGTGGGCCTCGGCGATCCGGTCTTCATCGTGCCGATGTTCATGGCCAACGGCTACACCGTCCGCACCGCGCTGCCGGCGGCGCTTCGCGGTGCCGGCTTCCCAAGCGCCGCCGCCGGGCGCAAGGTCTACGAGTGCGAGCCGGTGGGCTTGTCCACCGGCATCGCCGACCTCATCGTTGCCAAGGGATTGGCCGCCGCACCCGGCCTGGCGCTCGCGCCGTCTGAGTTGGCGCTGATCCTGTGTGCGCATGGGTCGGATCGCGAGCCTGCCTCGGCGGAAGCAGCCGATCTGCAGGTGGCAAGGGTGGTCGCGACGGGGTGCTTTCGCAGTGTCCGGGCAGCGTACCTGGAGCAGCGCCCCGTCATTGGGGACAGCTTGCGGGAGTCAAAGCCGCCGGTCGCCGTCGTGGGGCTGTTTTCCGGCGGCAGTCAGCATGCGACCCGCGACGTGGAAGAGGCCATCGCGGACGCGCCGCAAGCCCGCGCCCTCAACCTGGGAGCCATCGGCGCCGACGACGGCATGGCCGCGGTTATCGAAGCAGCCTTGGTCCACCTCTACGCCGCCGGTGTAAGGTGACCCCTACGCGCCACGGGCGAGACGTGCGATGGCGGCCTCCAGTATCAGGCGCAGCATGTCGCGGTATTCAATGCCGGCGAACCCGGCCATCAGGGCAAGCTTGCCGTCGTAGGCCCAGGCGGGGTTCGGATTGACCTCCATGAGCTTGGCCTCGCCTTCAACACCGACGCGGAAGTCGAAGCGGGCGTAGTCGCGGAGGGCGAACCGCCGGAACAAGCACTTGCACCAGCCTTCCAGTCGCCCTGCTTGCATCGGCGTCAGATCCGCCCGCTTGAACTTGATCTCCGTCCAGTACGGCGACTCTGGCACCGCTTTCGACTCGAACGACAGGATCGGCGTCAATCCCGCCGGCAAGTCCCCGAAATCCACCTCCAGCGGCGGCAGCATGATGAGCCCGGTCTCTGGATTGCCGATCAGACCGACGCCGTACTCAGCGCCGGGAAGATACTCCTGGATGAGCGCGTCCCGACCCGGCAGGCTGCTGCGAAGCCAGTGCAGATAGGCTGTCGCCTCCGCGCGCGTGCGAACCACCGCGTCCTTGGTAATGCCGACGCTGCCGTCGCCGGTGTTCGGCTTGATCAACGCCGGCAGCAGGTCCGGCAAGTCGACCGAGGCTCCGTCCGCAGGCAGATACGCCTCGCGCGGCACCGGCACCCCCAGCGACTGCGCGATCACGCGCACGATCGCCTTGTCGTAGCAGATCGCCATCGCCGCCGGCGGGGCGCCGGTGTAGGGGATACCGAGCAGTTCCAGGTAAGCGGCGATGTGGAGTTCCTGGGTCGGGATGTTGCCGAATCCAGTGTCGCAGAAGTTGACGGCAAGATCCGGTGGATCGCGGCGCAAATCGTCGAGCAGGCTCCGGTGCTCGCTCAACACGCGCGCCGTAAAGCCCGACAGGCTTCGAAAGGCGTCCTTCATCGCTTCGTGGGTACGCTCATCTTCGTCGTGATAGCGGCCGTCGCGCTTGGTGGGGTCGGCGAGAGCATGATCGCCGGTGATCACCGCGAGGCGCTTGACGGACGGCGTCATGCCGCGCTGTCGCGGGCATGCCGCCCCGCCTCCCGCAGCGCCTGCTCCAGCTCCTCGGCGCGCACCTCGGCGCGATGACGGGTCAGTACGATGTCCCGCGCCGCGTCCGCGATGGAGCGCCGTCGGGCGTCGGGGATCGCCAGACAGTCCAGCACGTCCTCGGCGGTGTCGGCGATCAGGATGGCGTCGCCGGCGGGGAACAGCTCGGTGAGTCCGGGCCAGCGGTCGGAGATGATGGGCGTACCGCACGCGGCAGCCTCGAACAGGCGGACGCTGGGCGACCAGCCAGCGGCCACCATGTCGGCACGGGTGATGTTGAGCGTAAAGTCCTGACCGGCGTAGAAGCCCGGATGATCGGCCGGCGGACAGTGTTCGATGCGCTCCACATTCGCCGGCCAAGCGACCGCGGCCGGATATTGCGGCCCCGCAACCACAAACTGGCCCTCCGGCATACGCCGCGCCGTGGTGAAAAGCAGCCGCTCCAGCATCGCCTGGCGGTCGTCGCTGTAGGTGCCGAGGTAGCCGAGCCGCCATAACCGTCGGCGCCCCGGAAGCGGCCGATAATGCTCCGCGTCCACGGTACAGTAGAGCGCGCGAGCTTGCCGCGCGCCGTAGCGGGCGCGCAGGTGATCAAGGATCGGGCCGCCGGTGAACGACAAGTAGACGTCGAACGCGGGGATCTGGCGGGTTGCAAGATAGGGCACCTCTCCCTTCGCCAACCCGGCCAGTGTCACCGGCGTGTCGATGTCATAGAAAGCGAGTATGCCACGAACCTGGTCGCGTGCCCAGTCGATCACCGCCACTCCGTCCGGCACGTAGGAGCCGACCAGCACTGCATCCGCCTCGCGGACCGCTTGCGCGAACCGTGTTCGCAAATCGGATACGTCCTGATACAGCTCTAGCCTTGCGAAATCGGGGTGGGGCAGGTCGCGGTGCGCCCGGTACCATGGCACGTCGCGTTCCAGAAAGACGATGCGGGCGCCGCGGTGGGCAAGCGCGCGGAGCAGCGCCCGCCACGTCGTCGCGTGGCCATTCCCCCACGACGACGACAGGGTGAGGCCGATGACGACGAGGTTGAGGCCGCTCATCTAAGCAACCTTCGGCGTCGCCAGGGCCGGCAGCAGCAGCGCCTCCACCTCCGCCGCCCGCTGCGCATAGGTATGGTCGGCCAGCAGCCGGCGGCGGGCGGTGGCACCGATGCGGGCAGCGCGGTTGGGCGTCAGGGCATGAAGGATGTCGGCGACGTCGCGGCCGTCGCGGGCGGTCAGCACCTCCTCCTCCGGCGTAAGGAACTGCGCGATTCCCTCCCAGGCGTCGCTGATCAGGCAGGCGCCGGCGCCGGCCGCCTCGAACACCCGGGTCGCGGGCGAATAGCCGGTTGTCGCCATGCTGTCCCGCGAGACGTTGAGAACCGCGCGTGGCGTGACGTTGAAGGCGTTGTGGTCGCGGGTCGAGATGTGTCCGAGCTTGCGCACGTTGGGCGGCGCCTCCTTGTCTTCCCAGCCGGCGCCGCCGATCAGGAAGGCACGATCAGCGGCAGCGGCGGCAGCCGCGAAAAAGAAGTCATCGACTCGCGCCTCCCGGTCCGGCAAGCGATTGCCGAGGAACGCCAGATCCGAAGCAAACCGCGGATCGGGCGGCACCGGGTGGTGGGTCTCGGGGTCGAGCGCGTTGTAGATGGCGTGGCAGCGCCGCGCGCCGAGTTGGCGGTAGCGCTCCATCACCGGCGGGCCGCCGCCATAGGTCATGACGAAATCAAGCTGCGGCAGCATCCGCCGCAGCGGGTGGTCGGGACCGTCGGCGATTTCGGCTTGCGTCGCCGGCGCGTCCACATCCCAGAAGACGTAAAGTGCGTTCGGCGCCATGGAGCGATGCAACCCCTGAAGCAGCTCGTCGTCGAGCACGCCGACGCCGCTGGTCTTGGCGACGACGTCGAAGCGGCATGCTTCCCTCAGCACGGCGGCAAGCCCGTTGGCGTCCGGCTCGTAGACCACCACCCGGCACCAGTCCGGCGGCTCCATATCGGCATGAATTTGGCGATCGAAGGCCCGCGGCTCGAAAAACGTCATGTCATGGCCGCGCATCGCCAACGCCCGGATTAGACCGCGATAGTACGTCGCGGCGCCGTTCCAATAGGCGGACAGCAGGCTCGAGCCGTAGAAAGCGATCCTCATGCGAAGCTTCTCGTCGCGGTCGGCGCGGCGTCGAGATCCGCGACGATCACCTTCAGTTCATCGATGCGGTGGGCGCACGTGTGGCGGGCGCAAATTCGCTGTAAACCCCTGGAAGCAATGGATTGCGCGGTTTCGGGATCGTTTGCTATGAGTTTCATGTGCCGCGCCGCTTCCGCGCCGTTGCGCGCGACGAGGAAGTCCTCGCCCGCCCGGAACAGGCCCTCCCGGTCCGGCCACGGCGCGCTGATGAGCGGAATCCCGCAGGCGAGCGCCTCGAACACCCGGATGGTCGGCACCCCGGGCAGCGCGGCGACATAGAAGCGCCGCGGCACATGCACCGTCAGGCGATGGCGGGCGAACACCTCGGGAACTCGGGCATTGGCGATCCAGCCGTGGTAGCGCGCACCAGCCTGCGCCAAGCGCGCTTTCGCTGGGTCCGGATACCGTACGCCATAGACGTCCAGGGAAACGCCTGCTGCTTCCGCCGGCGCGAAAAGAAACGTTTCCAACTCCGCCGTGCGCTCGTCGTCGCCCCAGTTGCCGATCCAGACTAGGTCGCGTTCCGGCTCGCGCCGCGGCGGCGGACGGAAGATTCGGGTATCGGCGGCCTCGTGCCAAGTCCACACCCGCCTACCCCAGCCGTAGCGGAGATACACCTCACGCAGCGCCTCGCCGAATACCAGCACGCCGTCATAGGCGGAGAGATCATAGGCCGCCATCGCGGCGGGATCGGACACGGCGCGGTGGTGGGTGTCGTGGAACAAAAGCGTGAAGCGGCCGCCGCGGGCCCGCCGCCGGCCGATGGCGTGAACAACTCCCGGTTCGGTCCATTCATGGACGATGACCAGATCGGCGGCGTCGAGCGCTTCGTCCACATCGTCCGGCGACGCGTAGATGCGGGAGCGAAGATGCGGAAAGTCCCGCGCGAAGTCGTCCTCCGCGTGCGGCGCCTCCTCGCGAAGGTGCATCCGGCTCCATCCGTCCGCCGGCTCCCACGCCACCGCTTCCCAGCCGCGCCCGATCCACTCGGAGAGGATGCCGCGGACGAAATGGGCGTTGCCGTGGTTCCAGTCGGACACCAGCGACTGGGTGAAATAGGCGAGCCGCATCAGGCGACCGCCACCGCGCCGACGCGCCTCTCCGTCACCTGCCGGTAAAGGCGCTCCATCCCCTCCACGGTGCGCTCGATGGTGTAGTCGGCGGCCCGTTCGCGCGCCGCCAGCCCAAGCCTCGCCCGCAATGCGGGATCGTCGATCAGACGATTGGCCGCGGCCGCCAGTGCCGCCGCGTTGCGCGCGCTGAAGAACAGCGCGGCATCTGACCACAGTTCGCGGAAGCTCGGAATATCGGCAAGGACAAGCGCCGCACCTGCCTGCGCCGCCTCGAGCACCGTCAATCCGTACGGTTCATAGAGCGACGGCGACACGAAGATCGGAGCCGCGGCGAGCATCTCTGCCATTCTTCCTGCGTCCAGGTGCCCGCAACATTCGACGCGGGGATACCGTACGGATCCGCCACACCCGGCGCCGCCGCCGCGCCCGCCAGGCGCACCGGCCAGCGGATCAGCGGCGCCGCCTCATCCAGCACCGCGAAGTTCTTGCCGTCGTCCCACAAGCGGCCGGCGGCGAACACGAAGCGAGCCTTTTCGCCGTCTGCGCGTTTCGGCGAGCCGTTGTGGACAACGTCGAGCGGCGTCTCCAGCCGATACGCCTCCCGCAGCGCCGCCGCGAACGCGGCGCTGGGCGCCACCGCCGCTTCGGCGGAGCGGAGCCCGGCACGGACCGCGTCACGATGCCACGCCCACGTCGGCGGTGCGGAAACGCCATGGGTCGCCCGCCACCACGTCTCGACGCAGGAATGGGCGACGGCGATGGTCGGCGCGGCATAGCCGCCGCCGGCGTAGGCCGGCTGGTTGAGTTGAACCACATCGGAGCGCCATGCCGCCGCAGCTTTGGCGATCGCGCGCCTGCCCGGCGCCAGCGCATCGGCGCCGCCGGCTTGCCAGTCGAGCGGCACGCCCAGGTGTGCCCAGTCGACGCCAACGATCGCCGCTGCTTCGGCGCACTGGTCGGCAGACGGCGGATTCCCGATGATCCCGAGACGAACCGACGTTCCGCCTCTCGCCAGTAGCGCAGCCAAGGTCGTGGAGTACCGCCAGACGCCGCCCACGGTGTCGGTGGTC
Organism: Rhodospirillales bacterium; assembly: GCA_016710335.1. Classification (NCBI taxonomy): domain Bacteria; kingdom Pseudomonadati; phylum Pseudomonadota; class Alphaproteobacteria; order Rhodospirillales; species Rhodospirillales bacterium. The sequence goes on from JADJXQ010000002.1 coordinate 203,059, forward strand.
ATGAACAGGCGCGCCGTCACGCCAATGCCTCCCGCTCCAACTCCTCCAGCGGCCGGGGACGCGCCTCCTGGATGTCGCTGAAGATTCCGAACTGGCCGAGGTAGTGGGCGTGCGCCCGCTCCCAAGCCTGTTCGTCGGGCGCGCCCCACAGCTTCCGATAGTCGGGCGAACTCGGGTAGGGATAAAGCGGCACCGGATCGTTGGCCCACACGCCGCCCGCCTGCATTCGCTCGCGCCAGCGCCGAATTTCGTCGGGGTCGTCACCGGCAACGTGGATCAGATTGGCCTGGACGAATGGCACGTGCCGCTTCGCCAACAACAGCCGGCTGCTAAGCTCCTCGGTGGTGAGGCGGCAGTTCTTGTCGAGGACGGCCCGCCCGTCCACGCTGAGGCTTTCGACGCCGGCTTCGATCGAGACACATCCGGCGGCGCCGAGACGCTCGATCATCTCAGGCTTCCACAGGTCGAGGCGCGTTTGAACGCCGAACTGCACCGGGCGCACCGTCAGCAGACTCAGGAGTTCCTGCCACGGCAGGAAGATTTCGTCGATGAAGTAAACGTAGCGCACCCCCTGTTCGACAAGGGCGTCGATCTCTTCCGCCAGCGCTGCAAGATCGCGCCGCCGGTAACCGTCGCGGAAGTCGATCTTGGCGCAGAAGCTGCAATGGTAGGGGCAGCCGCGGGACGCCTCTACTTCGGCGCCGGGGCCGTCGGGCGTCCTGTCGAAGCGGTGGTGGTGATGGTGGTGGCGATCGATCCACGCCTCCGGCCAGCGCAAAGCCGGTAGATCTGAAAACCGCGTCGCCCGTGGCGACTCGGCAGTCCGCCCGTTGTTCCCGCCTTGGCAAACCAAGCCGGAGACGCCTTCGGGCCCCACGCCGTTCGCCAGATCGACGATCGCTTCTTCGCACTCGCCGCGGATCAGCGCGTCGCAACCAAGCTTGCGGAGCGCAGCGCCGGGCGTCGCGGAGCCATGCGGTCCCACGGCCACGGTCAAGCCGCCCCGCCCCTCCAGCACCTTGATGAACGCAGCCGGAACCCGAAGCTCCGGCTGAGCGCAGCGCCAGAACAGGTAGGTCGGCGCGGTCGTAACGACGGTCAGGTCGGGACCGTAGTCCGCAACCGCGTCCGCCACGCCGCGAAGATCCATGGCGTCCAGTGCGCCGTCGAACATGCGTGACGAATGTCCCGCGCGCTCTAACAGCACGGAGGCCGCGCCCAGTTCCAGCGGCAGATGCGCCTCCCGGCAGCCAAAATAGATGCTGCCGTCAAAGCACCATGGCGGATTGACCAACGCCACCCTCATGCCACGGCCTTCCCCGCGCGCCGCCTTCCCGGCTCCGCCACTTCCATCGCATCAAGCGCCCGATCCAGATCACGCAAGCCGTTCCGCCAGCCGATCCGCGAGCGCCAGCCGGTTGCCTGGGCAAACGCGGCGGTGTCGCTGACATACCAGCGCTGGTCGCCCGGCCGCATCTCATCGAAGTGGCATGGCACATCCCGCCCCAGCACGCGCTCGATCTCGGCGATGACCTGGAGCAGGCTGACGGCGTTGGCCGGCCCACCGCCGAGGTTGAAGGCGCGGCCTTTCAGGATTGCGATGTTGTCGAGCAGGAGGCGGTAGGCAGCGACCGCATCGGAAACATGGAGGATGTCGCGCACTTGGCGGCCGTCGCCGAAAACGGCGATCGCCTCGCCCGAGCGGGCACGCATGAGGAAATGGGCGACCCAACCCTGATCCTCTGTACCGAACTGCCGCGGCCCATAAATGCAACTCATGCGGAGCACCGCCGTCGGAACGCCGAAGCTCTTGGCGTAGTCGAGCACGTATTGATCGGCGGTACCCTTCGAGCAGCCGTAGGGGGTGCAAAGATGCAGCGGCTGACGCTCCGAAACGCCTTTCGCTCGCAAATCGGGATCAACCGGACACCACTGGTCGCCGACGATCTCGAAATCGTGAGCGGAAAGATCGCCGTAGACCTTGTTGGTGCTGGCGAAAATGATCGGAGGCATATGGTCGCGTCGCCGCGCTGCCTCAAGCACATTCAGGGTGCCGCGAGCGTTGACCTCGAAGTCTTCATCCGGCGCGTTCATGCTGGTGGTCACGGCGACCTGGGCGGCGAAATGGAACACCGCTGCCGCATCCCCGACGGCTTCGTCGACCGCCAGCCCGTCGCGCACGTCGGCGATGGCGACGCTGACGCGTTTCGGGTGACGCCGCCGCAGCCACTCCAGGTTGTCTTCCACGCCGAACCGGTGCAATGAGTCGAAGATCAGCACATCGTGCCCATCGGCTGCAAGCGAGTCGGCGAGGTTGCAGCCGATGAAGCCGGCGCCACCGGTGATCAGGATAGGCCGAGCGCGCCGGGCAACGACCGGAGCCCGGACGCGCCCCGGATCGCCCTGCGCCGCCACATGCTTCAGCGCCGCTACCCCCCCTTTCTCGATGAGGCGCGCGGCCAGCTTGGGACGGCCCTGAGCGTCATAGAGGCCGAAATGGTAATGCCGGGTGTCAAACTGCAGCCCATCCAGGATCGGCACCGCCGGATCGATATCTTGCAGCATGTACCAGTAGAGACGGTCGACGGGAGCGCCGATCGCATCCACGAACCAGTCGAGACATGGAGCCGGATCCTGGCGCCATGACGAATAGCCGACCTCGGTGATCCACAGTTCCGCCGGCAGGCCGTAATTTCGGAAGAGGTCGCGCACCGAATCCACCTGTTCCGACCACGGCCGCCAAGAGGTCGCGGTGGATTCCCAGGTTCCCGGAAAGCCGTGCAGGCCGATCGCGTCCATTTCCGCCAGAACGCCACGTTCGGCCATCAGACGCAGCCAGTTGAGGTCAGTTGGGCACGGTCCGCCGAGAACGGTCTTGCGGCCGCGCCGCCGCGCCCAATGGCCGGCGGCGCCGATCATGTCGCTGAAGATCTGCCAGTCGGGATCGATCCGCCAATCCCAGTCGCTCAGGTTGTTGGGCTCGTTCCACAGCTCGACCCACTCGAACCAGCGGCCGTACCGGCTGATCACCTCGTCGATGAAGTCCGCATAGTCCCGCGGACGACGCGGCGGGCCGGCGCTGGTCCCGGTCAGCGACAGGCTCGGCGGCGTGAAGTGGACGCACGGCAGCACTTCCACTGCCGCGCCCAGCGCCGGCAACAGCCAGTCGTACCAGCGGCCGTCATCGACATGAAAGTCCGCCCACGACAGATGGGTGCGCAGGCGGATGAACCCCAGCCGCGCCATACGCTCAAGCGCCGCCTCGACCCGCGCCTCGTCGCCGGGGCGAAACCACTCCACCACGCCCAGAGGTTCGCCGCTGGCGTTGACGAGGGTCATGCCACCAGGCCTTTTCTGCTCAATTCCGCGGCGGCAGCCTCGGTCCGATCCACCGTCTGCTGCTCGGCGACCCACCCTGCGAACTCCTCCAGGGAATTGTCAAAGGTTCGGAGCGGCTCGAAGTCCAAGAGCTGCCGGGCGCGCGAGATATCGGCGAAGCAGTGCCGGATGTCGCCGCTGCGGCCCTTGCCGGTGATTAACGGGCGGATGTCGCGACGGCCGAGCACCGCTGCCAGCCGCTCTGCGGTTTCCTGGATCGACACGGACCGGCCGCTGCCGATATTGATGACCCGGCCATTGGCTTCCGGCCGCTCCATCGCGTCGCGGAAGGCGCGCGCCACGTCTTCCACGTGGACGAAGTCGCGGCGCTGTCGACCATCCTCGAACACCATCGGCTGCTGTCCGTTCTGCAGCCGCGACGCAAAAATCGCCAGCACTCCGGTATAGGGATTTGAAAGCGCTTGGCCCGGACCATAGACATTGAACAGCCGCAGCGCGCAGGCGTCCATGCCGTAGGCCCTGGCGACGATCAGGGTCATGCGCTCCTGGACGTACTTGTTGAGAGCGTAGACAGAGGCGAGATCGGGCTGCTTGCCTTCCGGTGTCGCGACCGGCGTAAGCGGCCGACCGTCCGAATCGACCGGATCCCAGCCGCCCTGCCCCGGACGCGTTGCGTCATCCACAGGATCGCCCTCGGCCGTGACGTAAAGCCCTTCGCCATAGACGCTCATGGAGGATGCGACCACCACCCGCTTGACCGGGCGCGCGATCAGTTGCTGAAACAGAACCGCCGTCCCAAAGTCGTTCGTCGCCGTATAGCGGTCGATCTCATACATGCTTTGACCGACGCCGACTTCAGCCGCCAGATGGAAAACACCGTCAACACCGGCAAGCGCGGCGCGTACGGCAGCGGCGTCGCGGATGTCGCCGCGGCGGAATTCCACAGCCTCCGGAAGATCGTCAGGAACAGCCGCATCGACCCCGTGCACCTGGTCGACGAGAGAATCGAGGACCCGCACCTGTGCGCCGCTCCCGAGCAGGGTCCTGCAAAGGTGGCGACCGATGAAGCCGGCGCCGCCAGTGACCAGATAGTTTGATGCCATGTCGATTCCCGCCCCGCTTTCGCCGGCACACTATCCCAGCCCGGCTGATGTTCACTTCGGCCGCCCGCTTCGGACGAACCGCTCTCGCAACGGCGTCACCAGAGTAATGCGGCCCACGCCGTGTCGCACGCGAATGTAACAGCCTGAACCGTTAAAGGTTCCGGCTGATGTTGATGTTAAAGCACGGTGGCTCGGGCGTTCCCCGCTGCCGGCCGTCATTAAGTCATCATCGTGGAACCAACGAGGAAGGGCGCGCGTTTGCCCTGCGTCGGAGAAGCACTCGCAGGCTCCATCAAGAGCGTGAAGGAATTCCGATGTCTCAGGAGTCCAAGACAACGACCGATCACGACGTCATCCGCCGCTGGGCAGAGGAGCGGGGCGGCCGCCCCGCCGCAGTCCAGGCGACCCATGATGACGATGACGTCGGCATTATCCGCATTGCCTTCGATGACGGCAAAGAAGAACTCGACATCATCACATGGGAAGAGTTGTTCGAAAAGTTCGAGGAGCAGAAACTGGCCTTTCTGTACCAGAACGAAACCAAGGGCGGCGGCACGAGTCGGTTTTTCAAGTTCGTGAAGCGGTAGTTCGCTGAACCGGCGGACGAGCCACCGGCTGCCGTCGCGCCCACTGCCGGCGCCGGTTCGGCGGAAATCAGGGATGGGAGGAAGGGATGAGCATGTTCATGTCCGGCAGGAAGCGGGTCGCCGCCCACACGGCAGACGAGATCAACCGCCGCATCGCCGGCGAGACGGTCGACCGAATCGTTTATTACGCCGACCATCCGGATGAAATTGATGAGCGCCTCGATGAGTTGGACAGGGAGTGGGACGTCGAGCGCGCCCTGGAGGCTAACGCCTCGGTGCTCGCTTTCAGCGGCGTTGCGCTCGGCGCCACCGTCGATCGCCGCTGGCTGGTGCTGCCGGCGCTGGTGACGGCTTTCCTTTTTCAGCATGCCGTGCAGGGATGGTGCCCGCCGCTGCCGGTGCTGCGAGGCCTCGGCTTCCGCACCGTCCAGGAGATCGAAGAGGAGCGGTACGCATTGCTGGAGTTGCTGAGCCAGCCGGACCCGGACTTTTACGACGACTTCGACCAAGAGGAGATGGCGGCAGCGGAGAGGCTGGCTCCGGAAGCAACGGCGAATCCCGCAACGCCGGGGGACAGGCTTGGTGCAGAGGGGAAGGACACCTTCGCGTCGAGTGACTCCCTGGGCAGCGGTTAGCCCGGACGGGCATTCCCCGATAATCGAAGCGTGGCGTGGCGCCGCCGGTATCTGCGCCGAACTCGAACATTCAGTGTGAGGAACGAACATGGCGACCAGTCAAGAGCATTTGATGACGTGGCTGCGCGACGCGCATGCGATGGAGAAGCAGGCCATCGAGTCGATAGAGAACCAGCTCAGCCGGCTCGAGAACTATCCGCAAATGCGGGCGTGGGTCGAGGAGCATGTGGCGGCGTCGCGGCGCCAGCGCGAGCGGGTCGGCGCGTGCCTTGAACAGCGGGGCGAAAAGACGTCGTCGCTGAAGGATGCCGCGATGACGGTGATGGGCAAGATCCAGGAGCTGACGGGAACGGCGGCCTCCGACGAGGTCCTGAAGAACGCCATCACCGACTACAGCTTCAAGCACTTCGAGGTGGCCGCCTACACCTCGCTTGCGGCCGCAGCCGACGCCGCCGGTGACGCCGAGGTGTCCCGCATCGCCAGCGAGATCAAGGCCGAGGAGGAGAGCCTCGCCAGCAAGCTGGCGGCCCTGATCCCGACGTTGACCCATGACTACGTAAGTCGCGATGTGGCGTCGGTGGCGGCGAAACGTTAAGTACGAACGCCGCACAATTTCATCCGGAGAAGACATCCGCAGCCGCTTCGGCGGCTGCGGGGTCGCCCAGGATCAGCGGCCGCGTCCGAGATCGTCTTCCGAGGCAGCCCCGGGCGCAAAGGCCGCGAATGGTCGCCAGCCATCCGGTAGCCGTTCAAGCACCCTTCCGCCCGTAGCCTGGACGAGCACGATGCCGCCGGCAACGTCCCACAGGTTCGGGCGGTCGAGCTTCGCGCCGAGCAAAAGGCCCGCCGCGACGAAGGCAACTGCCGCCGAGCCGGTATTGCGCACGTCCCATACGTTACCGGAGCCGGCAGCGGGATTGGTGAAGAAGAAAGACCTTCATGGCCGGTTAAGCCGGCGAGCCTGTTTCAAGTTCAGCCCAAAACCGCGGCCTCTTGGCCGAGCGTCTTCCAGGCGGTCATGCCGCCGAGGAGGTTGTAGACGTGCTCGTAGCCATGGCGCTTGAGGATGCTGACGCCGAGGCCCGCGCGGTGCCCGACACTGCAGGTAACGACGATCCGGTCCGATGTGTCGAGACCGAGATCGCCCAGCCTGCTCTCCAGGTAGCCGACGTACATGTGGCGCGCGTCCGGGATGTGGCCTGCCTCGAACTCTGAGATCTCCCGCACGTCGAGCACCACGTAATCGCCCCGGTCGGCGGCAAGCTGCTTCGGAGTGATGGTCCCGGACTGCTCCACCGGCAGGCCTGCGTCGCGCCACGCCTCGAAGCCGCCGGCGAGGACACCTTTGATGCGGTCGCGGCCGAGGCGGGTCAGGTAGGAAACGGCCGCATCCAACTCCTCGGTCCCGTCGACGACAAGCAGGATGCCGTCGTCGTCGCTCACCACCCAGCCGCCGAACATCGCGAGCCCGCTCAGCCAAATGCTATAGGACCGAGGAATGTGGCCGCCGGCGAAGGCTTCCGGCAGGCGCGTGTCGATCACCGCCGCGCGTTCGCAGGCGGCGGCAAAGTCCTTCGGCTGCAACACCCGGACGTCCGTGCCACGCAGGGCGACCGGACGGCCTCCATCCAGATTCACCTCCTCCATCAGATCAAAGTACGGCGGACGCGGGATGCGGTCGGCGAGGCGGTGCCGCACGAACGCGTCCCTGTCCATAGTGAACGCGGAGTTGGCGATCTTCTCCAGGCCGAGCGTCGCGTGATCGCGGTTGGCGACGTTGCCACCGCAGACCGTGCCGGCTCCATGCGCCGGCAGCACCAAAGCCTGGTCGCCCAGCGGCAAAATCTTGGCGTGCAGAGCGTCGTACAGCAGGCCCGCATTTTCCGCCGTCTTGTCCGGATCGGGCAAGTCGGTGCGGCCCGCATCTCCGATGAACAGCGAGTCGCCGGTGAGTACGCCCCACGCCTTGTCCTTGTAAGCATCGTGGTACACCGCCCAGCACACGCTCTCCGGCGTGTGCCCGGGGGTGTGGAGGGCCCTGAAGGTGAGGCCTGCCATGGTCAGTTCGTCGCCGTCCTTGAGGCGGATGTCGCTGTGGCCGAAACAGGCATGGTCGCCGGTCACGACTTGGGCGCCCGTCAGGGAGCGCAGCGCCGCCGAGCCCATCTCGAAATCTTCCTGACGGTGGGTTTCGATGACGTATTCGAGGCTGAGGTCGTTGTCCTTGAGGACGGCAAGATACTCGTCCACGTCGCGGCGCGGATCGACGACGACCGCGCGCCCACCGTCCGCAATGATGTAGGCCACATGGGCGATGCCGGGGGTCTTAATGCGTTGAAAGAACATGGCTCTTCTCCTTTCGAAACGGGCCGATCGTCCGCCGTCACCGCGCGGGTACGCGCTGAGGCCGCCTTCTCACAGCCAAAGCAGGAGGCCGACGATGCCGGCTACCAGAACCGATAGCAAGAGCGCGGCGCCGACCTCCATCAGCCTATACCGCTCCAGCCAGAACTGCGGGCTCCGCGGCTTTGCGCGGTCGTCGAACTGGCCATGGGTGGCGTGCAGGCCCTCGACCGGGTTGAACAGGTTGTCGGGGCGGTCCGGCGCGATTTCCTTGTCGAGGAACTGCCCGTCCCAGGCCTTGCTGCTCATCATCCGGTCGAGCAGCCCCGGCCACACACGTTGTCCCATGATCGCCTGCACCGACGACAAGCCGACCCAGTATTCGCGGCGCGGGTGATCGGCGGCGAAGGCAACGGCGCGGCCGGCGACCTCCGGCTGGAAGATCGGCGGAACCGGCTGCTGGCGCCTGCGGAACTTGTTCCGCGCCCACGAGAACTGCGGGGTGTTTAGCCCGGGCATGTGCACCATGGTGATTTGGATGGGGCTTCTCTCATGGAGCAACTCGGAGCGGAGCGAGTCGGTAAAGGCGCGGATCGCCGCCTTGGCGGCGCAGTAGGGCGCCTGCAGGGGGATCGACCGGTAAGCCAGGGCCGAGCCGACTTGAACGATGGTGCCGCGGCCCCGCGCCTGCATGCGCCGCAGCGCGATCATCGTGCCGTACGCCGCGCCAAGGAATGTCACCTCCATGACCCGGCGTACCTCCTCCGGCTTCAACTCAGCGATCGGGCCCAGAACCGTGACCATGGCGTTATTGACCCACACGTCGATAGGTCCCAACTCGGCCTCGATGGCGTCGGCGGCGCGGGCCAGCGCCTCGGGATCCGAGACATCGGCGGCGTGCGCGACCGCAGTGCCGCCGGCTGCGATTATCTCCTCCCTGGCGCTGTCGAGGCCGCGGCTGCTGCGCCCAATCAGGCCCAACCGGTCGCCCTGCCCAGCGAAGGTCAGCGCCGCCGCCCGCCCGGCGCCGGCCGAGGCTCCAGTAATAACGACAACCCGAGGCGAGCGCGCCATGATCAGCCTCCAAGTGGGAGAACGGCGCTCAACCAGTTGCGGTGAACAGCAGCCCAGAGCCGTAGGCGAGGATCCAGCCGCCCATGAGGTACGACGCCAAGCCGACCGACCGGTGCCGCCGCTAGCAAGTGCGACGGCGGTGGGCGAAACGGATCAAGCCGCGGCGATTGTTTTTTCGATCCAATCACGGTGTCGGCGTTCATCGGCAAGGGCCGCCCGCACGACCGGCACCGCCGAGGCCGGCAGGTCGCTTCGTCCGGCAGCGCGCTCGTAGGCAGTATTGGTGTCGTCCTCGTTGGTCTTCATGGCCCGCAAAATGGCTTTGTCACCGAACACCTCGGCCAGCGCGACTTTACCGACGGTCAACATCTGCTTCATGTCAGGGCCGGAAGGCGGCTCCTGCCCAAGATCGCGTACGACCGCCGCCAACTCCTCGGTATGCCGGACATGATCGCTGCGGAACGCGGTGAGTTCCCGCTTCCATGCAGCATTATCCAGTTTGTTGATAGCGGCTTCGTATGCCTGGATGGCGTCGTGGTCGAGCTTGATAAGGTCGTTGAACAAAGCAGCTACATCACTTTCGGTTCCGATCGTAGTCGGCATGCCTTCTCCCTCCCACTGGCTCCGCTCAAGAGAAAGCGCGTGCCGTCGATCAGCCGCCGGCACGCACCTCCAGTCATCCTGTAGAGCTTGTTCTACTGGCCGCCGCCGCCGCCGCCGCCGGCTCCGCCGCCGCCAGCACCACCACCGCCGGCCCCGCCAGCACCACCGCCAGCTCCGCCACCGGCCCCTGCGCCGCCGCTTCCAGAACCGCCGCCAGCTCCGGCGCCACCGCTACCCGCTCCTCCGGCGCCACCGCTTCCAGAACCACCGCCAGCTCCGGCGCCACCGCTGCCCGATCCTCCGGCGCCCGAACCGGCACCACCCGCGCTGCCACCGCCACCCGCGCCGCCGCTGCCCGCGGCGCCGCCGGTGCCAGCATCACCCGCGGCACCGCCGGATCCGCCAGTACCGCCGGCGCCCGTGCCGCCGCTTCCAGAACCGCCGCCGGCGCCCGTTCCGCCGCCGGTGCCGGCGCTACCTGCCCCGGCTCCCGTTCCGGTCCCAGGGCCGGCTCCGCTGGAATCGCTGCTTCCCGTGCGGTCAGCCCAGCACGGTTTGCCGTCTGCCGTCACGCCCTGGGTCTCGCCCGGCGCTATCTTGCATGGGCTATCCGCCGTCTGGGCGCCAACGGGATACGAAGCCATCATCAGGCCGGTTACCAAGCCGATTGCCGTCAAGGTCGCTTGTGCACGCATCTCCAGTCTCCTCCTAAAAATCGCCACGTCAGGGCGCGTATCGATTTCAACTGCGGATCATCGCCGCCATTGGCGAGAGAACTCCGACGCAAGCGATTAGTTCCAGCGGGCGGAGGCGACGGCCGCCAGTCGTGCGATCATCCGCCCTCGCGAAACGCCGGATAGAGGAGCATGCCGCCGTCGACCACCAGAGAATGGCCGGTGACGTAGTCGCTCGCGTCCGACGCGAGCCACACCACCGCCCGTGCGACATCCTCGGCGTCGCCGATGCGCCCGTAGGGGATGAGCTTGAGAAGTTGTTGCTCCGCGTCCTCGGTCTCCCAAGCATCGCGGTTGATGTCGGTCCGGATGGCGCCGGGTGCGACGGCATTGACGCGGATGCGGTGCGGCGCCAACTCCTGGGCAAGGGTCTCCACCAGCATGCGCACGCCTCCCTTGGAGGCCGCATAATTGGCGCGGCATGCCCACGGTATCTGCTGATGCACCGAACTCATGCAGATGATGTTGCCGGTCGCCCTCGATCCAGACTCATCAACTCCACGCCGGCAGAATTCCCGCGCGGCTTCCCGGGCGCAGAGGAACTGGCCGGTGAGGTTGACGGCGATGACCCTGCTCCAGTCCTGGAGCGACATGTCGATGAACGGCACGTCGATCTGGATGCCCGCGTTGTTAACGAGGATGTGTACAGTGCCGAAGCGCTCGCGCACCTCGTCGAACAGGGCGAGCACTTGGTCTTCGTCGCTCACGTCGGCGCGGATGACCGCGGCTCGCCCACCGGAATCACGGATCCTGCGGCCGGTCTCCTCTCCCCCGCCGGCATCGCTGCGGTAAATCACCGCCACCGTAGCGCCGGCTTCCGCCAGACCCAGAGCGCACGCGGCGCCGATGCCTGAGCTTCCGCCGGTAACGATGGCGATCCGATGAGCTAAAGGTGCATCCATGAGTGCTCCTTCGACATCCAGCGAATAATTCGACGGAGGATACGACCGCGCAGACGGATCCGACAGATCATGCCGTCCCGCGGTCTAATCTCCGCCATATGCGATCGTCGAGAGCAGCGCCAACTCGCTCTGCCGCGAGTCAAGGCGAGTGTGCTGGACGACGATGGGCTGATCGCTCTCGATCACCGAAGCGTAGTCGGTGTCCCGCGGCACCGGTTCCGGGTCCTCGAGGTCGTTGAAGCGGACGTGAAGGGTGCGCCGCGCCGCCACCCGCAGCCGGTACGGGCCCGCCGGCTCCCGGTCAGTGAAGTAGACGGTGATCGCCACGTTGGCCGTGGCGTCGCTGGCGTTGAGGATGCAGGCGGTCTCGTGGCTCGTCATCGGTCCTTCCGGACCGGTGCTGCCGGACGGGATGTAGCCCTCCGCGATCGCCCACCGCCGCCGACCTATCGGCTCCGTCATCGCCGCTCTCCTTTTTGTCCCGTCAGATCGAGCACTTCGGCAAGGTCGATGGCGCGGCGGGTCTTCGCCTGGGCGATCTGCTCGCGGCAGCTATAGCCATCGTAAATGATCAGGCAATCCTCTGCCGCCGCCCGCACCGCCGGCAGCAGCACCCGCTCCCCGGCCTTCATCGACACGTCATAGTGCTCCTTTTCGAAGCCGAACGACCAGGCCATCCCGCAGCAGCCGGAGTCGAGCATCCAACAGCTGGGTCGCTGCCGATCCGCTTCCGGCGCGTCGGTTGGCGCCACGAAGACGCTGACCTCAAGGCGCTCGACGGGCGTCGCCTGCGGCACCGCTAGGAGTCCTCGGAGCGGCCGCTGGTCGGCAGAACCCGATGCCTCATCTGGGTGACGCTTTGCTTGATGATGCCGCTCTGGTCCGGGTCGCCCTTGACCAGCGCCGTCAGGTACGACTTGGCCTGACTGAAGGTGATGTGTGGCGGCAGCGGTGGCACGTTGGCGTCGGTCAGGAATTCGATGACCACCGGCCGGTCGGCGGCCAACGCCTGCTTCCAGCCCTCCTCGATCTGCTCCGGCGTCTCCACGCGGATGCCTCTGAACCCCATCAGTTCGCCGTACGCGGCGTACGGAAAATCGATGACGTCCTGGGCGGCCTCGAACTTGGGATCGCCCGCAAGCGCCCGCTGCTCCCAGGTCACCTGGTTGAGGTCGTGGTTGACCAGCACCATCACGATGAAGGTGGGGTTGGACCAGCGCCGCCAGTACTGCTTGATGGTGACCAGCTCGGCGCTGCCGTTCATCTGCATCGCGCCGTCGCCGACCATAGCCAGAACCGGCCGGTCTGGATAGGCCATCTTGGCGGCAATGGCGTAGGGCACGCCGCTCCCCATGGTGGCGAGCTTGCCCGAAAGACTGCCCATCATGCCGCGCTGGATCTTGATGTTGCGGGCATACCAGTTGGTGTGCGAGCCGGAGTCGCCGCAGAGAATGACGTTCGACGGCAGCAGCCGCGACAACTCGGAGAACACCCGTTGCGGATTGATCGGGTTGGCCGGCTCCATCGCCTTGGCATCGACCTCCCGCCACCACTCGGCGACGCCATCCTCGACCGACTTGCGCCACTTCCCGTGCTCCTTCGGTTTGAGGAGCGGGAGCAGCCGGCGCAGCGTCGATGCGCTGTCGCCGACGAGGTTGACCTCGGTGGGATAGCGGATCTCGAAGTTGCGTGGCGAGATATCGATCTGAACTGCGCGCGCCTGCCCCTCCTTGGGGAGGAACTCAACGTACGGGAAGGTGGTGCCGACCATCAGCAACGTGTCGCAGCCGTCCATCAACTCGTAGCTCGGGCGCGTGCCGAGGAGGCCGATGGAGCCGGTGACGAACGGCAGGTCGTCGGGCAGCGCCGCCTTGCCGAGGAGCGCCTTGGCGACGCCTGCACCAAGGGCACTGGCCACCTGGATGACCTCGTCGGTCGCCCCCAATGCTCCGGCGCCGACCAGGATTGCGACCTTCTCGCCTTCGTTCAGCACTCGCGCGGCAGCCTGCAGATCATCGTCGCTCGGACACAGATGACGGCGGGCGTGGCCGATGCCGGAGTAGACGTTGCCGTGGGCGTGGGGCGGCGACGGAACTGCGTCCATCTCCTGCACGTCGTTGGGGACGATGATGCAGGTGATCGTGCGCTCGGCGGCGGCTATGCGGATCGCCCGGTCGACCACGTGGCGCACCTGGGCGGGATTGACGATGGTCTCGACGTAGGCGGAAGCGACGTCCTTGAACAGGCTCTGGAGATCCACTTCCTGCTGATAGTCGCTGCCAAGCGACGAGGACGCCTGCTGCCCAACCAAAGCTACGACCGGCATGTGATCCATCTTGGCGTCGTAAAGGCCGTTGAGCAGGTGCACGGCGCCGGGTCCCGAGGTCGCCATGCACATGCCGACTTCGCCGGTGAATTTCGCGTGCGCTCCAGCCATGAACGCCGACATTTCCTCGTGGCGCACCCGGATGTAGTCGAACGTGTCCTTCATCCGCGCCATCGCGCCCATCAGGCCGTTGATGCCGTCGCCAGGATAGCCGTAGATGCGCTTGATGCCCCAGTCGGAGATGCGCTGGAGAATGAAGTCGCCAACGGTCGCGCTCATGGCCTCTCTCCTGACAAGAGTCACCTGGAAGCTCGACGTTAACAAGTTCACCCGGCGCGGGAACTAAACTGGGTTAAGCCGATCTGTAATTCATGCCTCGCGGCCGCCTGCCAGGCTTTACGACGGCTCGCACGGACACCACGTTCAGGAAACCAGAGAAGAGAACGCGCCAGGGGAGAGAGCGGCCACCATGCCTGACTATCCGGACACACAACTCTTGATCGACGGCCAGTGGCGGGACGGTGCCGACGGACGCACCCTGCCCGTCGTCGACCCTGCCACCGAGGACACCATCGGCACCGTCGCTCACGCAGAGACGCCGGATTTGGACGACGCCCTGGCGGCGGCGGACAAGGCGTTCAAGGTGTGGAGCGCAACGCCGGCCGTCGAACGATCCAAGGTGATGCACTGCGCTGCCGACCTGCTGCGCGAGCGCGCCCGCGACATCGGCTGGATCTTGACGCGCGAGCAGGGTAAGCCGCTCGCCGAGGCGGTCGGCGAGACTATGTCAGCCGCTGACATGATCGACTGGTGCGCGGAGGAATCGCGCCGCACCTACGGCTGGGTTATCCCGGCCCGCGCGCCAGGAGTGGTGCAGATGGCCATCAAGCAGCCGGTTGGCGCGGTCGCGGCGTTTACCCCGTGGAACTTCCCGATCAACCAGGTTGTGCGCAAAGTGGGCGCGGCGCTGGCGGCTGGCTGCTCGATCATCGTCAAGGCGGCGGAGGAGACGCCGGCGAGCGCAGCAGCTCTCATCCGCGCCTTCGCCGACGCCGGCCTTCCGCCGGGCGTCGTCAATCTGGTCTACGGCGTGCCGGCGGAGATTTCGGAGTACCTGATTCCGCACCCGCTGATCCGCAAGATCTCGTTTACCGGCTCGACCGCGGTCGGCAAACAGTTGGCGTCGCTGGCCGGCCAGCACATGAAACGCTCGACCATGGAACTCGGCGGTCACGCCCCGGCGATCGTCTGCGACGACGCCGACGTCGGCAAGGCCGTCAAGCTGCTCGCTTCCCTCAAGTACCTCAACGCAGGTCAGGCCTGCATCGCGCCGACCCGGCTAATGGTCCAAGATTCGGTGTACGATCGGTTCCTTGACGGTTTTGTCGCTGCGGCCGGCAAGATCAAGGTCGGCAACGGCCTCGACGATGGCGTCCGCATGGGGCCGCTCGCCAACGATAGACGCATCGCGGCGCTGGAAGCATTGATCAAGGATGCCGTCGAAAGCGGCGGCCGCCTCGCCGCCGGCGGCCAACGCATCGGCAACAAGGGCTACTTTTTCCAGCCGACGGTGCTCGCCGAGGTCCCAACGACCGCCCGGATCATGATCGAGGAGCCGTTTGGTCCGGTCGCCATCGTCAATCGTTTCGCAACGCTGGACGATGCCGTCGCCGAGGGCAACCGCCTGACCCTCGGCCTCGCCGCCTACGCCTTCACCGGCTCCAACGCGACGGCGCAGGCGTTGGCGGCGAGCGTCGAGGCGGGGATGATCAGCATCAATCACTTCGGCCTGGCGACGCCGGAAGCGCCGTTCGGCGGAGTCAAGGATTCGGGCTACGGCAGCGAGGGCGGCGCCGATGCGATTGAACCCTATCTGGTCACCAAGTTCGTCTCCAACGCGGCGCGCTGAAATCGATGCGGCGCCATTCCCTCGCTTAGCCTATCCTGCGGCCTAACTTATGTTAGGGCGGACGGCAGATGCCGCTTCTATACAACCCATTGATCAGTCAAATCGGGAGGCCACTGATGCCAACATTCGCGCAGCGCAATCTACTTAGTGCGGCGGCGCTGATCGCCGTTTCCGCGATTCTGGTCGGCCCGGCGGCGGCCCAGGATGCGCAAAAGAAGAGCGCCGACCCGTCGCCTCGTTACGCCGTCACCGAACTGATGAACGCCGACGGCGAGCGTCGGCGCTGTCACCTTGAACGAACCGGTCCAGGGCCAGGGCGTCGTCGTCGAGGCAGCCCTCGTCAACCTCCCGATGGGAACGCACGCCATTCACATCCACGAAATCGGCAAATGCGACCCGCCTGATTTCAAGAGCGCCGGCGGCCATTTCAACCCGGATAACAAGAAGCATGGCATCATGAGCGAGCATGGCATGCACGCGGGCGACCTGCCCAACATCCACGTTCCCTCGACCGGCGATCTACAGGTCGAAATGTTCGCTATGAATTTGAAGCTGGATGGCGCTCTTTTCGACGACGACGGCGCTTCCGTCGTCATCCACCAGAACGGCGATGACTATGAAACCGATCCAGCCGGCGACGCCGGGCCGCGGTTGGCGTGCGGCGTGATCGGCAAGAAGTAATCGTTCTACGGCATGCGGGGAAGGTAGCGAAGGCCGTCGGTTGTCGCAATTCAGCGCCAGAGGCTCACATGCTCGAACATTCGATAGACCGGGCGACCGGCCGATGGCGTCGGCGCTTGTTTCTGCTATGGATCGTTCTGACGGTGGCGGTGGCGGTTTACGTCGCGGTATTCGCTCCATTCGCTTCCTGGTTCCGGGACGACATGTGGATGGTGGGCGTCGTCGTGCCGCCGCTGATGATTATTTTGCTCGGAACCGGGCTCCTGTGGCTGCTGTGGCTAGCGACTGCCTCCAGTCGATCGAGCGGTGACCAAGGTTCCAGCGTTAACAACCGATAGCAACTGAAAGTTAGGGAGTGTTCTTATGAAGACCAGCAACGCCAGAGCGGAATGGAAAGGTGATCTGAAGGCGGGCGAAGGCAGCGTCGCCCTCGGCAGCGGCGCCTTTGAAGGCAAGTACTCGTTTACCTCGCGGTTCGAGCAGGGTGCCGGGACCAATCCGGAAGAGTTGATCGCCGCTGCCCATGCCGGCTGTTTTTCCATGGCGCTCGCTCATGGATTGACTACCGCCGGCGTCGAGCCGCAGCGTGTCGCGACGACGGCGAAGGTTCGCCTTGAAAAGGTGGAAGGCGGCTTCGAAATCCCTTGGATCGAGTTGGAGACGGAAGTGACGGCGTCCGGGCTCGACGAGACGACCCTGCGGCAGCAGGCGGAGACGGCGAAGCACGGTTGCCCGGTGTCCAAGGCACTGGCCGGTCCGGAGATCCGGCTGACGTCGGTGCGCCTCGTCGGCGGCTGACGCCTCCAATCACCCGCAGAAGGATAAACAGGTGATCACCGACACGAACTCCGAGCAGCCGGGGTCTGCCGAACCAACCGAGTCACCGTCAAGCCGCCGAGTCGTCGTGTTCGGTGGCTCGGGGTTCGTCGGAAGAGTTGGTGCGGACGCTCCGGGTTGCCGGCATGGACGTCACAGTCGCGAGGCGAAGCGAAGGGCGTCGGGCGCCCGAAGCCGGTGCCGGCGGCAGTGGGCGTTTGGATTTCGTCACCGCCGACGTCACCGACGCTAAGTCAGTGCAGTCGGCGGTGGCGGGCGCGGATGCGGCGATCAATCTGGTCGGCATCCTGTTCGAGAAGGGCCGCCAGACCTTCACCCGCGTTCACGAGCAAGGCGCCCGCAACGTCGCCGAAGCTGCGGCCGCGGCCGGCGTCGGCCGATTAGTGCAGATGTCGGCGCTTGGAGCCAGTGCGCAATCGCCGTCGGCTTATGCGAGGAGCAAGGCTGCCGGAGAACGGGCGGTGCGCGAAGCGTTCCCGCAGGCCACGATCATGCGGCCCAGCATCGTGTTCGGCCCGGATGACGACTTCTTCAATAAGTTCGCCGGCATGGCCCGCTTTTCCCCGGCGCTGCCGCTGATCGGTGGGGGCCGAACGCGATTCCAGCCCGTTTACGTCGGCGATGTGGCGCACGCCTTCGTGGTCGCGCTCGATGCCGACAGCGCGGCGGGCAAGACGTACGAGCTTGCCGGGCCGCGCACGTACAGTTTCCGCACGCTCTTGCAATTGATGCTGGACACCATGGGCACACGCCGCGTCCTGGTGCCGGTGCCGTTCTTCGTAGCCGAACTGCAGGGAATGGTGTTGGGACAACTGCCGACGCCGCCGTTGACGCGGGACCAGGTCGAACTCCTCAAGACCGACAACGTCGCGGTCGGCCACGAACCGGGCTTGACGGAACTCGGAATCATCCCGACCGCCGTAGAGGAGATCCTGCCCTCCTACCTCGGGTAACGCCTGCACTTCAAGCTGACGCTCCCGAACATCAAACGGCGCCGGCCAAGGCGTGTTCGATGGCCTGCAATGCCGCCGCTCCCTTGGCCGCTTCCGGACCGCCGGCCTGCGCCATGTCCGGGCGGCCGCCGCCGCCTTTGCCGCCGAGCGCCGCCGAACCGACGCGTACCAGGTCGACGGCATTGAGGCGGTCGGTCAGATCGTCGGTCACGCCGACGACGATGGAAGCTTTGCCATCTCTGGTCGACACCAAGGTGACCACGCCGGAGCCGACCTGCTTCTTGAGATCGTCAGCGAGGCTCTTCAAGTCCTTGGCAGGGACGCCCTCCAGGAGCCGCGGCGCGAACTTGATGCCGGAGATATCCCTCACCTCCGCAATCGCCTCGCCGCCGCCGGTTGCCATGGCGCGGCGGGCTTCCGACAGCTCCCGCTCCAGCCGCCGGCGCTCCTCGATCAGCGCCGCGACCCGCGCAGGAACCTCTTGCGGAGAAGACTTGAGCAACGCCGCGGTCTCCCGCAGCGCCGCCTCTTCCTCGGCGATGTAAGCCTGGGCGCCGGCGCCGGTCAGCGCCTCGATGCGGCGCACACCGGCCGCCAGTGCACTCTCGGAGACGATCTTGAACAGCCCGATGTCGCCGGTCCGCTGCACGTGAGTGCCACCACATAGCTCGACGCAGAAGTTGTTGCCGTTACTGTGGTTGACACCTTCGCCATTCTCCGGCGCCCCCATGGTGACCACCCGCACCTCGTCGCCGTACTTCTCCCCGAACAGCGCCATGGCGCCCGCCGCCGCCGCGCTTTCGGGGTCCATCAGCCGCGTTATGACGGCGCCATTGGCGCGGATGTGGGCGTTGACGTCCGCCTCGATCGCGGCGATCTCGTCCGGCGTCAAAGCCTTGGGGTGCGAGATGTCGAAGCGCAGCCGGTCGCGGGCCACCAGCGAGCCTTTCTGGGTGACGTGATCGCCGAGACGGCGGCGGAGCGCCGCGTGCAATAGATGGGTGGCGGAGTGATTGCCGCGGATTTCGGTGCGTCTTTCGTGCTCCACCTCCATCGTGACCTGGTCGCCCACCCGTAGCGGCGCCACTTCCAACGCACCGATGTGCACGGTAAGCAGACCGAGCTTTTTCTGCGTGTCGGAGACCTCGACGCGGGCACCGGCTGCGTTAGTGATGGTGCCGGTGTCGCCGACCTGGCCGCCCGACTCGCCGTAGAACGGCGTCTGGTTGCAGATCACCGCCACGTCGCGGCCCGGCTCCGCCATCTCGACGCGCTGGCCATCGACGATCAAAGCGACGACCCTGGCCTCCGCGGCCTCGGTGTCGTAGCCAAGGAACTCGGTGGCGCCGACATCCTCGTGGATGGCGAACCACACCGCTTCCGTCGCCGCCTCGCCAGACCCGGCCCACGCCTGACGGGCAGCAGCCCGCTGACGAGCCATCGCCGCCTCGAAGCCGGCGGCGTCGACCTGCAGTCCGTCCGCCTTCAGCGCGTCCTGGGTGAGGTCCAACGGAAAGCCATAGGTGTCATACAGCTTGAAGGCCGTCTCGCCGTCGAGCACGCCTCCGGTTGGCAACGACCGGGTCGCCTCGTCCAGCAGCCGCAGCCCGCGATCAAGGGTGCGCTTGAAGCGCGTCTCCTCCAGCTTCAGCACCTCGGTAATCAGCCCGCGGGCGCGCAATAGTTCCGGGTACGCGCTGCCCATGGCGCCGACCAGCGACGGCACGAGGCGCCACATCAGCGGCTCCTCGCAGCCGATCAAGTGGGCGTGGCGCATCGCTCGGCGCATGATCCGGCGGAGCACGTAACCACGGCCTTCGTTGGACGGCATCACACCGTCAGCGATCAGGAAGCTAGTAGCGCGCAGATGATCGGCGATCACCCGGTGCGACATGCGGTGCGGGCCATCGGGGGCACTCCCGGTCGCCTCGGCCGAGGCGTGAATGAGCGCCTGCATCAGGTCGATCTGGTAGTTGTCGTGGGTGCCCTGCATCACCGCGGCGATGCGCTCCAGGCCCGCTCCGGTGTCGATCGACGGACGCGGGAGCGAAATGCGCTGGTCCGGCGTCACCTGCTCGTATTGCATGAACACCAGATTCCAGATCTCGATGAAACGGTCGCCGTCTTCGTCGGGACTGCCCGGCGGGCCGCCCTGAATATGATCACCGTGGTCGTAGAAGATCTCGGAGCACGGGCCGCACGGGCCGGTGTCGCCCATCGCCCAGAAATTGTCTGAGGTGGCGATGCGGAGGATCTTCCGCTCCGGCAGCCCCGCAATCCGCTTCCATAGATCGAACGCTTCGTCGTCGTCGGCGTAGACGGTGACCAGCAGCCGCTCGGCGGACAGCCCGAACTCCTTCGTAACCAGGTTCCACGCCAGCTCGATGGCCACGTCCTTGAAGTAGTCGCCGAACGAGAAATTGCCGAGCATTTCGAAGAACGTATGATGACGCGCTGTATAGCCGACGTTCTCCAGGTCGTTGTGCTTGCCGCCGGCGCGGACGCACTTCTGCGAGGTGACGGCGCGCTGGTAGTCCCGCTTCTCGACGCCGGTGAACACGTTCTTGAACTGCACCATGCCGGCGTTGACGAACATCAACGTCGGGTCGTTGCGAGGCACCAGCGGGCTCGACGCGACGACGCGATGGTCGTGACGCGCGAAATAATCAAGGAAGGTGGTGCGGATGTCGTTGACGGTCTGCATGGCTTCTATTTAAGTCGCTTCGGTCCCGCCGGCAATTGCACGCCGGTGGTCTGCTTGTATCGACTCCCCCGCGGCCTGTCCACAGACGGCTCCCCGCACCCGTGCGGTACAGGGGCAAGTCGCGCGGATGGATCTACCGCGTGAAGCTCTCCGCCGGTTGCGGCGAAACGACGCGCGCCGTCTCGGCGGGATCGGCCTCGCTATCGCCGCCGGCGTGGGTTGACATGGACCACAGTGTGAGCTCGCCGTCGCGTAGCACGCCAACCTTGTTGCCGAGCCGCAGGATCGACTCGCGGTGGCTGATGACGACGGTCATGATCCCTTGCGCACGCAGCGCGTTGATCATGTCGCGCAATCCGCTGCGGCTGCCCTTGTCGAGATTGGAGTCCGGCTCATCGAGGACGACCAGCGCCGGCATGCCGAATACGGCGCGCGCCAACCCGATCTGCTGCCGCTGCCCGCTGGACAAGGCCAGACCGTCCTCACCGACATCGGTGTCATAGCCGGCTGGCAGAAGCTCGATCATCTCGTGGGCGCGGGCCAATTCTGCAGCCGCGACCACCTCCTCGCGTTTCGCGTCGCCCATCCGGGCGATGTTGTCGTGAATGCTGCCGTGGAACAACTGCACATGATCCGGCAGATAGCCGATGAGGCGGCCGAGCGCTTCCGGCTGCCAGTGCTCCAGCCTGAAGCCTTCGAACACGATGGTGCCGCGGCTGGGTTTGAGGACGCCGACCAGCAGCCGGCAGAGCGTCGTCTTGCCAGCGCCCATGGTACCCGCGAGGGCCAGCACGTCGCCGGGCTGAAGCTCTAAGCCGATGTTCTGAAGGATCGGCTGGCTGCCTCCGGGGTGGTAGTAGCCGACGCGGGTGACGAGCAAGCCGCGCCGCGCCATTGGCAACGTGGTGCGGCTGAACCGCCCCTTACGCCGCGTCAACTGGGACTGGATGCGGGAGTAGGCCTCGCGCGCTTCGCGCAGCGGCCGTCGAGATTCGGCGAACGCCTCCGCAGTGATGAGGGTGCGGTTCATCAGGAAGAGGCCCGCGATCGCCGCTACGATCGACATCTTGCCGGACGCCACAAGCCACACGCCGACGGCGATAGCGCCTACCTGCACAACGTAGCGGACGAACTTGAGGACGGCAGCGTAGAGAGCGCTGCGGCGACCTACGCCCTCTTGCAACGCCTGCGTCTCGGATTGTGCGGCGCGCCAGCGCCGCACCACGTTGGGCGCCATACCCATGGCGCCGACCGCATCGACATTGCGGAGCGTCGCCCGCGCCTGTCGGTGAGCATCCGCGGCGGCGTGCCGCGAAAGCTCCCGCAGTGTCCGAGATCCGGCCTCATGACGACTGGTGATGGCCAGAACAAGCGCTGCGCCGATGGCTGCCATGACGCCGAGCATCGGGTGGATGAATAGGATGACGACGACGAACAAGAGCGCCCACGGCGCGTCCATCACCGACGAAATAGCGTTGCCGGTAAAGAAACTTCGCATCGTCGCCAGATCGTCCAGCCCCTGCGCCAGAGCATTCCTGACCGCCGCTTCGCCCGGCCCGACGCCGGCCACGAGCACGCGTTCGCTGAGGCGCGCGTCGAGCCAGTTGGCCAATTGCATCAGGATGACGCTGCGCGCCGCCTCCAACACTGCAAGGAACAGAAGCGCAATCACGGCAATGATTGCGAGGTGCGCGACGCCGTCGAGATCTCCGCCGGCCTCAAGGCGGCGAAACAGATAGATCATATAGAGCGGCGTGATCAGCATCAGAAGGTTGATGACGACGCTGACCCCGATGACAACCCCGAGAGCCTTGCGATAGGTCGCGAAGACGAACCGGAATTCACCCTCGTCCGCCTGACCGGAATAATCCGACTCGCGCCTCATCGCCGCGCTGCCCCCATGGAACGGACGTGTAGATCAGCAGTAATGACCGCATCTCTCCTGCCCGGAACGCACTCCGCAATCCAACTCAAAATCTGCCGCCTTTGTGGTGGCTTCACGACGATCGCCTCGGAAGCGGACGGCGCCTGTCGACGGCGCTTGACTCGCCATGTTCCGCTCGGACGTGTGCCGCCACGCGTTCTCCATCCCCGTTCCGGAGCAGCCGTGCTGCCCACTATAGCGCCGAGGGCCGCCGTAGATCTACATCTGCGTGTCGCTGACATCGCATTTTTCATTCAGCTACAAGGCGTTACCCGATCATACCGTCCACGGACCGACCCGCTTGGGGGTCGGTCCGCAGCATTCGTCCTGCGAGTCTGCAAACGATTAACCCACGCACTACCTGCGCCGGTCAGCTGAGCGGGCTTCTCCAAGCATCCGCCCCCGTTGGCGGTGCACGACGTCGTAAAAAAAACGTTGGCCTACCTCCCATTGAAGAAACATACGCTCAACCTCAAAAACAAGAGGCTCCGGACCCGCTCGGGTTTTAATACAGAACCTTTTTCCGATCCGGCAGACACCCATGAATGAACATTAACAACCGGTATGGGTCACAACAAACACGCAAATAGAGTAAACATTCATCGACGCAGAAATTGCAAGATCCAACGTTTTTATTTGATATTGATAGTGTTTTGTGTAACAAAATTGACTTGTCAGTGCAGCAATGCTGACATTTTAAAGAACTTATCGAAGGGAGAAAGACATGCGCGACCTCATCATGGACGAGCTGCAGAGCGTCTACGGCGGCGGCGGGTACCGGGGCAGGCATGGTGGCCGCGGCGGTTGCGGTCCTTGCGGCGGCGGCAGCAAGAGCGGCAGCAAAGGCGGCAGCAAGAGCAGGAGCAAGAGCAAGTCCAAGAGCAAGTCGAAGAGCAAGAGTGGATCCGGCGGTTACGGCTGCTGGTGACACCTGATGCATTGATATTCTGACAATACCGGCCGTGTGAGCATTCAGGCCGCTTGACGCAATGTTGCGGCCGACCGCCTCACGTGGCCTCGCTTACGAGCGCCTCCGCGAAAACCGCGGAGGCGCTTCATCTGCGGGACGAATCTGACGTCAGCGATGCGAGGACGGGTGGCGAAGCCCAAAAGGAATACAGTGGGATCGTAGGCTAAGGCATCTGG
Source organism: Rhodospirillales bacterium (assembly GCA_016710335.1). Lineage (NCBI taxonomy): Bacteria > Pseudomonadati > Pseudomonadota > Alphaproteobacteria > Rhodospirillales > Rhodospirillales bacterium. The sequence goes on from JADJXQ010000002.1 coordinate 226,859, forward strand.
ACGGTTCGATCTAATAATCAACAAATAAATGGGAAATCTTGTGCAACAACAAAAACCCATACTGCCGTCTGCAAACTTCGGCGAGACGGGCTTGGAAGAAATTTGGCTGCTGGGGCAGCCGTCGCTCAGCGGATACTTGGATTACGTCCGCAAGATCGTCATCGGTGGCGCCGCTCTCAGCCGAGCGAAACTGGCAGACGAGTGGCGGTTGGCTAACGACTATTATTATGAGCTGGAGAGTCGTGAAGCGGGTATCGCCGATCAGGCCGCCTGCGCGGATCTGGATCCTGCGCTGCAGCCGTTGGCCGACGAAGTCATGGCCGATGCGCGCTTTGTCCACACGTTCGACACCCTGCCGACGCGCTTCGGAGTCGTCGAGTTGGAAAAGCTGGTGGTCTATCAGCTCCATGTAACCCGCCAATACGTCGACGGCCTGACGGCGAAGATCGGCTCGGATCCCGATCCGGAAGCCCTCTTCCGGTTCTGCATGCCGCTTGATGCACCGACCGTGCCGCTCAAGATCCAGCGCGTCGGCTCGCGGCGATACGATTTCATCTCCGCGTCTTCTGACCTCCGATACCACGAGTCCGTATTTCTCCGCCCCGACCAACTCCGCGACTACACTTCATTCGGCCCGATCGCCGGCGTGTTCGGTGTGGTGGTCGGCTTCGGCTCCAACTTCCTCAACGTCATTCAGGCCGACAACCGCTTTCTCCTCAACAACGGCTACCACCGCGCCTGCGCCCTTTACGCTGCCGGGGTCCGGCACGTGCCCTGCATCATCAAGACCGTTACCCGCAAGGATGAGCTGGACCTGACGGCCTGCCAGGATGTGCGCGACGATCCGGCCTTCTATTTCAAGGGCAGGCGGCCGCCGCTGTTGAAGGACTTCTTCGACCCGCGCATCCGCAAGGTGCTGCCCGTCCCCAAGCTTTCAAGACTGATCGAGGTGACGTTCGACGTGCGTGACTGCGAGATCGCGGGTTAGCCGCCATGCCCGGCGCGGGGCGACACCACACGGACGTCGCACGCCCCACCGCGCCGTCCGCAGCGGCGCCGCTGTTTCGCCCCGAGGTGCTGGAACAGCGCCAGACGCGGTGGCTGGGGACGGTGCTGATGGCGCCGCAGATCTCCTACCGCCTTTTCACCGCTTTCGCGCTGGTGGCCGCCGCCGCGGTGCTCTTGCTGCTGATTTTCGGTGAGTTTACCCGCAAGGCCAGGATCGGCGGCTTGCTGGTGCCGCAGCAAGGCCTTGTCCGCGTGTTCGCCCCGCTCGCGGGCAACATTACCGAGCTTTACGTGCGGGAGGGCGACGAGGTGCGCGCCGGCGCGCGCCTTCTGGTGCTGTCGTCGGAATTGCAGAGCGAGGCGCTTGGAGCCACCCGGCAAGAAATCGTCGAAGGGCTCATCCGCCGGCGCGCCAGCCTGATTGCCGATCGTGAGCTTCAACATCGTCTCTACACGCAGCATGAGGAGGATCTGGCCGATCGCCTCGCAGCGCTCGAGGAGGAGCACAGCCATCTGGAGACGGAAATTTCTCTCCAGAGCGAGCGGGTCAAGCTGGCCGAAGCGGCTCTGGCGCGTCAGCGCGCCCTCTATAAGGAACGTATCGTTCCGATCGAGCGGCTCCAGCGGGCGGAGGAGGAGCGCCTCGATCAGGCGTCCGAATTGCGGCGCCTGGAGCGCTACCGCTCGTCCGTCCGCCGCGAGCGGGTCCAGCTCAAGGGGGAAGCCCGCGACCTGCCGCTCCAGTACCGCACCAAGCTGGCGGCCATCGACCGCGACGTCTCCCTGCTCGACCAGGACCTGGCCGAAGCGGAAGCGCGCCGCGAGATCGTCATCCCGGCGCCGCGGTCCGGCACCGTCACCGCCATCCAGGCGGAAGCGGGCGGCCGCACCAACATCAGCATTCCGTTGCTCAGCATCGTACCCGCCGGCTCCGAGTTGGAGGCCCAGTTGTTCAGCCCCAGCCGGGCGATCGGCTTCGTGCGTCCGGGCCAGCGCGTCCTGCTGCGCTATCACGCCTTCCCCTACCAGAAATTCGGCCACCACGAGGGGGTGGTCGCCCACATTTCGCGCACTGCCGTCAGCCCGAGCGAACTGCCGCAGCAACTCTCCGGCCTCACCAGCCTGTTCGGCCGCGGCACCGAGCCGGTCTACCGCATCGCCGTCCGCCTCGAACGCCAGACTGTCGCCGCGTACGGCGAAGATGTCCATCTGCAACCCGGCATGCAGGTGGAAGCGGACGTGCTGATCGAGCGCCGCCGGCTGATCGAGTGGGTGCTTGAGCCCTTGTTTACGCTCACCGGCAGGCTGCACGGATGAGCGTCCTCGACGGGGTGAACCTCGGCCTCCGCCGGCGGCTGCCAATGATCCTGCAGACCGAGGCCTCCGAATGCGGTCTCGCCTGCCTCGCCATGATCGCCGGCTACGTCGGCAAGCCACTCGACCTCGCCGAGTTGCGCCGCCGCTTCGGCCTGTCTCTGAAAGGCGCGACGCTCAAGGACCTGATCCGCATCGGCGACGGCATCGGCCTTGCGTCGCGACCGCTCCGCATCGAGCTCCACGAACTGACGCATCTGAAGACGCCCTGCATCCTGCACTGGAATCTCAATCATTTCGTGGTCTTGAAATCGGCGGGGCGAAGCAGCATCGTCATCCACGATCCAGGCGTCGGGGCCCGCCGGCTGTCGATGGAGCAGGTCTCCAAGCAGTTCACCGGGGTGGCCCTCGAGCTGACGCCGATCGGCGGGTTCCAGGAATCCAAGCCGCCCCCGCGGGTGCGCGTGATGGCGCTGCTCGGCCACCTGCGCGGCGTCAAGCGCTCGCTTGCCCAGTTGTTCGGCCTCGCCCTCGCCATCGAAGTCTTCGCGATCACCAGCCCCTTGCTCATGGCGTTCGTGATCGACCAGGCCCTGGTGACCGCCGACCGCTCGTTGCTGCAGACCCTGATGCTGGGCTTTGCGATGCTGCTGATCCTGCGCACCACGGTCGCGGGAATGCGCGGCTGGATGCTGATGATGATCAGCGCCACCCTCGGCGTGCAGGCGCAGACCAACCTGTTCTCCCACCTCGTCCGTCTGCCCGGCTCATACTACGAGTCCCGCTACATGGGTGACGTGATGTCTCGGTTCGAATCACAGCAGAAAATCCTGGCGGCCATCACCACGGACCTGGTGGAGGCGATCCTCGATGGTTTGATGGCGAGCATCACGCTCGTCGTGATGTTCATGTTCGCCCCGCCGCTGGCCGCGATCGTGCTGGCCGGCGCCGCTCTCTACGGCGTGCTGCGCTGGACGCTCTACGGCCCGCTCCGCCTCGCGTCGGCCGAGGCGATCGTCTGGGGCGCGCGCCAGGACAGCCACTTTCTCGAAACCCTGCGCGGCATCAAGACCATCAAGCTGTTCAACGGACAGGAGGGGCGCCGCGCCCACTGGCTGAACCTGCTCGTCGAAACGACCAACCGGGGGCTGACGGTCAGCAAGCTGCGGCTTCTGTTCCGCATCGCCAACCGGCTGCTGGTCGGCGGCGTGGCGATCCTGGTGATCTGGCTCGGCGCCGACCGGGTGCTGGAGAACACCTTCACGGTCGGCATGTTGATCGCCTTCATCTCCTACAAGGATCAATTCCTCAGCCGGGTGAGCGAACTCATCAACCGAGCCGTGGACCTCAAGATGCTGCGGGTGCATGCCGAACGGCTCGCCGACATCGCGCTGACCGCGCCCGAGCCGAGCGGTCCGGCAATCAGGCTGGTGCGGGATCAGCCGCCGGCTTCGATCGAGGTCCGCAACCTGCGCTTCCGCTACAGCGAAAACGACCCGTGGGTGCTGGACGGCCTCAACGTCCGCTTCCAGGCAGGCGAAGCCGTCGCCATCGTCGGGCCGTCCGGCTGCGGCAAGTCGACCCTGCTCAAGATCCTCGCGAGCCTGCTGCAGCCGACCGCGGGCGAGATCCTGGTCAACGGCACGCCGCTGGTGCGCCTTGGAATTGATAACTTCCGGGCCATGCTGGGCGTCGTGATGCAGGACGATCAGCTGTTCGCCGGCTCGATCGCCGACAACATCAGCTTTTTCTCGGAGCGGCCTGACGCCGAGCGCATCGAGCATTGCGCGCGGCTGGCGGCGGTACACGACGACATCCTCGCCATGCCGATGGCATACTCGACACTGATCGGCGACATGGGCACGGTGCTGTCCGGCGGTCAGAAGCAGCGGGTGCTGATCGCCCGCGCTCTCTACAACAAGCCGAGCGTGCTGCTGTTCGACGAAGCCACCAGCCACCTGGACGTCAACCGGGAAAAGGCGGTCAACGCCGCTCTCCGCTCCACTGCCGTTACCCGCATCTCCGCAGCCCACCGCCCCGAAACGATTCGCTCCGCCGACCGCGTCATCGTCCTCGACCGCGGCCAAATCCTCGACGACATTGACGTCGCCTCCGTTGTCGCCGCGTCCGCCGGCCGCCGCGGCGCCCAGGTCCAGGCGGCAGAGTGACACCTGCACTCGCTCGAAAACGAACCTCTCAGCCGCGAAGCCTACTCTTTGGTTCGGCCGGGTGATCGCGAGGCCGCGCAACAGGTCGGAATGAATCCGATGGTCGGGCGCGGCCCCGAGCGTGCCTCACCAGAAGGAGAGGTCCTCGCGGCGGGTGACCTCGTAGCCGCGGCTCCGCAGTTCCCGGACGAGCGGCTCCTCGTGCGCGGGGTCGATAGAATAGAAGCTTCCGTTGAGGAAGCTGGTCTCGCGCTTGCCGAAGCGGTGGATGAGATCCCGGGGAAGCACGAGGTCCATCTCCGCCTGCAGCCAAGGGGGATAATCGCCGTCGCAGAAGCCGGGCAAGTCGCCGGCGCTGAACGATGCATCGTCCGGCGGCAGGTCATCGTCGACGGCATCGTAGCGCTCGGCGATTTCGTCGAACTCGCCCTCCGGCAGCGCCGCCTTGAAGGCGCCCCAGGTCTCTGCCGAGCCGATCGCCTTATGGATCTGATGCACGTGCTCAGCCGTGCTGCGCTCGGCGAACACGAGACTGCCGCGGACTTCGCAGTAGAAAAGCTCCGGCTTGATCTCCCGAAGGCGGGCGCCACCGATAACGTAGCCCAGGTTGTAGATCGGATCGTCAGGGGCGGCAGGACCCAACTTGAATGACTTCGACATTTTCATTTCTCCATTAATCGTACACGTGTCGGGCACAGGATCTGATCTCAGGCTTGATGCGCAGATAAGAATCCGGTCGGGCTCATGCCGTTACCGGTTCGGCCGGGCCGCCGCTGCGGCTGCAATAGCCGCAGAAGAACAGGTTTTGCTGCGCCTGGATCTCGAACGAGTGGTTGGTCTGGGGGCAGTTGGCTCGCCAATGATCGGCGCCGGTTCCGGCCGGACGCGGGTTGATGCTGAGATTTCGCGCAGCGGCGATGATTTCGGTTTCGTTTTGCGCCGCTTCCTTGGCGTTATCCGCCAACTCCTGCTCGAGAGGCTGGAATGCGCAGAAGAACTCGCTAACCCTCGGCAGTCGCTGATCAACGCGCGCCTTGTGCAGCCACGGATCCACGATCGCGTCGCCATTTTCGATATTCTTGTTGGTTTTGGACATAACAAAACCCTCCTTCGGTTCCCCGAGGAGGGTCGACGCGGCCCGTTTGGTTGCTCCCGGCCACGTTCATGACCTGACGGGAGCCACATCCCCTTTCGGGAACCACCTTGCCCGGGATGGCAGGTTGGTCTGGGCGTCGACCCAATCTCGATGCACCCACAGATTGCACCATTTCGCGGGTAACGTCAACTATTCGTTTTCGCGACCGGACCAGTGCGTCGAGCCGGCTCGGAGCGGCATGCTGGCTTGATCGAAGAAGCACACGGTCGGACTATAGGGGCGTGGCGCCCTGGGTCTCTGCGTAGAGGTAGGCAACGACGGCGGCGGCGATGAGGCCGAGGAGGACGGCGAAGGCGATCTTCCACGCACTGTACGGGCGCTCGCCCTGAACTTCGCCGGTCTGGCCGTTGACCACGAAGCGGTACGCCTTGCCCTTGTAACGGTACGCGGCGGTCCACAGGGGCAGCAGGATGTGCTTGAAGCGGATGTTGCCGAAGCGGGTATCGACCTGGTGGATGCGCTGGGCGTCGCCGCCGATGTCGCGGGCGACGTCGGCGCGGATCACCCGGTCCATGATATCCTTGGCGCAGGCGAAGCCGTCCTGCGGGTCAACCTGGTACGTCTCGCTGCGAAATCCGCTCAAATACTCCTCGCGATAGGGGACGAGGGCGTCGAGCCGCCAGGTGCCGAGGCGCTCGACGACGTGGTCTGGCAGGGTGCGGCTCGCCAACACCAGCACGTCGTCGAAGAAGCGGGCGACCGAGCCCCGCACCGGCCGCCAACGCATCTCCACCACCATCCTGGTCTGACGCACCATCCTGCCCTGGACACGCGCCATCACCGTCCGCGGCACGTGATGGGCGGTGCCGCGTTCTCCGAAGTAGGTGCTCTGGGTCTCGGCGTCGAAGGTCCAGTAGGGAACGTAGATGCCGCTCAACCCCCCCGCCTCGCGGGCGTGGGTCTTGAGACCCGAGGGCGCGAACCACAGCGAGCCGAGCCAGCCCTTGAGCCGCTGTCGGGCCTCCTCCCCGGCGATCTGGAACGGCACCAGCCCGCGCGGCTTCAGGAGGGTGTGGGTCGCGACGGCGCCGACGATCGCACCGCCACAATAGGGGCAGGCACCGGCGTGAACATGGGGATCGAAGGTGAATTCGGCGGCGCAGGACTCGCATTTGACGGTGCGCTTCTCCTCTACCGCTTCGCCGCGCCCGAGGGTTGCCACCACGCCGCGGAAATCCATCTCCTCGATCGGCGCGGCGTCGTCGGGGATGCGGTTTTCGGCGCCGCAGTGGCCGCAGCGGATCACCTCCGTCCCCGGCGCGAACGTCAGGTTGGCGCCGCAGTTGTGACACGGGAAGCGGGCCTCGGCCGCTGAGCCGGGGACGGCGATCTGCCCCTCTGACCACGGACCAATGGTTACCAAGGCGGACCCTCGTTCATCAGCGTCGATCCCCCGGGTGGTGGCAGAATGCCTTCACCCTCCCCCATCGCGGCTCCGTCCCTCTCCCGCTTGCGGCAGAGGGTGTTGTGCCGCCGGCGACGAATCGGGGCATCGGCTCCGTGTTCGTCGGACCTATGACATCGGCGGCAGCGGGGGCGGAACCTTGGCGAACACGTTTGCCAAATCGGCGACGTCGCCGGCGGGGGTCCAGCTGGCCATGCCCTGGCGCCAGACCAGTGTCTCGCGGGTCAGGATTCCGGAGGCCGCGCGCTCTTCGAGCGCCTGCAGTATGAACGGACCCTGCTGCTGCCCATCGATCGCCACGAAGAAAGCCTGCGGCTCGCTCCCCGGCAGCGGCGGCGGCGTTGCTGCGGCGCCGGGGGCGCCCGGCGCCAGCGCGTCGCTCATCTGCCGGGCCATGCCGAAGCCCATTCCCATGCCGATCCCGGCCGCGGCGGTGCCGCCGGGGTTGGCTGCCGCCGCCGCCATGGCTTCGGCGGCCTGGAACTGGGCGTATTTGCGAAGGTCGCCGATGACGCCCATGCTGGTGCGCTTGTCGAGCGCTTCCTCGACCGCCGGCGGCAGCGAGATGTTCTCGATCAGCAGTTGGCAAAGCTCGAGGCCATACTGGGCGAAGGCCGGAGCCATGGCGTTGGTCAGGAACGCGCCCATGTCGTCGTAGTTCGCCGCCAGATCGAGCACCGGAATGCCGGACTCGCCCAGCACCCGGGCGAGATCGGAGACGATCATGTTGCGGAGCTGGTCCGACACCTCGTCGACCGTGAAGTACCCGTCCGTGCCGACGATCTCCTTGAGGAACAGCACCGGATCCTGGACGCGGATCACGTAGGTCCCGAAGCCGCGCAGCCGCACCGGCCCGAACTCCGCATCGCGCAAGGTCACCGGATGCTTGGTGCCCCACTTGAGGTCTGTAAATCGCCGGGTGTTGACGAAATAGACCTCCGCCTTGAACGGGCTCTGGAAGCCGTGGGGCCACGACTCCAGCGTGGTCATGATCGGCATGTTCTGGGTCTCTAAGGTGTAGAGGCCAGGCTTGAACACGTCGGCGATCCGCCCCTCGCTGACGAACACCGCGACCTGCGACTCACGCACCGTGAGTCGCGCCCCGTACTTGATTTCGTTGCCGTGCCGCTCGAAGCGGTAGACCATGGTGTCCGGCGAATCGTCCGTCCACGCGATGACGTCGACGAACTCGCCGAGAATTTTGTTCCAGATCATAGCCGGCTCCTGTTTCCTGGCTCCTGGCTTCCGAGGTCGGGCCCTCAGCGGCGCCGCAGGGCGGCCGGCGCCCGCGCGCGCGCCGCCGACAGCACCGACTTGAGCTCGTTCTCGCAGGCGATCAGATCCTGCTCCGCAGCGGCGCGGTTGCGCTTGCCCTCGTCGGCGATCTGCAGGCTCTCCTCGACGGTGGCGACCAGAAGCTGATTGGCTTTCTTGACCGCCTCGATATCGAAGGCGCCGCGCTCGATCTGGCGGCGAACCTCGGCGTTGGCGGTCTTAAGGTTCTCGGCGTTGGCGAGCAGCAACTCGTTGGTGAGATCGGTCGCTTCCTTCAACGTCTGCCCGGCCTCGCGGGAACGGTGGATGGTGACCGCCTGGGCAAGCTGGTTGCGCCACAGCGGGATGGTGTTGGTCATGACCGAATTGATCTTGTTGACCAGCGCCTTGTCGTTCTCCTGTACGAGGCGGATCGAGGGCAGGCTCTGCATGGTGACCTGACGGGTGAGCTTCAAGTCGTGCACCCGACGTTCCAGATCGTCGCGGGCCGCGCGCAGGTCGCGGAGCTGTTGGGCCGCCAGCATCTCGCCGCTTGCCTCAGCCTCTTTTTGCAGCTTCGGGATGATCTCCGCGTCCAGCTCGCGAAGCTTCTCGTCGCCGGCGGCGATGTAGTCGGCGAGGGTATGGAAGTACTCCAGGTTGGCGTCGTAGAGGCGATCCAGCGCCACGATATCGGTCAACAGCCGCGTCTTGTGGGTGTCGAGCTTATCGCTGATCAGATCGATCTGCTTCCGCACCTCTTCATAGCGCTGCATGAACTTGACGACGGGATTGGCTGCACCGAACAGCTTGCCGAAGAACCCGGGCGGCTCAAGGTCGTTGATCCCGAAGCCGCGCATCGTCGCCACCATCTCGTTCAAAGTGCCGCCGACCGGGCCAACGTCCTTGTTGCGCACCCCTTCCAGCATCTGATCCGAAATATGGGTTAATTGCTCCTGCGCCTTGGCGCCGAAAAAAATGATCGAGTTGGTGTCGTTGAGGTCGAGTTCCCGCACCAGGCTCTCGATGCGCGCACGACGGTCGGGCGACGCCTCGTCGTAGGAAACCATGTCGGCCTGGAGGGTCTGCTGGACGATCCTGGCGGCGTCGCCCGCGGTAATGACCTCGGTGTCCGCGTCCCGCGCTTTTACGGCCATGGCCGGTGTCCCTTCGTCGTTTGATGGCAATCGCGTCAGATGACGCCTTCGCGTTTGAGGCGCGTCGACAGCACCTCGATCTGTACGTCGAGGTCGAATGTTTCGTTCTGAATCAGCTTTTCGTGCTGCTCCTTGCAGACCGTTTCCATGTCAATCAGCATCGCCCGGTAATTCTGCTCGAGCTCGAACGACTGCGCCTTGGGGTGGGCCTCGATGTACTTGTTGGTGACCCCGAGCACGCCGTCGAGATAGACGTTGAGGAACTTGCGGGCGCGGCGGAGGTCGGCGGGATCGGCCTCGATCTCCTTGAGGATCGCTTCGGAGCGGTCAAGGATGACGCCGAGCCGGTCCTGGAACTCGCGGGACGGCAGGCGGCGGCGCGCCTCGCCGATGCCGTCCAGCTTCCGGTAGGCGGTGGCGAGGGCGGTACTGAGTTCCTGGTGATCGACGCCATGATCGCCGGCGGCCAATGCCCGCCTCTTTGGATCAAGGCCATAGTAGAGGGCCATGCCGGCCGCGGCCGCGACGGCAAACGCCGCCGCGATCAAAACATCGTGCCCCGCCGCCCACCAAGCCGCGAGCCCGGTCGCGCTGCCGATGAGCCCGGCGGCCAAAGCCTTGAGGGGCGGCGGCGGGGACAATGCCAACGGCCGCTCCAGATAGCGAAGCTCCCGCTCCAGCCCGCGTCGGGCAACCAAGGCGCCGAGCACGAACATCGCATACGGGATGGCGTTCCCGACCAGGGTCGCGAACTCGCCGCCCCACAGGCCGCCAATGGCCTTCAGCAACAGTGGCAGTGGCAGGAGGTACAGGAGAAGCCCCCTCAGCCCGAGGCGGCGCGGCAGCTTTCGTCCGGCGATCGCAGGCATCTAGCGGGACTGTTGCTGTTGCGTCGGCGGGCTGGCCGGACGGACGTCGTCCGGCTCTGCCAGAAACGCCTGGCAACTCACCACACCGATGGTGCCGACGAGCAGGATCCACCCGAGGATCTTCGCCACCGAGGGCTTTTTCGGACCGTTGGTCACCGCTTGCCGCTCTCCGTCGCTCAGGCCGCCGGCGGGATGCGCAAGACTTGCCCGGGGTAGATCTTGTCCGGGTGGCTCAGCATCGGCTTGTTGGCCTCGAAGATGCCCATGTACTTGTTGGCGTCACCATAGTGCTGTTTGGCGATCTTGGAGAGCGTGTCACCCGACTGCACGGTGTAGAACGTCGCCTGCTCAGCATCCGCCTCGGTCGTGATGTCTTCCTCGACCTTGGCGACGCCGGTCACGTTTCCGAGCGCCAACACTATCTTTTCCTTGACCTCCTGGCTGGCGGCCTTTCCTGACACCTTGACCGTATCGCCATCGACGGCAACGTCCAGGCCATCCATGTCGAGGCCGTGCTTCTTCACTTCCTTCTTGAGCACGTCGGCATCCGGCGCATCGTCGCCGCCGCCCAAACCCAGCTTCTCGCCCGCCGACTTGATGAATGAAAACAGTCCCATTCCCCTGATCCCTTCTGTGTTGACTCCGTTCATGAGCGGAGCCGAAAAGCAGCGGCCCCCCGCACATTTCGCTGCTGAACAAGGTCCGGTCGCCTGGATCGGGTGGCGATCAAATATCCGGTTGCCGAGGCCGGATTGCAACCGCCTCGGAAAATTTACTCTGGCGGGGGTCCTTCCAGGAGCTTGCGGGTGGCGGCAGCGACATCCGTCTCGCGCATCAGCGATTCTCCGATCAGGAAGCAGCGGACGCCCGCCGCGGCCATGCGAACCAGGTCGGCGGGTGTCCCCAGGCCGCTTTCGCTCACCACCAGCCGGTCCTCCGGCACCATCGGCGCCAGCGCCTCGGTCATGGCGAGATCGACCTGTAGCGTGTCCAGATCGCGGTTATTGATGCCGATCAGCGGCGTCTCCAGCCGGAGGGCGCGCTCAGCTTCGGCGGCGTCATGAACTTCGACCAATACATCCATGTCGTGGTGGTGGGCGACGGCGCAGAGGTCCCACGCCCGGGAGTCGTCGAGGACCGCCATTATGAGCAGAACGCAATCGGCGCCCATCGCCCGCGCCTCGACGACCTGATAGGGATCGAGCATGAAATCCTTGCGCAATACCGGCAGATCGACCGCGGTGCGGGCGGCGGTGAGATAGGCATCATCGCCCTGGAAGTAGGGGCCGTCGGTCAGCACCGAGAGGCACGTCGCCCCGCCCACCCGGTAGGCTTCAGCGAGTGCGGCCGGGTCGAAGTCCGCGCGGATCAGGCCTCTCGACGGCGAAGCGCGCTTGATCTCGGCGATCAGGCCGTAATGCCCGCAGGCAACCGCATCAGCGAGGTGGGCGGCGAAGTGGCGGGGCGGCGACGCGAGCCTGGCGTCATGCTCGACATCGGCCAGTGACCGCGTTCGTTTGCGCCGCTCGACCTCGTCCCGCTTGGTGGCGCAGATGCGGGCGAGCACGCCGCTCATGGCGCCGTGCGCCGGGGCGGGGTTTGGTTGGTGATTTCGACCAGCCGGGCGAGTGCGGTGCGTGCGGCGCCGCTATCCACGGCTTTGCCGGCCATTGCCACGCCTTCGCGGAGGTCCGACACCTTGTCGGCGACGATCAGCGCCGCGGCGGCGTTGTAGAGCACTACGTCGCGGAACGGACCGTGCTCGCCTCCCAGCATCGCCCGCATCGCCGCGGCGTTGGTCTCCGCATCGCCGCCCTTGAGAGCTTCCGACGGAACCCGCGGAAGGCCGGCGTCTTCGGGCGATACCTCGAATGTCCGGACAACGCCGTCGCGGAGTTCGGCCACTCGGGAGGGACCCGTGGTGGTCAGTTCGTCGAGCCCGTCGGAGCCATGCACGACCCAGGCGCGGCGGCTGCCGAGCTTGCCCAGCACCTCGGCCATCGGCTCGATCCACTCGCCCGCGAAAGCGCCCGAGAACTGCGCCGTGACCCCCGCCGGATTGGAGAGCGGGCCGAGCAAATTGAACACCGTCCGCGTTCCCAATTCCACCCGCGGCCCGGCAACGTGGCGCATGGCGCGGTGGTGGCGTGGCGCCATCAGAAAGCCGATGCCGGCCTCGCGGATGGCGCGCTCGACCAACGCCATGTCGGCTTCGATGTCGACGCCGAGCGCCACCAGCACGTCTGCGGCGCCGCAACGGGACGAAAGCGCGCGGTTGCCGTGTTTCGCCACAGGTACGCCGCAGCCGGCGACGACCAGCGCGGCGCCGGTGGAAATGTTGAACGTGCCCGATGCCTCGCCACCGGTGCCGACGATGTCGATGGCATCGGCGGGCGCCTTGATCTTGAGCGCCTTGTCGCGCATGGCGCGGACCGCGCCGGTGATCTCGATCACGGTCTCGCCGCGCACCCTGAGCCCCATGAGGAAGGCGCCGATCTGGGCGGGCGTAGCGTCCCCGGACATGATGATGTCGAACGCGGCATGGGCGTCGTTTTCGTCGAGGCTGGCGCCGCCGGCGATCTTGCCCAGCAACGCCTTCATCTCGTTCAGGCTGTCGCGCACGCGGACTCCTCCGCCTTGATTGCGAGACTGAGGAAGTTGCGGAGCAGCGCGTGCCCATGCTCGGTCGCGATGCTTTCCGGGTGAAACTGCACGCCATGGATGGGGAGCGACACATGCGCGAGCCCCTGAATCACGCCGTCGTCGCTCTCCGCTGTCACTCGCAGGCAATCCGGCAGACTGCCGCGCTCGACCATCAGGCTGTGATAGCGGGTGGCGGTAAATGGGTTGGGGAGGCCGGCGAACACGTTGCCATCGTGGTGGCGGATAGCGCTGACCTTGCCGTGCATCGGCTGGGGCGCGCGCACCACCCGGCCGCCGAACGCCTGGCCGATGCTCTGGTGGCCGAGACAGACTCCTAGGATCGGCACTCGGCCTGCCGCCTCGCGCACCAGCTCCAGGCAGATGCCGGCCCGATCCGGATCGCACGGTCCCGGAGACAGGACAATTGCCGCCGGCCGCAGCGACAGCGCCTCCGCCACGGTGACGGCGTCGTTCCGCCGCACTGCTACCTCGGCGCCGACCTCGCCCAGATAGTGATAGAGATTGAAGGTGAACGAGTCGTAATTGTCGATCAGAAGAAAAAGCATGGTGTCCGGATGATGTTCGGAGAGGTTCGAGGGCTTCTCCCCCCGCCTTTGATGATCGCGTCGCACCAGCACTTTGGCCGTCCGTCCAGCCGACGTCAAGAACTGGGCCGGCCCTTGTCGCGGAGGACGCCCTGACCCGGCATCTCCGCGTCGTACCTACCAGATCTGGCCTACCAGATCTGGTAGGTATCCTGTGGCCACAACTTTTCGTAAATGTAGAGCGTCCCGCGAGTGTCCATATCGAACCGGACACGGACCTTAGCGGACCGTTCTCCCCCCAGCCGGTTCGATATGACCTCCTCCCATCCAAACTGACGCCGCCCTTCGGGGCGGCTTCTTTTTTGTGCCTCTACGGGGTCAGGGGGACGGCACGCTGTTGATAATTAACGGAAACCTGGGGAAGATTCGGCGACACCACCTGCCAGTTCTGGTAGTTGCGGGGGAGCGACGAATTCAGCACACTCCGCCCGCATCCAGGTGCATTCCGTTGCACAACTTGACCCTCCCGCCGCCTCATCTCTCTCCATGGGGGCCCGCGGGGGGGTCTTTCTTTTTCTGCGGCAAGCCGAGTCAACGAACTCCGGATGTGCAGTTAGCGGTTCCAGCTGCCGAGCACGCGAGGGGACAAGTCCGGCAGCGAGCGTTCAGCCGATGTAGCGGAACTATTAGAGGGATGTCATCCGGTTGGGCGCGGTAGCGTTCAGCAAGCTGAGCACCCCCCGGACTGACAGCACCAGTAGTCTCCGCCTCCGCAACAACTTCCAGCTGTCACACAGGCGTCGGCATCAGGTAGTGTTACGCGGCGTGCCAGAGCGACTCGCGGACCATGGTATCGGCGACCTCATCGACCGCCTTGGCAGTGATGGCGACAATTTCGTCCACGTCCGCGGGAGTGGCGATCAGCGGCGGGGCGAAACCAAGAATGTCCCCGTGAGGCATGGCGCGGGCGATCAGGCCATGCGTGTTGCACGCCGCCGACACCTTCGGACCCACCTTCAGTGCGGCATCGAAACGCTCCTTCCCCGCCTTCTCCGCCACGAACTCGAGCGCCGCCATCAGGCCCTCGCCGCGCACCTCGCCCACAAGCGGATGATCGTCGAACGTCGCATGCAGCCGCTCCTGGAAGTAGGCGCCGGTGGTGCGGGCGTTCTCCACCAGGCCCTCGCGGGCGATGATGTCCAAGTTGCAGAGCGCCGCGGCGGCGCCCAGCGGATGCGCAGAATAGGTCCAGCCGTGGCCGATTGGGCCCAATCTTGCCGTCCCTTCCTCCAGAACCTGCCAGACCTTGTCGCCGACGATGACGCCAGAGAGTGGCTGATAGGCGCTGGTCAGCCCCTTCGCCACCGTGATCAGGTCAGGCTCGATGCCGTAGTGCAACGATCCAAAATCCGAGCCCAACCGGCCGAAGCCGGTGACGACCTCGTCTGCAATCAGCAAGACGTCGTAACGCTTGAGCACCTTCTGGATCTCGTCCCAGTACCCAGCGGGCGGAGGAATGATGCCGCCGGTGCCCATCACTGGCTCGCCGATGAAGGCGGCGACCGTCCCCGGTCCTTCGGCGAGGATCATCGTTTCCAGTTCTTCGGCGCACCAGCGGGAAAACGCCGTATCGGACATGCCCTCCGCCGCCTGCCAGTAGGCATGCGGCGTGACAGTATGAAGAATGCGGTCCACCGGCAGGTCGAAGGCGTCGTGGAACAGCGGCAGGCCGGTAAGGCTGCCAGTAACGATGCCCGAGCCGTGGTAGCCCCGCCACCGCGAGATGATCTTCTTTTTCTCCGGCCGGCCGAGGATGTTGTTGTAGTACCAAACCAGCTTGACCTGGGTCTCGTTGGCGTCGGAGCCGGACATGCCGTAGTAGACTCTGCTCATGCCCTCCGGCGCCATCTCGATCAGGCGCTCCGAAAGCCGGATCACCGGCTCGCTCGAATGGCCGACGTAGGCATGGTAATAGGCGAGCTTCTTGGCCTGCTCATAGATCGCTTCCGCCATTTCGCGCCGGCCGTAGCCGATGTTGACGCAATAGAGACCGGCAAAGGCATCGATGACGGTGGTCCCGCTATGGTCGGTGATGCGGATGCCCTGCCCGCTGTCGATGATGCGCGGGCCGCCGCTCATCCCATGCGCGTGGTCGCGGAGGTGGGTCGACGGGTGGAATACCGTGCGGCGGTCGATCTCCTCAAGGGACATGTTGCGGAAGTTCAGGGAGGTCATCGGTTGGTCCTTTGTTTCAGGAGGGCTTTCGCCTCAATGGTCGAGCCCGCCGAGGCAAACGTATTTCAGCTCGCTGTAGTCGTCTATGCCGTAGCGCGATCCCTCGCGGCCAAGGCCCGACTGCTTGACGCCCCCAAACGGGATCGGCGCGCCCGTCATCTTGGCGCAGTTGACCGCCACCATGCCGTATTCGAGGCCGTCGGTCAGGCGGAAGATGCGCCCCAGGTCGCGGGCGAACACATAGGCCGCGAGGCCGTACTCGCTGTCGTTGGCGCGGGCGATCGCCTCGCCCTCGGTTTCGAACGGAAGCACCGCGGCTACCGGGCCGAAGGTTTCCTCGCGGAAGATTTTCATCGCAGGGGTGACGTCGGCGAGGACGGTCGGCTGGAAGAACAGGCCGCCGAGCCCATGCCGCCCGCCACCGACAAGCAGCCGCGCCCCCTTCGCCACTGCGTCGGCCACGTGCTCCTCGACTTTGGCGACGGCGCGTTCGTTGATCAACGGGCCCTGGTCCACTCCCGGCTGCAAACCTGGCCCGACCTCGAGATGCCCGACCGCATCGGTGAAGCGATCCAGGAAAGCGTCGTAGAGTTCGCGGTGGACGAAGATCCGGTTGGCGGCGAGGCAGTCCTGGCCGGTGGTCTGGAATTTCGCGGCGACGGCGCCGCCGACTGCAGCATCGAGGTCGGCGTCTTCGCAGACGATCAGCGGCGCATGGCCGCCGAGCTCCATGGACATCTTCTTGACCGATGCCGCGCCTTGCGCCAGCAGCAGCCGCCCGACCTCGGTAGAGCCCGTGAACGACACCGCCCGCACCTTCAGATGGGTGCAGAGCTCACCAACCACTTCGGACGCCTTGCCGGTAACCACCGAAAAAACCCCTGCCGGAACGCCGGCGCGTTCCGCCAGTACGGCCAGCGCCAGAGCCGAGAACGGCGTTTCCGAGGCCGGCCGGACCACCATGGTGCAGCCGGCGGCCAGGGCTGCGCCGGCCTTGCGGGTGATCATCGCCGACGGAAAATTCCACGGCGTCACCGCCGCCGTCACTCCGATCGGCTCACGGCTGACAAGGAGCTTGCGGCCGGTCAGGTGGCTGGGAATGGTATCGCCGTACAGCCGTTTTCCTTCCTCGGCGAACCAGTCGAGAAAGCTTGCCGCATATTCCACCTCGCTGCGGCTCTCTGCTAGCGGCTTGCCCTGCTCACAGGTCATGAGGACCGCGAGGTCATCGCGGTTCCGGCGCATCTGCTCCGCCCAGCGGCGCAGCGTGCCGCCACGCTCATCCGGCAGCAACCGCCGCCAGGATGCGAACGCTCGCGCCGCGGCGGTGATCGCTTCACGGGTTTCTGCCGCACCCATTGCTGGCACCGTGCCGAGCACGCGGCCCGAGGCGGGGTCGGTGACGTCGGTGGTGCTGCCGCCGGCAGCGTCCCGCCATTGGCCGCCGATGAAGGCGCGCTGGGCAAACAGCGACGGATCTTTCAAGCGCCCGTAGAGGACGCGATGATCGAGGGTGAGGACGGAGGCTGCTGTGGTCATGCCGCCAGCTCCTTTCCACGGTGGTGACCGCAAAGCCCATCGCCTTGCGCCGCTGCAACCGCTATGCGGCCATCAGGCATGTTCAGGCACTACAGCCGGCGCCGGCCATCGCTTTGTCTTTGGCGTTGGCGGTGCGATCTGCGGCCGGGCAGGCCTGCGCTTTGCAACGATGCTCAGTCTAGCGAGACGGCTGCCGAGGGTGCATTCGATGTGGCCGGCGAAAACCGAAGAATCGCCAGCCGCACCCCAAGATCGCCGAAGAATCTTCGGGCAGGCATACCCGAAAACCGCCCGACGATCAGCCGAGGCGAGGTGCCTGATCCTGGGCGTCCAAGAGGGTATGGATCGGATAGGCGAGCTGGCGTTTGACAAGCTTGGTGACGAAGTACGTGTAATACTTGGCGATGCCGATTTCAGCAGCCAGCAGCCGGTCCATGATTGACTGATAGTGCTCGATATCGACGGCAAGAACCTTCATCACGTAGTCCATGCCACCGCCGATCGAGTACACTTCGAGAACCTCCGTCACCGCCGCGATCCCCTTCTCAAAGCGGGAGAAGTCGTCGGCATGGTGCGATTGCAGGGTCACCTGGACCCAGGCCGTGGTGGCATGGACGATGCGGGCGAGGTCGATGTCGGCGTGGTAACCGCGGACGCATCCCCCCTCCTCCAGCCTGCGGAGCCGCTCGAAGCAAGCACTGGGCGACAGATGAACCCGCTCCGCCAGACGCTGCTTGGTCATCCGGCCGTCTTCCTGCAAAGCGGCGAGAATTTTCAGGTCGAGGCCGTCGAGCTTCGTGGCCATCGGCATGGCGGCGCTCATTCAGATGAGCGAAGCGAGTAGGTCGGGTGGCATGTCCTGCGCGATGACTGCCAGACAATCGCCCCGCTGAATCAAGCCTGGCGCATGGCGGCAGAACACCATCCCAGCGGTCTTGGCGGCATACTCTGCGGGGGGGCGCTCCAGGTCTTCGTAGTCGTAGATCCGTGCCAGCACATCGCCTGCCGCCACTTCGTCGCCGAGATCGACGATCATCTCGAGGATACCGGCGTGGGCGACGATGGTGAAGCCCGCGGCGTCAGGCGTGTGCATCAGCCTGGTCTGCTTACTTAAGTCCGCGAAACCCGCCAGTACCCCGAAATGCCGGAGCAGCTTATAGACGCCGCGTTCGGCAATGCCGACCGAAGTCGCCGATGACGTTCCGATCCCTCCCAGTTCGGTGGAAATAAAGATCTTGCCCATCTCTTCGACGGCCGTATCCAGCATGCCCTGGGTGTCAAGCTCACGGAGGATCATGCCGATGGGGGCACCGAAACTCTTCAGCGCGGCAAACGTCCGAACCATGAGCTCCGGGTCATCCAGGTGGTGCATGACCACGCTGGGCAGATAGTTGAGGGTCTTGCCGCCGGCGTGGAGATCGACGACGGCATCGGCGAGAGGAAGGATGCTCCGGTAGACGAAATCGGCGATCAGATCGGTGATCGTGCCCTCCGGATTGCCCGGGAACACGCGGTTCATGTTGCGGCCGTCTATGGGCGACAGCCGGGTGGCGGTGCGCACCGCCGGCAGATTGAGGCAGGGGATGATTATGACCCGCCCGCTAACATCGGCGGCAGAAAGGCTTTTGGCGAGCTTGATCAGGGCGATCGGCCCTTCATACTCGTCGCCGTGCGATCCGCCGATGAACAGGGCCGTCGGACCCTCGCCGTTCTTCACGCAGACGATGGGGATCTGCAGCGATCCCCACGCACTGTCGTTGCGGGAGTGCGGAACGGTCATGAAGCCAGCCTGCCGGCCATTGGCTTCAAAATCGACCGTGCACGAGACCCGGCTCGGCGTGTTGGAGCGTTGGGCGGAAAACGCGGCGGCCACCACCGCCGCACCTCCGGATACCTTCTCCATGGATGAATCAACCTCGGACCAGGTTACCCGCGGTACTCAGTTACCCTGCACCTTCTGCTCGGCGTCCTTGATTTCGGACTCCAGCTTTTCCAGCACGTCTTTGCCGTCTGCGCCGGCCATTTCGACGAACTTCTTTCGGGCTTCCATGCTTGCTTCCTTGAAGACGGCGCGTTCGTCCTCGGTGAGCTCGATCATCTTGAGGTCGGGCTTGGCCTCCTTGATCTTTTCCAGACGCTTGGCGTTGTACTCCTCCTGGACGTCGTAGATGTAATCATTGAGGTCGGCGATCACGCCATCGAGCATCTTCCGGCGGTCATCGCCCAGGTCGGCCGCATACCAGTCGGCGTTGGTCACGACGGTAGTCGTGAACTGCTGCTGACCCGCCCAAATCATGTAGTCCTGCACCTCGTAGAACTTCATCTCCTCAATGGCGAAGATCGGGTTGACTTGGCCGTCGATCGACTTGAGCTGCAGGCCGCCATAGACCTCGCCGTATGGCATCGGCGTTGGGCTGGCGCCGAAGGATTCATAGGCCGCAACCAGCATCGGCGATACCATGGTGCGCATCTTGAAGCCGTCGAAGTCCTCCGGCGAGCGGATCTCCTTGTTGGCGGTCCACACCATCTCCCCTTCGGGGTACATGGTCAGCAGCTTCAGGCCCTTCTCTTCGAACTTCTCGCCGAGTTCCCCATAAATGGTTTCGCTCTCTGTCAGCACCTTCTTGTTCGCTTCATTGTTCTGCGAGAGAAGGTACGGGACAGAAAAAACCTGAATCTCAGTAACCATGGTGCCGAGGTGCCCTGGCGAAGCGTTGGCGAACTGGATCGCGCCTTGCGTCACCAGTTCGGTCAGATCGGCTGAAGTGCCAAGCGTGCCGTACGGATAGACGGTTACGTCGACCTCGCCGCTGGAGCGTTCCTCTACCAGTCGCTTGAACTCCTGCGCGTACTCGTCCTGGACGCTGCCAGTGATCTCCTCAATTGCGAACTTCCATTCCTCTGCCTGCGCCGGTGCAACGACGGCGGCCAGCGCGACCACGGATGCGGCGGCGCAGGCGCCGAAAAAGGTTCGGTGCCGAGGTCTGCTCATATCCTCATCTCCCTCGTCCTTGTTGGTGCAAACCGGGTCGGAGCTGGACGGGTCCGCAGGCATCCGCGCCGAAGGACCACCGCATATTGCACCTCCGATCCGTCTCGCCTCGCTCAATCAATTCAGCCTATAGTGCGAATGAAGTGGGTGCAATATGGCAGTTGATCCCAGGCAATTGAACCATACCAATCGAACCATGACCAAGTGGCTGCCACGGCCGGACCAGGATGCGCGCCCGAGGTATCTGGCGCTTGCCAACGCCATCGCGGCGGACATCGGCGCGGGACGACTGCTTTTTTCCGCCAAGCTCCCCACCCAGAGAGAACTGGCGCATGCCCTCGGACTCAGCGTCCATACCGTCAGCAGTGCTTACGCCGAGTTGGAGCGGCGCGGGCTCATCGCCGGCGAGGTCGGCCGCGGCACTTACGTCACCTTCCGCTCCGACCACGGCGAGCCACGCTTTATTCTCGGTCGCCGCGAGAAGGAAATCATCGATCTGTCGATTCTGCGGCCGGCGATCGGCGCCATTCATTCCGATCGTATTGCGGCTGCACTTGCCGAGATCGCCGGTAGTGGCGACCACGCCGCGATGCTCGCCTGCCGCCCAATTTCCGGCTTCGACAGCCATCGTGTCGCCGGTGCCCATTGGCTCAATCTTCACGGCCACGACGTGGCTCCCGAGCAGGTGATGATCGTCAACGGCTGTGCCCACGGGATCCTCGTCGCGCTGGCAACCCTGACCAAGCCGGGCGATATCGTCGCGACCGAAGCGCTCACCGACCACGGACTCATCGCTCTTGCCAGCGTCCTCCATTTCCGGCTGCGCGAGATCGACTTTGATACGGACGGGTTGCGTCCCGATGCGTTCGAGCGCGCGTGCCGCCAGGGCAGCGTGAAGGTGCTGGTCGTGACCCCGAACTACTCAAATCCGACGGCGACACTGATGCCGGAGGACCGGCGGCGCCAGATCGCCGAAATCGCCCAACGGTATGATGTAACAATCGTTGAGGACGACGTGTTCCTGCCGCTGCTGCCGGAACAGATGCCGCCGCTGGCCGCTTTCGACCGAAAGCGGGCCTGCTATATCACGAGCTTGACGAAGAGCCTGGTTTCCGGCCTCCGGGTCGGCTACCTCGTCGCGCCGGAGATGATGATGCCCAGGTTGGAGACGCGGCTGCGCGCAAGTTCCTGGATGGCGACACCATTGGTGAGCGAAATCGCGGCCCGCTGGATCATGGATGGCACTGCCCGATTGCTGGCGGACTGGCAGCGCGAGGAACTGGCGGCACGCGGTGCCATTCTCCGCGAACATCTCGCCGATCACCTCTACTGCGCACCTCCCGGCGCTCCGCACGCGTTTCTCGATCTGCCGCCGGCGTGGCGCCCGGCCAACTTCGCTACCCACGCCCGCTTGGCCGGCGTCGCGGTGACGCCCGCCGAACCGTTCGTCGTCGGGGAGAACCCCGAGCCGCAGGCAATCAGGGTCACGCTCGGCGCCGCCACATCGCGGCGGCAATTGAGCACCGGGCTAGAGCGACTGGCGACCTTGTTCGCGGAGGAGCCGGAACCGGCCTATATCAACGTTTGACTCGATACCCCGCCCCCTCCCGCAAATTGAACCGCGACGATTCTGCGATTGACATGCCCCGCGCAGGCGGCAACGATTTCCGCAACAGGGAGAGACTGGCGCCGCAAGCAAAAATCCAGGCGCGGGTTCGAAGGATCCGTCACCATGAATGAAGGCCGAACGGACGAAAGCCGATCAGCCGCCGGGGCCGGCAACGCCGCCGTTCGCTTCCTGGCGGGGGTCGACGCCCTCGTCGCCCGGTTCGAAACCATCGTCCTTGCTTACGGCGTGCTGCTGATGGCCGCCAACTCCATCGCCAACGTCGCCGGGCGGTTCCTGTTTTCCCAAAGCATTTATTTCTCGGAGGAACTGAACCAGTTTCTTATCGTGCTGATCACTTTCGTTGGCATAGGCTATGCGGCGCGCAAAGGGCGGCACATCCGCATGTCGGCGGTCTACGACCAGCTCAACGACCGTAACCGCAAGATCCTGATGATCGTCATCGCCGTCGTGACGTCGGTGATCATGTTCGTCCTCGCCTACTATTCTTACGTATATGTCTCCCGCGTCGCGCGGCTCGGCAAGGTAACGCCGGCTCTGCAGGTGCCGCTTTACCTGACGTACATCTGGGTGCCGATCGGCTTCGCTATCACAGGCCTGCAGTATGCCCTGACCGTGGTGAGCAACCTTCGCCACTCGGACGTGTACATCTCCTACGAGGAAATCGACTCCTACGACGAGAGTCATCAGGAGATGGAAGCCGGCCAAGGCGGCGGGACGTCCGCCGGACCGGAGTCACGGGGGTGAAATCCGCGGCAACGGCAGTGGCGAGAACACCGCGTATCACGGCGATGGCGATGTTGAACTCCAAGGAGACCGCCGCATGACCGAAGCGCTGGTTGGGACGATGATCGTGCTGCTGCTCCTTGGCTTTCCAATGATGATCCCGCTCATCGCCGCTACTCTGGTCGGATTCTTTATATTTTTCAGTGGCATGAAACCGGAAATCATCATCCAGCAGATGATCGGCGGGGTAAAGCCGGTCGCGCTGATTGCGGTGCCAATGTTCATCTTCGCTGCCGATATCGTCACCAAGGGGCAGGCCGCGGAGCGCCTGCTTGACGTGGTCATGCGCTTCGTCGGGCACGTGAAGGGGGGACTCGCCATCACGACCGCCGCCACATGCACCGTCTTCGGCGCGGTCTCCGGCTCCACGCAGGCGACTGTCGTCGCGATCGGGAGCCCGTTGCGCCCGAAACTCCTGGAAGCCGGGTACAAGGACTCGTTCGTCATCGCGCTGACCATCAACGCCAGCGACATCGCTTTTTTGATCCCTCCCAGCATCGGAATGATCATTTACGGCGTGATCTCGGGCACGTCGATCGCCGAACTGTTCATCGCCGGGATCGGACCGGGTTTGCTGATCCTTGCCATGTTTTCCGTCTATTCAGTGATTTTCGCCGTGGTGAACAACATTCCTACCTTGCCGAAGGCGACGTGGACGGAGCGCCTCGCCGCCATGCGGGGCGCCATCTGGCCGCTCGGCTTCCCGGTGATCATCATCGGCGGCATTTACGGCGGCATCTTCAGCCCGACGGAGGCGGCGTCGGTCAGCGTCGCCTACGCCTTGATCCTCGAGGTGTTGATCTTCCGCTCGGTGAAGCTCCGCGAGATCCCGGAGATCGCCATGTCCACCGGCCTGATCACCGCGGTTGTGTTCATCCTGGTGGGTGCTGGTGCGGCCTTCTCGTGGACCATCTCGTTCGCTCAGATCCCGCAGCAGATCCTAGGCTCGCTCGGCCTTGATCAGGCCGGGCCGATCATGGTGCTGGTCGCCATTTCAATCGCCTTCTTCGTCGGCTGCATGTTCGTCGACCCGATCGTGGTGATTCTGGTGCTGGTACCGATTTTCGCGCCGATCGTCGATCAGGCCGGCCTCGACCCGGTTCTCGTCGGCACCATCATCACGCTGCAGGTGGCGATCGGATCAGCGACGCCGCCCTTCGGTTGCGATATTTTCACGGCCATTGCCATCTTCAAACGGCCGTATCTGGATGTGATCAAGGGCTCGCCGCCGTTCATTCTCATGCTGCTGACGGCGTCCGCGCTGCTCATCCTTTTCCCGCAGATCGCGCTGTTCCTGCGCGATCTGGCCTTCCGTTAGGCGGAGGCGCAGCATGTTCGAGAAAATCCTCGTCGCCGTCGACGGATCGCAACATGCCGCCATGGCCGTGGAAACAGCGATCGAGATGGCGCACAAGTTCAACGCCCCACTTGTCTTCATCTGCGTCTACCGGCACTTCAGCCGGCTGGAGAGCACCCATTCCCTGGTCCGCGCCCGTGAGGTGCCGGAGCGGCCGGACGCAACCCTTGGCCGGCTTGCCCGGGAAACCGCCGAACGCGCCGCATCCTATGCCAGAGAGCACGGCGTGTCGGAGGCGGCGGCGGTCGCAAAACGCGGCCCGATCGCCCGCACCATCGTCGAGTACGCTGAAAAGCACGGCTTCGACACCATCGTCATGGGGCGGCGCGGGCGTGGCGACATTGAGGGCCTGTTGTTGGGCAGCGTGTCGCACAAGGTGTGCAGCCTTGCCGACGCTACCTGCATCACGGTGAAGTGATGACGATGTCGAGGCAGTGGCCACTTCCCTTCCTCGCGGCAGCATGTCTTGTCGCAGCTGTTCTGCTTGGACTGACCGTCTCACCCGCTGCAGCGCAATCGACGCTGGAAAAGATCAAGCGCGACGGCGTGGTCACTGTCGCCATCGCCGACGAGGCGCCCTACGGCTACCGTGAGGCCGACGGTCGGGTGACCGGGGAGGCACCCGAGATTGCGCGCAGGATACTGCGCGACATCAATCCCGACATTCAGATCGATTTCGTATCGGCAGACTTTGGAGACCTCATTCCCGGTCTCCGCAACGACACGTTCGATATCGCCGCCGCCGGTATGTTCATCACCCCGTCGCGCTGCGCCGAGGTTGCGTTTTCCGACCCGACCTACGTCGTCGGCCAAGCGTTCGCGGTGAAGCGAGGCAACCCCAAGCAAATCACCGATTTCCCGTCGATCTCGGACCATCGCGAAGCCCGCGTCGGGCTCATTGCCGGCACCGTAGAGTACAACTTTGCGCTGGTGGCCGCCATCCCGGCAGACCGCGCGCCGCTATACCGCAATTTCGCAAAGGCGATCAGCGCCCTGAAGGCCGGCGACGTGGACGCCGTCGCCATGACCGCGCTGACGGTGCGTCATATCGTCGCGGACGAACCGGACCTCGAGTCGACCGCGCAGTTCTTTCCGGAGATCGACGGCGAGGTGGTCAAGGGTTACGGCGGCTTTGCTTTTCGCAAGGAGGATGCGGACTTGGTGGATGCATTCAACGAGCGTCTCCACGCCTTCATCGGCTCCGATCAGCATCTCGAACTTGTGGCCGAGTTCGGCTTCGGCGAGGACATGCTGCCCGACAAAACCGCTGCGGAACTCTGCGGGAGCTAGAGCGTCATGGTCATGGTTGCCGGCAGCCAGCGCACCACGGCGTGGACCCGATATGATCCCGAACTTGGTGTCCAACCGGGGGCGCCGGTACGCACAGGCCTCGTGGTCATTGCCACCGACCACACCAGCGAGCGGGACCTGCGCCGCATATTGCCGCCGGCCATGGACATCGTGGTCAGCAGGGTGCCCTGCCGCACCGTCACAACGGTCGAGACACTGGGCGAGATGGCCACTGATCTGACCCGCGCCGCGGATCTGCTGCTGCCGGGGAGTGTCCTCAACGCCATCGCGTTTGCCTGCACCACCGGCGCCATCGTCATCGGGGAGACGGAGGTGGCGCGGCGCATCCGCCTGGCCCGCCCCGGCATCGCGGTGACGACACCGATTGAGGCTGCCATGGCGGCCTGCCGGGCGCTCGGGATCAAGCGGCTGAGCCTAGTGCTGCCTTATGTACTTGCGGTCAATCGCCGTGTCGTCTCCCGCCTGGAAGCGGAGGGATTGGACGTGGTTTCAGTGGTCAGTTTCGAGCAGGAGTCGGATTTGGACATGGCGAGGGTGACGCCGGCGGCGATCATCGATGCCGGCATCGCCGCCGATCGGCCGAGTGCCGACGGCGTGTTTGTTTCATGCACGGCATTGCGCGCCGCCGAAGCCGCCGAGCAATTGGAGACGCGCATTGGCAAGGCAGTCATCACCAGCAACCAGGCGCTGGCTTGGCATCTGCTTCGCCTGACCGGCATCGCAACCTCTGTCGCCGGTTACGGCGCCCTACTTCGCAATCACTGAACGTGTCGAACTACGGCGTAGGGATCGAGGACATTCGCGCGGCGCAAACGGCACTGCGTGGCCAGATCGTGCGGACGCCGCTGGTTCCCGCGTCGTCGTTGTCCACGCCTGCAGGGCGCGCCGTCCTTCTCAAACTGGAGTCGCTGCAGCCGACCGGGGCGTTCAAGCTGAGGGGCGCCACCAACAAGTTGCATGCCCTCAGCGACGACGGACGGACACGCGGCGTCGTCACGATGTCGACCGGCAATCATGGTCGGGGCGTCGCGTTTGCCGCGCGAGCATGGGGCGTGCGCGCCGTCGTCTGCATGTCGCGGCTGGTGCCGGAGAACAAGGTGGCCGCCATCCGCGACTTGGGTGCAGAGGTCCGCATCGTCGGCGACAGCCAGGACGAGGCGGAGAACGAGGTAGTGCGCCTTGTCGAACACCACGGCATGACCTTCGTCCACCCGTTCGACGACCCCGCCGTCCTCGCCGGCCAGGGCACGATCGGGCTGGAGTTGCTTGAAGACCTGCCGGCAGTCGACAGTGTCATCGTGCCGCTTTCCGGCGGCGGGCTAATTGGCGGCATCGCCCTCGCTCTCAAGGACTTGATCCCGACCGTGCGCATCATCGGTGTTTCCATAGCCCGCGGCGCGGCGATGATCGAAAGCCTCAAGGCCGGTGGCCCGGTCAACGTGCGCGAGGAGGCGTCTTTAGCCGACAGCCTCGGCGGCGGCATCGGACTTGGAAACCGCTTCACCTTTCCGATCGTCCGCGATCTGGTCGACGAGGTGCTGACCGTGGAGGAACACCAGATCGCCGAAGCGATGGCGCATCTCTACTGGCGGGAGCGGCTGATCAGCGAAGGCGGCGCGGCGGTCGGGGTTGCGGTGCTG
The DNA here is from genome assembly GCA_016710335.1 of Rhodospirillales bacterium. NCBI lineage: Bacteria > Pseudomonadati > Pseudomonadota > Alphaproteobacteria > Rhodospirillales > Rhodospirillales bacterium. The sequence goes on from JADJXQ010000002.1 coordinate 253,865, forward strand.
CTCCACGACTTGGCCCAAGACCTCGGCCACACCGTGGCGGTCATCATCAGCGGCAACACCGTGGACATGGCGGCGTTCACCAACATTGTCCGGACGCGCCGTCCGTCCTCGCTGGAGACTGCGGGCGAGACAGCGGGACCATAGGGGAGAAATCATGGCGGACGTCACCATCCTCACCGAGAGCCAGCTTCGCCGATGCGTCGGCCTCGATGCCGAGACCGTCGGGGTGATCCGCGCCGCGTTCACGGCGCTGGCCGGAGGCGACGTGGTAATGCCGCCGATCCTTCGCCTCGACGTCCCTGCCCACAATGGCGAAGTGGACGTCAAGACCGCTTACGTCCCCGGCCTCGACGGGTTCGCCATCAAAATCAGCCCCCGGCTTCTTTGACAACCCCGCCCTCAGCCTACCCAGCGTCAACGGCCTGATGGTGGTGCTGAGCGCCCGCACCGGGGTCGTCGAAGCGGTGTTGTTGGACAACGGCTACCTGACCGACATCCGCACCGCTGCCGCCGGCGCCGTCGCCGCCGAGGTCTTGGCGCGAGCCGATATATCGACCGTCGGGGTGATTGGCGCAGGCATGCAGGCCCGCCTGCAGGTGCAAGCGCTCAAGCTGGTCCGCGGCTTCCAGCGTGTTCTGGTGTGGGCGCGTGATCCCGCCAAAGCGGAGCGCTACGCGGACGAGATGAGCGAGCGGCTGGGCATGACCGTGACGCCGGTGCCGGACGCGCGGCGGGCCGTAACGGAAAGCGACGTGCTGATCACCACGACACCGGCGCGCTCGCCGCTGGTCGACGGCGCGTGGCTTCACTCCGGGCTTCACATTACCGCCATGGGCTCGGATGCCGAGGACAAGAACGAACTGCAGCCGTCGGTGCTCGCCCGCGCCGACCTGTTCGTATGCGACCGGCGGACGCAGAGTCTGAGGCTCGGCGAACTCCATCATGCGGTCACGGCGGGCGTCATGGCCGACGACGCACAGGTGACGGAGCTTGGTGCGATCACCGCCGGCGCCCGGCCGGGGCGAACGGACAGTGCGCAGATCACCGTCTGCGATCTGACCGGCACCGGCGTACAGGACACCGCCATCGCCCTCCACGCCCTGCGCCTCGCGAAGCGGCAGGGACTGGGCCAGACCATCGAAACTGGAGCTTAGCCGCAGATGGAGAGCAACCTTGATCGCGTGGATGAGAAGATCGCCGAGCCGGCCCCGCAGCCGCACCGCGCCTATCCACTGGCCTTCGATGTGTCCGAGTACGAGAGCCGGGTGCGGAAGACCAAGGAGGCGATGGCGCGACAAGGCATCGAGGTGCTGCTGTGCGTCAACCCGTCCAACATGTGCTACCTGACCGGCTACGACAGCTGGTCCTTCTACGTCCACCAGACGGTCATCGTCGCACTCGACGAGCCGCAGCCCATCTGGATCGGCCGCAGCATGGACGCCAACGGCGCCAAGATCACCACCTACCTGGATGAAAGAAACATCCTGTTCTATCCGGACAAATACGTGCAGTCGATGACCTGCCATCCCATGCACTTCGTCGCGTCGTTCATCAAGAGCCGGAAATGGGATAAACGCAGTTTCGGTCTCGAAATGGACTCCTACTATTTCACCGCGGCCGCCTACCAGTGTCTGAAAAGTGCACTGCGCCATGCCAAGTTCAAGGATTGCCACACACTGGTGAACTGGATCCGGGTCATCAAGTCGCCGAAGGAAATGGAGTACATGACCGAGGCGGCCCGCATCGTCGAGCGGGCGATGAGCGTCGCCATCGACGCGATCCATATCAGCAACCGCCAATGCGACGCCGCGGCGGCGATCTTCCACGCGCAGATCAGCGGCACGCCCCAATACGGCGGCGAGTACACCGCGCTGGTGCCGATGCTGCCCACCGGCTCCGGCACCGCAACGCCGCATCTGACTTGGAACGACAGCCGTTTCGTCGCCGGCGAAGCGACCATCCTTGAACTTGCCGGCTGCCGGAGACGCTACCACTGCCCAATGGCGCGCACCGTCCATTTGGGCACGCCACCGAAGATCCTTGTGGACACAGCCGAGGTGGTGGTCGAAGGCCTGAACGCGGCCCTCGACGCCGCCAAGCCGGGCGTGACGTGCGAAGAGGTGGAAGAGGCGTGGCGGACAACGGTCGGCCGCTACGGATTGGTCAAGGAATCCCGCATCGGCTACTCCACCGGCCTCAACTATCCCCCCGATTGGGGAGAACACACTCTCAGCGTTCGTCCGGGTGACAAGACCGTGCTGCAACCGAACATGACCATCCACCTGATTCCCGGCATCTGGAAGGACGACTGGGGCGTGGAGATCTCGGAATGCATCCGCATCACCGAGTCCGGCGCCGAGCCCTTCTGCACAACCCCCCGGCGTCTCTATGTGAAGGATTGATCGAGGAGCGCGCCGCGCTTCCGGAGCGAGCGCGGCCGCGCCGGCGAGGATCAGGGTTAGGTGTTACGCCCGATCGGATTCGAAGCATCGACCTCCCCGCCCAACGCTGCACTAGGAACGAAGCCCACGTGGTGGCTCTGACCACGGCCTGCCTGAGATGGCGCCGGTCACGGGGGCAAGACCGGCTTCGCCGCAGCTGCCACCCGGTTACGTCCATTACGTTTCGCCTGATACAGTATGAGGTCAGTGCGCCGGAAAAGAGACTCCGCGCTCTCGCTCGCCATCAACTCCGCGACGCCGAAGCTCGCCGTGACCGGCTGGGGAAGCGGCGAAACGATGCTTACCTCGAGTTTTTCTCGAATTCGCTCGGCACACGCCACTGCCGTGGCGAGATGGGTTCCGGGCATCAGGATGGCGAACTCCTCGCCGCCATACCGCGATGGCAAATCGGTCTGGCGCGTTTCGGAGCGGATTATCGCCGCCACGGCGGCAAGCACGGTATCGCCCACCTGGTGGCTGAACTTGTCGTTGATCTGCTTGAAATGATCAATATCCACCATCACCAGCGCCAGATGTCCGCCGAACCTCCGGACGCGGTTGATCTCCGAAACCACGGTCTCGTCGAGCTTGCGCCTGTTGGCGAGGCCGGTGAGCTGGTCGGTGAGCGACAGCGCGCGCACCTGTTCCTCACGAAGCTGCAAATCGCGATTTGCCGATATCAGCTTGCGATGTGTCTGCGCCAGTTCGTTGGCGAGCTGTATTGCCGTGACGTGGCCACTCTCCAGCTCCTCGATGTCGTGTTCGGCCAGGATCAGAAGCGACTGCGCGTCCGAGTAGACTTCCCCCCGCAGGGAGTGTGTCTTGCCCGTCGGCTCGCCCACGGTCAGGAGACCTGAATAGTGAGGCTGCGGATCCGACCTGGAAAGCTCGAGCAGGTCGCTGAACGACGGAGAGGAAAAATAACGAGCCGCCGGGACTCCGATGACTGCATTCGCCTGCAGCGGCAACAGCCTGAAAAATCCGGCATTGCCATCCAGAATGACGCTCTGGCGGTCGATCCTGGCGAGCGCGACCGAGGTCATTCGTCGGAACAGATCGATGACCGCCGACGCTTGCGCTGGGGTCAACCCATGATCCCGCTTCCAGTCTCTGCTGCCGCCCGGGCGTCGGCGCCGGTGAAGTCGGCGCCCAGCATCGTCGACAGAGACTCGAACTGATTGATCGCGTACCCGCCCAGCATCAGCGGCGGACAGGCTTCGCCGAGTTCGGAACGCAGCCTGGCGATCGCCCCTCTTGCCGCCGGCAGATGATGCGGCATTGCCGCTGACAGACCAACGAGATGAGGATCGTCTTCGCGAACGAATCGCACCAGCGCTGACGTGGGCGTGTTCGCGCCGATGTTCCGAACCTCCCAACCCTGCAACTCGAACGCATCTGCAACCATTTGCAAGCCAAGCATGTGATGGTTCCCTTCCACACACGCCAAGACCACCTTACGGTCCACTCGCGGCTCCGGCTGTGCATGCGCGAACTCCCGCGCAAGAATGGAATGCGCGATGGCTGTGGCGACATGCTCCTGGGCGACCGATACCTTGTTTGCTTGCCACCCCTCTCCGATCCGATAGAAGGTAGGCTGAACGAGGTGCATCTCGGTGTCCACGAAGCCTCTGCCGGCGGTGATGACTTGGCGAAAAATCTCCAAGGCTTTCAGCCTGTCACCCGATACCAGGGCTTCCTGAAAGGCGTCGCACTCCTCCCAGGCACACGGCATGGCCGCGGTATACGGCGTTGCGCCCGCCGCGTCCTCGAACAGTGCGCTCTTCGCCTTCGCCACGACCAGTGCAAGCGCGGCCGCATCCGCCTCGGACAGGCGCACGCCAATGGCCTCCACCAGATAATCGAGCGACAAAGCAAGATGTTCGTCGGGTATATGGCGCGAGCGTAGTACACTCGCCAGCCATCGTATATAAATCACCAATACATCGATGCTGCCGAATTCGAGAGCCGCTGCAATGAACTCCAGATGATACCCGATGTCTTCCTTGCAAGCGGCCCGACCCCTTGCTCCGAACGCCTCGTAGAGCGAGCCATGGTTCGTATAAAAGCGGTTGGTAGCGGCTTCTATCGAGTCCTCGCGCACCGCGAGCAGCCGGCTCAAGCCGTCGGGGCTAACGGTGAAGCTCTCCTCTTGCATCATGTTGCAACAACTCCATCAACTCGCGATATGCTCGAAGAACTCGATCCGAACGCTTCCGGGCATGAGCTTCAGCCCCTTGGGAATGGCCTTTGGGAGGAATGGTACTCATGGCTCCGGTGCCAGACGCGGTAGCTCTCTTCATCCGTCCAGTAGGTGATAAGCCAGATCTCTTCCCGACGCTCATTTGGGCTGATGACGTCCATCCTGACGAAGCCGGGCGCGTGATCGACGAGATGCGGCCGGCAGCGAAAGGCCTCACGCACCGACTCGGTCATGCCGTTGGCGATGGCGAATCGGCTCATGGCGACGAACATGCGAAGGAGCTCAATCGTCCACGGGGTCTGCACGAGATTCCGGAACCGCCGGACTCCATCCCTGAGATTTAGCCCGATTGAGGCCCGACCACCACCCATTTTCGATTTTTCTAGTCTGCCGCATACTTACCATCAGGCTGCAACGCTGCAGCCCTTCACCAGTGAAACGACGAGATCGCGCCGGTAGTCGGCCCGATCCGACTCCGCCGCCCGCCGCCCGCCGCCCTGTGATCTCCAGAGAGCTCTCCAAGGCTTAAGCTAAGTCTTTGAACCAATTGGTACGCCCGGTTGGATTCGAACCAACGACCCTCTGATTAAAAGTCAGATGCTCTGCCAACTGAGCTACGGGCGCGCGCCACGGCGGCTGTCGCCGGGCAACCTACCATACTGAGCGGGGTCTGCCGCGGTCAATCCCGAGGCGCCGCGGGAGAGGCGGCACCGCCGGCATCCGCTGCGGCCAGCAGCGGCAGTTCAGGGGCGAGTTGGCGCAGCGTCTTCCGCTCGACCTCCGCCGGAACGAACGTACTGATGTCGCCGCCGAGGCGGGCGATCTCCTTGACGAAACGGGACGCGATGAACTGGTGGTTCTCCGAGGCCATCAGAAACACCGTCTCCACATCCCGGTTCAGGCGGTCGTTCATGGCGGCCATCTGAAACTCGTATTCGAAGTCGGAGACGGCGCGCAGTCCGCGCAAGATAATTCCGGCGCCCATTTCCGTGACGAAGTGCATCAGCAGATTCGAGAACGGCCGCACCTCGACGACCCGGCCATCGCCGCACCGCATCCGCTCGACCTGCTCACGGATCATCTCGACACGCTGATCGAGGCTGAACAGCGGTTCCTTTCCGGTATTGGCGGCGACCCCGACGATCAGCCGGTCGACCACGTGCACGGCGCGGCTGATGATGTCCATGTGACCGTTGGTCAACGGATCGAAGGTGCCGGGATAGACACCGATCCGGGGCGTCGTCATGCTGTGCGTCCTCCTCTCGCCGGCTCGCGAGGGTCTCTCCTTCGACCCCCGCAATCACTCTCCGGTCTATTCGTGTTGATCTTCGTCGGCGTCCGACGGCCCATCCGCGCCTTCGCCACCTGCCAGTCCGCCGCCATTGTCATCATCCCCGGCCGCGTCGCCGCCGTCGTCGTCACCGGCTTCGGAGCCGGCGGCGCCGTTAACTCCATCCTCGACGTCGCGAATGCGCGTCACCGAGACCACCCGCTCCCCCTCGGCAGTGGCGAACAGGCGTACGCCCCGGCTCGTTCGTCCCATCAAGCTGATGCCATCGACGGTGACGCGGATCAAGTGGCCGCCGTCGGTGATCATCACCAATTGGTCGGTCGCGAAGATCGGGAATGCGGCGACGACCGTGCTGACGCCCTCGGCGCGATCCAGGCCCATGGCCGCCACGCCCGAGCCGCCGCGGCCGCTGATGCGATACTCGTAAGACGACGTGCGCTTGCCGTAGCCGTCCTCGGCGACCGTCAACAGGAATTGCTCATTGGCTGCCATATCCACGAACCGGCGCTCATCGAGCCGCGCCGCCAGTTCCTCGTCGCGCTCGCGCTTGCTTTGGCCATCGGGGCCGGCGTATTCGCTGCCGCTGAGGCGCCGGCGGGCGTTGACCGCCGCCAGATACTCTTCGCGGCTGGTTGCATCGTACTCCACATGGCGCAGCCCGCACATGTTGATGATTTCATCCCCCTCGCCCAGCCGAATGCCGCGGACGCCGGTCGACGTGCGGCCGCTGAACACCCGCACATCGGTCACCGGGAAGCGGATGCACTGGCCGCCGCGCGTGAACAGGAGGATGTCGTCATCCTCGCTGAAGGTGCGCACCCGCACCAGATGGTCGCCGGCATCAAGCTTCATGGCGATCTTGCCGTTGGCGAGCACGTTGGTGAAGTCCGAGAGCGCGTTGCGCCGCACCTGCCCGGACGCCGTCGCGAACACCACGAACAGGTCGGACCACGCCGCCTCGTCCTCCGGCAACGGCATCAGGGTGGTGATGGTCTCGGCGGGGTCGAGCGGCAGCAGATTGACCATCGCCTTGCCGCGCGCCTGCGGCGTCCCCATGGGCAGCTTGTAGACCTTCAGCTTGTAGACCATGCCGGTGGACGAGAAGAACAGCACCGGCGTGTGGGTGTTGACCACGAACACCTGGCTCACGAAGTCTTCTTCGCGGGTCGCCATGCCGGCGCGGCCCTTGCCGCCGCGGCGCTGCGCCCGGTAGGTGCTGAGCGGGACGCGCTTGATGTAGCCGGTGTTGGTGACCGTCACCACCATGTCCTCGCGCTGGATCAGGTCCTCGATGTCGGTGTCGCCGAGGTAGTCCTCGAGGGTGGTGCGCCGCGGCGTGTCGAAGCGCTCGCGGATTTCCGCCAGATCATCGCGCAGCACCTGGAGCAGGCGGGTTCGGGACGCCAGAATCTCCAGATACTCGCGGATCCCGTCGCCGAGGGCCCTGAGGTCGTCGCCGATCTTGTCCCGCTCCAGGCCGGTCAGGCGGTGCAGGCGCAGATCGAGAATGGCCTGCGCCTGCTCCTCCGGAGTCGATACGTGCCGTCGGAGACCGCCGGCCCGGATCGTCGATCAGCGCGACCAGCGGTTCCACGTCCTCCGCCGGCCACGCGCGCGCCATCAGGCGCTCGCGCGCTTCCGCCGGGTCACGGGCGCGGCGGATCAGGGCGACGACCTCGTCGATGTTGGCCACCGCCACCGCCAGCCCGACCAGGACATGAGCGCGCTCGCGAGCCTTGCCGAGTTCGTACGCGGTACGCCGGCGGATGACCTCCTCGCGGAAGGCGAGAAATTCGTCCAGAACCTGCTTGAGGTTCAGCGTCCGCGGCCGCCCGCCGACGAGGGCCAGCATGTTGATCCCGAATGTCGACTGCAACGGAGAGAAGCGGTAGAGCTGATTGAGGACCACCTCCGACTCTGCATCCCGCTTGAGCTCGATGACGACACGGATGCCGTCCCGGTCCGATTCGTCGCGCAGGTCGGAAATGCCCTCGATGCGCTTATCGCGCACCCCATCGGCGATGATTTCGATCATCCGCGCCTTGTTGACCTGATAGGGGACCTCGTCGACGATGATCGCGGTGCGGTCCTTGCGGATCTCTTCGATGTGGGTTCGCCCGCGCATGACGACCGAGCCGCGGCCGGTGTGGTACGCCGACACCACCCCTTGTCGGCCGAGGATGAGGGCGCCGGTGGGAAAGTCGGGCCCCGGCAGATGGCGCTCGATCAGGTCGGCGACTGTGATGTCCGGCTCGTCGATGACCGCGCAGCAGGCATCGATCACCTCGCCGAGGTTGTGCGGCGGGATGTTGGTCGCCATGCCGACCGCGATGCCGCCGGCGCCGTTGACGAGCAGGTTCGGGAAGCGCGCCGGCAGCACCACCGGCTCCCTCTCCGAGCCGTCGTAGTTGTCCTGGAAATCGACGGTGTCCTTGTCGATATCGTCGATCAGCACGTGCGCGGCGCGCGCCAGACGCGCCTCGGTGTAGCGCATCGCCGCCGGCCGGTCGCCGTCCATCGAGCCGAAGTTGCCCTGGCCGTCGATCAGCGGCAGGCGCATGTTGAAGTCCTGGGCCATGCGCACCAGGGCGTCGTAGATCGGCTGATCGCCGTGGGGATGGTATTTACCCATGACGTCGCCGACGATGCGGGCGCACTTGCGATACGGACGGTCGTGTCCGTAGCCGCCCTCGTGCATCGCGTGGATGATCCGCCGATGCACCGGCTTCAGGCCGTCCCGCACGTCCGGAAGCGCTCGGCTGACGATCACGCTCATCGCGTAATCCAGGTACGAGCGCTGCATCTCCTCTTCGATGGAGATGGACGGCATGGCCGCTGGCGGTGGCGCGGCGGTGTTCAAATGCGGCTATCCAAAATTGAAAGGAATCAATGCTCTTCGACCGGGCTGACAGTAGCACGCAGAACCGCATTGCACAACAAAACGGCATCAGTGCAGCTTCGTTGGCCTCCGCGTTTGCCGATCGGCGGACGAATGACGGCCCGCCAAGCGTTAATGCCATAATAACAAGCCGCCGCTATGATCGGGGTTAGAAGGGCAAGCGCCAGGAGGCGAAAGCGTATGTCCCAGGGTATATTTACGGCGGAACTCATGCAGCAGCGAAAGCAGTCCCCAGAGAACCCCGATCCGCTCGCGGACAGGACGGCAGAGTCCAGGGCGGCGGCGCGGCATAAGCAGGTTCTGACCGCTGTCGCCCGGCTGCAACGCCGGCTCGACGCCCTGTCCCGAGAGACCGCGGCCTCCCATGCCGGTTGCTTCCATATTGGCGCTGCTGCGCCGGTGCAGTCTGTCCCGCAAACTGCCGCCGCGACGGACGATCAACTCGACGGGCTACGCGCGGAAGTCCGCGAACTCTCGCAGTCGATTATCGAGACCAAGCGGCAAATCGCGGCGCTCCGCAATGGCAATAGATCGCCCGATCGGTTGATCTGCGCCAACGACGAACTGGACGCTGTCGTACACGCAACGGAGGGCGCAACCGAAATCATCCTCACTGCGGCCGAGGAGATCGACGCCATCGCCGCCCGCTTGCGCTCCAGCGTTGAACTCGCCGGCGAAGTCGCCGCACTGGAAGAAATCAGCGACCGGACCATCCGCATCTTCGAGGCCTGCAATTTCCAGGACATCACTGGCCAGCGCATCTCCAAAGTCGTCAACACCATGAAGTTCGTGGAGAGCCGGGTCGAGCGGATGATCGAGATCTTCGGCGGCCCGGATTCGTTCGCCGGCGTCGAGCCGCCGGAAGACGCCCCCGCTCCGGCCGACTCCGATGCCGACATGCACCTGCTGCACGGACCGCAACTCGCCACCGATCGGCCGATCTCCCAGGAGGATATCGACAAGCTCTTTGACTGAGTGGCTTCGACCCGGTCAACGGCAGCGATCCCGATGCCTATCGCGGGCTGCCCATCACGGGCTGAAATCCGGGCTGGGGCCGGGCCGATCCTGGCTGCTCGGAACGGGTGCACGTGCCGGAGGTGAGGCGCCGTCTCCGCTGTCGTCAGCGTCATCTGCGGCGGATGGTTCGGGATCCCGGGCGACTGCGACATTCCGATACCACAGCCAGCCCTCCTGGCCGCTGACCCGAACGCGGTAGTATCCAAAAAACGGATCTGGGTGCAGACGCACACCCTTGGATCCGCCAGGGATGTTCGCGAGGATCTTGCCGTCGGGCCCCGGTTCGGCGCGCAGGTTGCTGCTCCGAGTGGTTTCAACCGGCTCAGGCACGGCGCCGGGGGGAATGCGTGGAGCGCGCGTGCCGTGATCCGGCTCCGGCACTGAATCCGGCGCAGTGGCGGGCGGGCTCGCCGGCGCTTCCCCGTCGGTCACAAGCTCCAGGCCTTCCGCTTGCTCCCCCTCCGAGACTTTCGATGGCGCCGTTCCCGCCTCTTGCGATGGCGCCGTTCCCGCCTCTTGCGATGGCGCCGTTCCCGCCTCTTGCGATGGCGCCGTTCCCGCCTCTTGCGATGGCGCCGTTCCCGGCGCGGGGGCGATCTCGGCCTCGTCCGCCACCCGCGGCGGCCGATCGTCACGACCCGCCGGCGCCGGCTCGGCCTGCCGGCGCTCATCCGGTGCGGCGTCCGCATGCGGCTCCCGGTCCGCCTCCGCGGACACGTCCGCACCTGCCTCCGAAGGCCGGCCGGCCGCCGTCTCTACAGCCGCCAGGTCGTCTCCCGGAACAGCGTCGGCATCCCGCGGCGGCTCCGGTTCCGTCCCGTCCTCCGGCAGTTCCCGGCGCGTCTGCGGCGGCAGCGGTGTCGGCATGGCGATGACGCGGCTGGGAGTGGTCGATGTCTCCGTGGAGCTCATCGTTTCAGCCAGAAACACGGCGCCCGCGACCAGCGTGAGCAATAGCGCGAGGCTGCCGATGATGCGTATCAAGGCCGACCGTCGTGTTCTAACAGGTCAGAAACGGGTCAAAACGGAATGTCATCATCCAGGTCGGGTCCCGGCCCGCCGCGGCCCGCGCCGCTGCCGGACGGCTCCCCCGGCATCATCGACGGGTCTTCACCAAACGAGGCGCCCGCACCCCCGTCGCCGCGGCTATCAAGGATGGTCAATTCGCCCCGGAACCGTTGCAGGACCACCTCGGTCGTAAAGCGTTCCTGACCATCGTTGCCGGTCCAGCGGCGGGTCTGCAAGGCGCCTTCCAGGTAGACCTTTGATCCCTTGCGAAGGTATCGTTCGGCCACGTCGCCGATGCGGTCGTTGAACACCACCACCCGGTGCCACTCGGTCTTCTCCCGCTGCTCGCCGGACTGCCGGTCCTTCCACCGCTCCGACGTGGCCACGGACAAATGGACGATCTTATTTCCGTCCTGGGTTAACCGCACCTCCGGATCCCGACCGAGATTGCCGACCAGGATCACCTTATTGACCGAACCCGCCATGCTGCACGCTCCCTCGCGGCTTTGCGACCGGCGCGATCCTACACCAAGCTCCCGCTGAGGTCACAAATTTCCCGGCGCCGCATCCTGCTCTGGAGTGTCCGCTACATGCTCCTCCTGTACTTGCCGCCGACCTCGAACAGGGCGTGGGAAATCTGCCCGAGCGACAGCACCCGGACCGCATCCATCAGCGCCTCGAAGACGTTGCCGCCGGCGACCGCCGTGTCCTGGAGGCGCTTGACCATCGCCGGAGCGGCGGCCGCATTCCGCGTCTGGAAGTCGCGGAGCCGCTTCAACTGGCTCTGCTTTTCCTGCTCCGTGGCGCGGATCAACTCCGGCGTCGGCGGCTCGCCGCCCTCCGGATTGAGGAAGGTGTTGACGCCGATGATCGGGTAGCTGCCATCGTGCTTGCGGCGCTCATAGTAGATAGACTCGTCCTGGATCTTGGCGCGCTGATAACCGGTTTCCATGGCGCCCAGCACGCCGCCCCGCTCGGCAATGCTCTCGAACTCCTTCAGCACCGCCTCCTCCACCAGGTCGGTCAGCTCGTCGATGATGAAGGACCCCTGGTTGGGGTTCTCGTTCTTCGCCAAGCCCCATTCGCGGTTGATGATGAGCTGAATGGCCATGGCGCGCCGAACGCTCTGTTCGGTCGGCGTGGTGATCGCCTCGTCATAAGCGTTGGTGTGCAGCGAGTTGGTGTTGTCGTAGGTCGCGATCAGGGCCTGCAGGGTGGTGCGAACGTCGTTGAAATCATACTCCTGCGCGTGCAACGACCGTCCCGACGTCTGCGTATGGTATTTGAGCTTCTGCGAGCGTTCGTTGGCGCCGTACTTGAAGCGCATCGCGGTCGCCCAGATGCGCCGTGCCACCCGCCCCATGACCGCGTATTCCGGCTCCATTCCCGCCGAAAAGAAGAACGACAGGTTGTGGGCGAAATCGTCGATGTGCATGCCGCGCGCCAGATACGCCTCCACATAGGTGAAGCCGTTGGCCAGCGTGAACGCCAACTGAGAGATGGGATTGGCTCCGGCTTCTGCGATGTGGTAGCCGGAAATGGACACCGAGTAGAAGTTCCGTACCTGATGGTGGACGAAGTATTCCTGGATGTCCGCCATCATTCGGAGCGCGAACTCGGTCGAAAAGATGCAGGTGTTCTGCCCCTGGTCTTCCTTGAGAATGTCAGCCTGAACAGTGCCGCGCACGTTCTGCAGCACCCAGGTTCGGATCTTGTTGACCTCTTCCTCGGTCGGCTCGCGCCCGTTCTCGCTCGCGAAGCCCTCGACCTGCTGATCGATGGCGGCATTGAAGAACATCGCCAGGATCGCCGGCGCCGGTCCGTTGATGGTCATGGAGACGGAGTTGTTCGGCTCGCACAGGTCGAACCCGGAGTACAGCACCTTGATGTCGTCAAGGGTGGCGATGGAGACGCCGGAGTTGCCGACCTTGCCGTAGATGTCCGGCCGCTCGTCGGGATCCTCGCCGTAGAGGGTCACCGAGTCGAAGGCCGTCGACAGGCGCTTCGCGGGCGAGTCCTTGGAGAGATACTTGAAGCGGCGGTTGGTGCGGAACGGATCGCCCTCGCCTGCGAACATGCGGGTCGGGTCCTCGTTCTCGCGCTTGAAGGCGAACACGCCGCCGGTGTACGGAAATGCGCCGGGGACGTTCTCCTTCAGCATCCAGCGCAGCAGCGCTCCGTGATCCTCATAGTTCGGCAGCGCCACCTTTGGAATGCGGCTGCCGGAGAGTGAGGTGTGCGCCGCCTTGAAGCGGATCTCCTTCTCGCGCATCCGCACCACATAGTCTTCGCCGGCGTAGGCGTTCTTCACCGACGGCCACATCTCGATCATCTTGCGGCAGCGGGGATCGAGCGCCTGGTTCCGCTTTTCCAGAAGCGACGCCACGTCGGCGCTGTCCGAGCCAGCGTCGCTCAGCATCCGTTGCGTATCCTGCAGGCTCTGGCGCTCGCGGGCGATGGCCACCTGTTCGTCGATGGTGGCGTGGTAGCCGCGGACCGTGTCGGCGATCTCCGCGAGATAGCGGCGGCGGTTGGCCGGGACGATGCCGGCGCCCGCGTCGGACGCCTTCGTCTCCACGTCCGGCGCCGTGGTCTCCCAATGACGGGGGCTCTTTTCGTTGAGCTGACGGATGATCTCCCGGTAGAGCGCCGTAACCCCGGTGTCGTTGAAGCGCGACGCGATGGTGCCAAAGACCGGCATCTCGTCCGGAGACGACCCGAACGCCTCGCGGTTGCGCTGCATCTGCTTGGCGACGTCGCGGAGCGCGTCCTTGGCGCCTTGGCGGTCGAACTTGTTGATGGCGACCACGTCGGCGAAATCCAGCATGTCGATCTTTTCGAGTTGCGACGCGGCGCCGAACTCCGGCGTCATCACGTAGAGCGACAAATCGACATACGGAACCACCCCGGCGTCGCCCTGGCCGATGCCGGGCGTCTCGAGGATCACCAGGTCGAAGCCGGCCGCTTTGGTCGCGGCGATCATGTCGGTCATGGCGCGCGGCACGTCCTGGCCGGCGGTCCGCGTCGCGACGGAGCGCATGTAGACGTTGGGCGTATCGATGGCGTTCATGCGGATGCGGTCGCCGAGCAGCGCCCCGCCGGTCTTGCGGCGCGACGGATCGACCGCGAGGATGGCGATGCGCGGCTCGCCGCCGAACAGACGGAAGCGGCGCACGATCTCGTCGGTGAGCGAGGACTTGCCGGCGCCGCCGGTCCCCGTGATGCCCAGCACCGGCACCACGCCGCGGCGGTGGGCGAGCGCGTGGATCTCGTCCCGCTCCGCGTCACCCAGAGCCTTGGCCTGCAGAGCTGTCAGGACGCGCGCCAGCATGCGCGTATCGCCGTCGGCAAGGGCGCTCACGTCGAGTTCGAGATCCTCGGACGGATTGAAGTCGCATTGCGTCATCATGTCGTCGATGATGCCCTGCAACCCGAGACGACGGCCGTCGTCTGGAGTGTAGATACGGGCGACGCCGTAGGCGTTCAGCTCGCGGATCTCCTCCGCGACGATGACGCCGCCGCCGCCGCCGAACACCTTGATCGCGCCGCCGCCCTGTTCACGCAGGCGGTCCATCATGTACTTGAAGAACTCCACGTGCCCGCCCTGGTAGGAACTGAGGGCGATGCCCTGCACGTCCTCCTGAAGCGCCGCCGTCACCACCTCGTCGACGGACCGGTTGTGGCCAAGGTGAATCACCTCCGCGCCGGCGGCCTGGATCATGCGCCGAAAGATGTTGATCGACGCGTCATGGCCGTCGAACAGGCTCGCCGCCGTCACGAACCGGATCGGGTTACGAAAGCGCGTCTCCGCGTCCTCGGCTTGGCGCTCGCCGGCCGGCTGGCGCTCGGTGTCCGTGCTGTTCTCGCCGGCGCCGCCGTTGTCGCTGCCGTCGCTGTCGAGGCCGGGCTTGTTGTCTAAAACGCCTATGTCGTCGGGCACGGTTCCCTCCGGACTTTGATAAGATCCTCACGTCGCCTGCGACCTACGAACGCTCTTGCGCGGCATTTCGGCGCCCCGAGCAGTCCGATCGCTTGACCTTTACGCGAAAGAGCAGCCTATTCGAGCCGGCGTATGAGGTAAAGGTCCTTCCACCCGCCTTCCCATACGCCGCCCTCCCGCTAAGGCCCTTCCGGCGCTTGACCGAGACGACGGACAACTATATGTTCCGATAATGTTCCTGTCGTTCATTCGTATCGTCCGCCTCCCGTCAGAGCCAGCAGCCGCATCTACAACCTGAAATAGAATTTCTTGTCATTGCTACTTCTATTAGAACCCTTAGTTTTCAATAGGATAATACCGGCCCCGCATACATCCGCATACATCGGCATACATCTTCACGGCGCAGAATGACACAAAATCAAGCTTCTCAATGGCTTACGCCGGTTCGTCGGTTCGAAAACCGCACATTGGCATGCGAACCGTGCGCAAAAGTTTAGCGCGGTCGTCGGGCGATTGATATGCTCCGCCACCTGCGAACGTGATCATGCACGAGGCTCTTGACCATCATACACCCGCGTTCAGAACCGCATCCTGGTACCGGGTTCGAAGTCAGCGTGTTGATAGACAAGTGGGGACCGCAGTGACCGAGAAAAAGATGCACCCGGAGACGGCCGTGCTGCATGGCGCCTACCGCCACGACGAACAGACGGGCGCCGTCGCCGTGCCGATCTACCAGACCACGTCGTTCCAGTTCCGCGACACCGAGCACGCCGAGAACCTGTTCGCGCTCAAGGAACTTGGCAATATCTACTCCCGCATCATGAACCCCACGTGCGACGTGCTGGAACGGCGCATGGCGGCGCTCGAGGGCGGTGCGGCGGCATTGGCGCTCGGCTCCGGGCAAGCCGCCTCGACCCTCGCGATCCTCAACCTCTGCCGGAGCGGCGACAACTTCGTCAGCTCGACCGACCTCTACGGTGGCACCTGGAACCTTTTCGCCAATACGCTCTCCGCCTTGGGCATCGAGGCGCGGTTCGTCGACCCGACGGACCCCGAGGCGTTCCGCCGCGCGACCGATGCCCGCACCCGCTGCTACTACGCCGAGACCCTGCCCAATCCCAAACTCAACGTGTTCCCGATCCGCGAAGTGGCCGATATCGGCAACGAGATCGGCGTGCCGCTCATCGTCGACAACACAGCCGCCCCCGTCATCTGCCAACCGATCGCCCATGGCGCCCACATCGTCATGTATTCGACCACCAAGTACATCGGCGGCCACGGCACCTCCATCGGCGGCATCGTCGTGGACGGCGGCACCTTCGACTGGGAGAAGCACGCCTCACGCTTTCCTAACCTGACCGAACCGGATCCCAGCTACCACGGCGCGGTGTGGACCGAAGCGGTCAAGCCGCTCGGCCCGATTGCCTACGCGATCCGCATGCGGGTCGTGCTGCTGCGCGACATCGGCGCGGCGATGAGCCCGTTCAACGCCTTCATGTTCATCCAGGGCCTGGAGACCTTGCCGCTCCGCATGCGCGCGCACTGCGCCAACGCCATCCAGGTCGCCGATTTTCTTGGCCGGCATCCCAAGGTCGCGCACGTCATCTACCCCGGCAACCAGGAGGGCGAGATGCGGCGCCGCGCGGACGCGTATCTCGACGGCGCCTTCGGCGGCCTGGTCGGGTTCGAGCTCAAGGATGGGCGGGAGGCCGGCCGACGCTTGATCGACGCGCTCAAGATGGTCTACCACGTCGCCAACATTGGTGACGCCCGCACCCTCGCCATCCATCCAGCCAGCACCACCCACTCGCAGCTGACGCCGGAGGATCGTCTCGCGACCGGCGTCTCCGAGGGCTACGTGCGGCTTTCGGTCGGCATCGAGCACATCGACGACATCCTCGCCGACCTCAACCAGGCGCTTGACGCGGCTTGAGGACCGGCGTCCGTTGATCGAGAAGGAGGACCAACGGCCGGTGATCGAGAAGGCGACCAACCACCCCGGGGCGTTTCCGCGCACTCGCATGCGCCGCAATCGCCGCACCGTCTGGTCGCGTCGACTGGTGGCGGAGCATCGGCTTTCGGTAGACGACATGATCTGGCCGGTGTTCGTCATCGATGGCGAGGACCGGCGGGAGCCGATCGCTTCGATGCCGGGGGTCGAGCGCCTCTCCTGCGACCTCCTGGTCGATGCCATCGCCGAGGCGGCCGGCTTGGGTATCCTGGCGGTCGCGGTGTTCCCGTACGTGTCGCCGGAACAAAAAACCTCCGACGCTCTGGAGGCGGTCAACCCCGAGAACCTCGTCTGCCGCGCCGTTCGCGCCATCAAGGCGGCGCACCCGGACATCGGCGTGATCTGCGACGTCGCTCTCGACCCATTCAATAGCGACGGCCACGACGGCCTGGTGCAGAACGGGGTCATCCTCAACGACGAAACCCTGGACGTCCTGTGTCGGCAAGCCGTCGTTCAAGCCCAAGCCGGATGCGACATCGTGGCGCCTTCGGACATGATGGACGGCCGCGTCGGCGCCATCCGCGAAGCCCTCGACGCCGCCGGCCTCAGGGACACCCAGATCATGGCCTACGCGGCCAAGTTCGCCTCCGCCTTCTACGGCCCGTTCCGCGATGCAGTCGGTTCAAGCGGCGCCCTCAGGGGCGACAAGAAGACCTACCAGATGGACCCCGCCAATACCGACGAAGCGCTGCGCGAGGTCGCCCTCGACATCGCCGAGGGGGCGGACATGGTCATGGTCAAGCCGGGGTTGCCGTATCTGGACATCGTGGCGCGGGTCAAGGATGCCTTCGCCGTTCCGACCTTCGCCTACCACGTCTCCGGCGAATACGCGATGTGGAAGGCGGCTGCCGACCGCGGCTGGCTCGACAACGACCGCTCGCTGCTGGAAAGCCTGCTCGCCTTCAAGCGCGCCGGCGCCGACGGCATCCTCACCTACGCCGCCGTCGAAGCCGCCCGGCTTCTCCGCAGGGGCTCCACTTCAGCGGGAGGGTGACGGCGTCTTGCGCTTGCCAGGAGTGCACAGGACCATTCGGGTGATTCAGTCGGATGGGTCATGGTGTGCACGCTAATCAAGAGGGTACGTGCAGCGGAACGCCCAACGATCTTCAGGAAACGCGGCCTCAGGACGCGTTTACGGGCGCCGCTTCGCCTCTGACCTTCTCGCCGAGCAGGCGGTCGACGTCGAGCACCACCATCAGCCCCTGGTCCATGCGGTAGACGCCCCGCGCCACGTCCTGCCAGACGGGATCAAGGGTCACCGGGCTCCGCTCCCAGCGGCTGTGGGGCAGGCTGACCACGTCCCCCACCCGATCCACCAGCAAAGTGTAAAGCTCGTGCTCGTGCTCGACCGTCACGCCCATGCTGGGTCCGTCATCCAGGCGCGGCGGAAGGCCGAGGCAGACGCGGACATCGATCACGGTGACGATGCGGCCGCGGAGGTTGATTGCGCCGCGGACGCTGGGCGGGGCCATCGGGATCGCGGCGATACGCTCGGGCACCAGCATGTCCTGGACCTTCAGGACCGGAATGCAGAACCACTGGTCCTCGACTGAGAAGGTGACCAGCTCCGTCGCTGGCTCATCGACGACTTCTGCGGCACGCTTGCGGGGCTGATTCTTGTGGATCGTAGACATCGGAACTTCCTCGGTTGCCTCTCAGGAGCGTAGCCGAACTTCGTTAACGCTCCGCCACCGCAACCGCGCGTCTACGGTCGCTTGCGCGCCTTGCGTTTGGCGTCCTTGCGGATGGCGCTGCCGCGGCCGGACAGGCTGGGGTTGGTCATGAAATAGGTGTGCGCCGAGAACTCCCGATCCGCGTCCTCAATGTTAAGCCGGCGGTAGACGGCGTCGGGCCCCAGTTCCCAGCTCTGCACCGTGTCCTTGAAGCAGTGAACCAGGATCTCGTCCAGAAGCTGGCGGTGCACGGTCGGGTTGGTGATCGGCACCAGGGTCTCGACGCGGCGGTCCATGTTGCGCGGCATCCAGTCCGCGGATGACAGAAACACCTTGGCGTCGCTGGACGGCAGCTTGCGCCCGGCCCCGAAGGCGACGATGCGCGAGTGCTCCAGGAACCGGCCGATGATGCTCTTGACGCGGATCGTCTCCGACAAGCCGGGAACGCCGGGCCTGAGGCCGCAGATGCCGCGGATGATGGCGCGCACCTCGACCCCGGCCTGGGAGGCGCGATAAAGGGCATCGATCAGCTGCCCGTCCACCAGGGAGTTGGACTTGAGCCAGATCGCCGCAGGGCTACCGGCGCCGGCGTGGGCGATCTCGTCGTCGATCAATTGGAGCAGCGTCGGACGGATGCCCATCGGCGAGATGCGGAGGCGCTTGAGCGCCTTCGGCGGATCGTAGCCGGTGACGTAGTTGAAGGTCGCGGCGGCGTCGTCGCACAGGTCCCGGTCGCAGGTGAAGTACGACAGGTCCGTGTAGATGCGTGCCGTGACTGGATGATAGTTGCCGGTGCCGAAGTGGGCGTATGAGCGCAGGCTCCCGCTCTCTCGTCGCACCACCAGGCTGATCTTGGCGTGGATTTTCATGTCGACGAAGCCGTAGACAACGTTGGCGCCGGCGTTCTCCAACTCCTTGGCCCAGCGGATGTTGGCCTCCTCGTCGAAGCGGGCCTTGAGTTCGACCACCGCCGTCACCTGCTTGCCGGCCTCGACCGCTTCGATCAGCGCCGCCACGATCGGCGAGTCGCTGCTGGTCCGGTACAAGGTCTGCTTGATCACCACCACTGCCGGATCCCGCGCCGCCTGGGTGATGAACTGCACCACCACGTCGAAGCTCTCGAACGGGTGATGCACCACGAAGTCCTTGGCGCGCACGGCGGCGAACACGTCGCCGCCGTGATCGCGGACCCGTTCCGGGAACCGGGGCTCGAACGGCTTGAACTGCAGGTCCGGACGCTCGCCGACGATGAGTTGGCGGACGTCCACCAGCCCCAGAATTCCCTCCCGCGCGAACACGTCCTCCTCGTCCACATCCAGTTCGTTGATCAGGATGCGGCGAAGATCGGGATCGATGTCGGCGTTGATGGAGAGACGGATGACCGAGCCGCGCCGGCGCGCCTTGAGCGCCGATTCGAACGTCTGCACAAGGTCCTCGGCGCGCTCGTCGAACGCCATGGCGCTGTCGCGGATGACCCTGAGACAGCCGGCGTGCACCACCCGGAAGCTGGGGTAGAGCTGATCGATGCAGAGATGGATCAGATCCTCCAGCGGGAGGAAACGGACGCCGTCGCCCGGCAGCCGGATGAAGCGCTCAACCTGGCGCGGGATTGGAACAAGGGCGTACATCGCCGCGCCGCGCGGCTGCTCCAGCCGGAGGAACAGACAGAAGCCGAGGTTGGGAATGAACGGGAACGCTGTCGCCGGATCGACCGCGATGGGGGTCAGCACCGGAAATACGTGCTCCACGAAGCGCTGCTCCAGCCACGACCGATCCTCGTCGGACAACTCGCTCGGCTGCACCACGACGATGCCCTCGCTCCGCAGGCCGTCGCGCAACGCTGTCCAGCATGCCTGCTGATGGTCGCGCAGCGTGCCGCACCGCACCAGGATCTCCGCCAGTTGCTGCTTGGGCGTGCGGCCGTCCTGGCTCGGAGTGTTGAACCCGACCTCCACCTGCGTCTTCACGCCGGCGACGCGGACCATGTAGAACTCGTCCAGGTTCGACGCCGAGATGGAGAGGAACCGCAGGCGCTCGAGCAGCGGGTGGCGAACGTTGTGCGCTTCTTCCAGCACCCGCTCGTTGAAGGCGAGCCACGACAGTTCACGATTGATGAACCGCTCCGGCGCGGCCATCAGGTCGATGGCCGGCGGAGGCGTCGGCGGCGTGTCGTCGTTCATACACCCATGCCTTCAGTCCACCGTCAGCCAGTCGCGGACGATGCGGATCTGCTCTGCGTCCATCAGCATCGGCGCGTGGCCGATGCCGGAGAACTCCACCAACTCCGCCTCCGGGCCGCGGGTCAGCATCTCTTCGGCCGTGTCCTTGGAGAGGATGTCGGACTCTTCGCCGCGGAGGATCAGCACCGGGCAGTTGACGTTGTCCCACACCGGCCACAGTTCCACAGGCTCCGAGAACCCCTCTTTGAACGGCTCGGCGAGGCGCGGATCGTAGTGGAGCCGCACTTTTTCGGAAGCCGGATCGTGCCGCACGCTGACCTCCGCCAGATGACGCCATTGCGCATCGGTCAAGGCGCCGAACGGCTTGTAGATGTCGCGAAGATAGGCATCAAGCTCGGCGACGTCGTCGAATTCCGGATCGGCGCCGACGTAACCGGCGATCCGCTGCAAAGCGGGGAGATCGATGAACCCGCCGATGTCGTTGACTACGAGCTTGCGGATAGGGGTGTTGGGCTGGGCTGCCAGCATCATGCCAAGCAGCCCTCCGAGCGAGGTGCCCACCCAGTCCACCTGCTCCGCGCCCAAGCGTGCGATCAACGCCGCCATGTCCTGCAGGTACGTCGCCGGCTGGTAGTCGCCGGCGATCGGCAGCCAATGGCTGTCGCCGCGCCCCGGCAGATCGGGACAGGCCACCCTGTAGAGGTCCTCCAGCGCCGCCGCGAAGGTGTCGAAGTCGCGCCCGCGCCGCGCCAGTCCGTGCACGCAGATCAACGCATTGGGGTTGTGCGCCTCGCCCCATTGGGCATAGGCGATCTTGTGAAAGCCGTGCGGCCCGAGGCTCAGATAGCTCTTTTCGGTCATCGGCATGGTGGTCTCTCTTCCGTTGATGCGTGGCCGCTAGCCGAGCAGCCAGTCGCGCACCGGGCGGATCTGGTCGTGATCCATCAGCATCGGCGCGTGGCCGACGCCGGCGAACTCGACCAACTCCGCCTTGGGGCCGCGGATCCGCATCTCGTCCGCCGTCTCCCGCAGCAGGACATCGGACTCAGCGCCCCGCAGGAGCAGAACCGGACACGCGATCAGGTCCCACACCGGCCAGAAGCTCGCCGGCTCGGAGAACCCATCCTTGAACGGCTCGGCAATGCGCGGATCGTAGTGCAGCTTCCACTTGCCGCTCGACTCGTCGCGGCGCGAGCCGTGGCGCGCGATGTGGCCCCACTGAGCGTCGGTAAGCGGCCCGTATGGAGCGCATACAACGCGCAAATGGGCCTCAAGCTGATTGAGCTCATCGAACTCCGGATCGGCGCCGACGAAGCTGGCGATTCGCTCCAGCGCCGGCAGGTCGATGAAGCCGCCGATGTCGTCCAGCACCAGCCGGCGGATCGGCGTCTTCGGCTGCGCGGCCAGCAACATGCCGAGCAGGCCGCCCAGCGATACGCCGAGCCAGTCGACCCGCTCGACCCGCAACCGCGCCAGCAGCGCCGCCATGTCCTGCAGATACGTGGTCGGCTGGTAGTCGGCGGCAATCGGCAGCCAGTCGCTCCGCCCGCGTCCAGGCAGGTCGACCGCGACCACCCGGTAGTGATCGGCGAGGGCGCGGGCGAGTTCGTCAAAGTCGCGGCCCTGGCGGGTCAGGCCATGGACGCACACCAGCGCATCAGGGTTTCCCGGGTCACCCCACTCCGCATACGCCACCCGATGGAACCCGTGCGGACCCAGGCCGAGAAAGCTGCTTTCCGTCATCTGCATCGGTAACCCCCTGCCTCTGCGGCGAACGCTCAACATCATCGGTCGGTGTTGAGCGCAGATCAAGGCCGCGTCGCGCCAGACGCTTTGCTGCAGCGCAATATCGCGCTTGCGGAACAACGAACATCGTTTATCGTTATCGAGTTCCGAAGGTTGATGGGAAGGGATGTGATGACTAGTGCTACTCAACGCCTGATCTCCGGAATCAAGAGCTTTCGTTCTGAGTATTACGAGCAGCGGCCCGAGCGTATGCAGCCGCTGGCGATCCAGGGGCAGAGTCCGCGGGCCTTGGTGATCGGCTGCTCGGATTCACGCGTTGATCCTGCGTTGCTTACCAACGCTGAGCCGGGTGAGCTTTTCGTCGTCCGCAACGTGGCCAATCTGGTACCACCCTACGAGCCGGACGACCGCTTCCACGGCACCAGCGCAGCGCTTCAGTTTGCGGTGCAGGATCTCGCAGTCAGCGACATCGTCATCCTCGGACATTCGGCCTGCGGCGGCATCAAGGCGCTGATCGACGGCGCCGCCGGAACCGGCCAACGGCGCGAGTTTATCACGCCGTGGGTGTCCATCGCCGCTCGCCACTGCGCCAAGCTGATCGATGAGCACAAGGATCACGCCCCCGATCCGGCAGACTGCGAGAAAGCATCGATCAAGGGCTCGCTCGACAACCTGATGACGTTCCCGTTCGTGCGCGAGCGCGTCGAGTCCGGATCGCTGTCGATCCACGGCTGGTGGTTCGAGCTGAAGGAGGGGCAGCTCTGGGAGTACGACGCCGGCGTCGATCGGTTCCAGCGGATCATATGAACGATCGGCGGCGCGCGCCGCCGCCAACACGTGAGGAGACGACGGATGCGTGAGATTATCGAGGGCTTGGAGAAACAAAGGGCGCGCGCCTGTCTCGGCGGCGGCGAGAAGCGGATTGACGCCCAGCACGAGCGCGGCAAGCTGTCAGCCCGCGAGCGCATCGAGGTGCTTTTCGACCCCGACTCGTTCGAGGAATGGGACATGTTCGTGGAGCACCGGTGCGCCGATTTCGGCATGGACGAGACCCGGATTCCGAGCGACGGCGTGGTTACCGGCTACGGCACCGTCAACGGCCGGGCGGTGTTCGTCTACAGCCAGGACTTCACGGTGTTCGGCGGCAGCCTCTCCGAGGCCCACGCCGCCAAGATCTGCAAGGTCATGGACGAGGCGATGCGCGTCGGCGCGCCGATCGTCGGCCTCAATGATTCCGGCGGCGCCCGCATCCAGGAAGGCGTCGCGGCGCTCGCCGGCTACGCCGACGTGTTCCAGCGCAACGTCGACGCGTCGGGCGTCATTCCCCAGATCTCGGTGATCATGGGCCCCTGCGCCGGCGGCGCCGTATACTCGCCGGCGCTGACCGACTTCATCTTCATGGTCAAGGACACGTCGCACATGTACGTGACCGGGCCGGACGTCCTGAAGACGGTGACCCACGAGGACATCGACCACCAGGGCCTCGGCGGCACCGACGTCCACACCATGAAATCCGGGGTCGCCGACCGCGCCTTCGACAACGACGTGGAGGTGCTGCTGTATGTCCGCCGCCTGATCAACTTCCTGCCGTCGTCCAATCGCGCCCTGGCGCCGCAACGCGCCGCCTACGACGATCCCAATCGGATCGAGCCGTCGCTCGACACGCTGGTGCCGGACAATCCCAACCAGCCTTACGACATCAAGGAGTTGATCACCAAGGTGGTCGATGAGTTCATGTTCTTCGAGCTCAAGCCCGACTTTGCCGCCAACATCGTCACCGGCTTCGGGCGGATGAACGGCATCCCGGTCGGCATCGTCGCCAACCAGCCCATGGTGCTGGCCGGCACTCTCGACATCAACGCTTCGGTCAAGGCGGCCCGCTTCGTGCGGTTCTGCGACGCCTTCAACATCCCCATCATCACCTTCGTCGACGTTCCCGGGTTCCTGCCCGGGGTGGGTCAGGAGCACGCCGGCATCATTCGCCATGGCGCCAAGCTGTTGTTTGCGTACGCCGAGGCGAGCGTCCCCAAGCTCACCGTCATCACCCGCAAGGCCTACGGTGGCGCTTACGACGTGATGGGCTCCAAGCACCTCCGCGCCGACGTCAACTTCGCCTGGCCCAGCGCCGAAATCGCCGTCATGGGCGCGACGGGAGCGGCCAAGATCCTCTACCGCGACGAGGCCGGCGACGAGGAGAAGATCGCCGCTCGCATCGACGAGTACCGAAAGGCGTTCGCCAATCCGTTCGGCGCGGCCCGGCGCGGGTTCATCGACGACATCATCATGCCGCACTCGACTCGAAGGCGGCTGTGCAAGGCGCTGACCCTGCTCCGTACCAAGGACATCGCGTCGCCGCCGCGCAAACACGCCAATCCTCCTCTGTAGGCTTGGAGGCCGATAATGTTCCGCAAGATCCTGATCGCTAACCGCGGCGAGATCGTTTGCCGCATCAGCCGCACTGCCCGCCGCATGGGGATCCCGACGGTGGCGGTGTATTCCGACGCCGACAAGTACGGCCTGCACGTCGGCGCCTGCGACGAAGCGGTGCACATTGGACCTCCGCCTGCCAGAGACAGTTACCTCGTCATAGACAAGATCATCGAGGCCTGCCGCGAGACCGGCGCCGACGCGGTGCACCCGGGCTATGGTTTCCTCTCCGAGAATCCGAAGTTTCCTGCGGCGCTCGCCGAAGCCGGCATCACCTTCATCGGCCCCGGCTCCGACGTCATCGCCCTGATGGGCGACAAGATCGAGTCGACCCGCAAGGCCGAGGAAGCCGGCGTTCCCGTCATTCCCGCCCGCCTCGAGCCGGTTCGCGACCTTGGCGAGGCCGAGAAGATCGCCTCCGAAATCGGCTACCCCATCATGCTGAAGGCGGCGGCCGGCGGCGGCGGCAAGGGCATCCTCATGGTCCCCGACGAGACCGAGCTGAAGAGCGCGCTGCGCTCGACGGCCTCCGAAGCGCAGTCCAGCTTCGGCGACGACCGGGTATTCATCCAGAAGTTCATTGCTCGTCCGCGCCACATCGAGATCCAGGTGCTCGGCGACAAGCATGGCCATGCCATCTACCTGGGTGAGCGGGAGTGCTCGATCCAGAGACGCCACCAGAAGGTCATCGAGGAAGCGCCCTCGGTCGTGGTCGACGAGCCCCTCCGCAAGGAGATGGGCGAGGCCGCGGTCGCTCTCGCCAAGGCGGTCGGCTACGACTCGGCCGGCACGGTCGAACTCATGCTCGGCGCCGACGGCAGCTTTTATTTCCTGGAGATGAACACGCGCCTGCAGGTCGAGCATTCGGTGACCGAGTTCGTCACCGGCGTCGACATCGTCGAGTGGATGATACGGATCGCCGCCGGCGAACACCTGACAATCCAGCAGCAGCAGGTGCGGATGCGGGGTTGGGCAGTGGAGGCGCGGATCTACGCGGAGGATCCGAACCGCAACTTCATGCCGTCGACCGGGCGGATCGTCCGCTACCGGTCACCCACCGAGGGCCCCCAGGTTCGCGTCGACAATGGCGTCTACGAGGGCGGCGAGGTGTCGATGTTCTACGACCCGATGATCGCCAAGGTCACGACCTGGGACCGCGACCGCCCGCGGGCGGTGGCCCTGATGCGGCGCTCGCTGGACGAGTTCTACATCAAGGGCGTCGCCCACAACATCGCCTTCCTGACCGCGCTGATGGCGAACCGGCGGTTCCTCGACGGCGACCTCACGACCAGCTTCATCGAGGATGAATATCCCCGCGGCTTCGTTCCCGCCGAGCTCGACAAGAGCGAGGTCGACGCCATCGTCGCTGCCGCGACGCTGATGCACCTTCGCTACCTCTATCGCGCCTCCCGCATCACCGGCGCGATGCCGGGCTACGAGCGGATCGTCCCCAAGGACTGGGCCATCGAGTTCGGCGGCGCCCAATACCCGGTCCACGCGAGCCCGATGGGCGACCAGCCGGAAAAGGGCTTTGACATCGTCATGGATGGGCGCTCTCTCGCCATCCACAGCGACTGGCGGATCGGTGATCCGGTGCTGCGCTGCACGATCAACGCCGTGCCGCAGCGCTTCAAGGTCGAGCGCAACGGCATCGGCTACAAGCTGTTCCACCAGGGCGCCGAGATCGACGTCATTGTCTATCGCAAGCGGGTCGGCGAACTCGCCCGCATCGTGCCGGATCGGAAGCCGCGAGACATGAGCAAGTTCGTCATCTCGCCGATGCCGGGTCTGCTGCGGTCGGTTGCGGTCGACGAAGGCGACAGCGTCAGTCCCGGCAGCGAGGTGGCGGTGGTGGAGGCAATGAAAATGGAGAACGTCCTCAAGTCGAGCCGCTTCGGTCGCATCGCCACGCTGCACGCCAAAGAGGGAGACACCCTGACCGTAGGGCAGGTTATCGCCGAGTTCGAATGAGGCTCCGATGGATGGCCGCGCCAACCGCCTTGTGGACCTCGGCGGCATCCGCCTCAACTGCCGGGAATGGGGCCACGGTCCCGTCAAGGTGCTGTTCGTCCATGGCAACCTGGCATCCGCGGACTGGTTCGAACTGGCTGCGACGCGGCTGCCAGCGCGGTTCCGCGTCGTCGGCGTAGACTGGCGCGGCTGCGGTGGGTCGGACAAGCCGGAGCCCTCAGCCGGCTTCGCCAACTACGCACCGGAGCGCCACGCGGCGGACATGCTTGCAGTGCTCGATGCCTTGCGGATCGAGCACTGCCACTTGGCGACCCACTCGACCGGCGGGCTCATCGCCTTTCACATGCTGCTTGCCGAGCCGCAGCGCTTCGGCCGGGTTCTGGCGCTCGATCCGGCATGTCCGAGCGGCATCCCCTTCCCTCCCGGGAGCCGGGCCGTGTTCGAGAGCCTGAGGGCATCGCGCAGGAACACCCACAAGGCGCTCGCGCTGGCGGCCTGCACCTTGTTCCGGCCGGAGAGCCTCCTCGGCGGCGCAGACCCTGCCTTCGCGGAGCATGTCACCAAGCCGCAGCAGGACCTGTTCGCGCGCCTGGTCGATCAGGCACTCGCCGTGTCCGACGGCATCCGGCTCGGGACGCCGTTCCACCTCAACGCCGCGTGGGAAAGCGGCGTGTTGCGCGCGCGCCTGCCGGACATCCCGCATCCGCACCAGGTGTTGTGGGGCGCCCTCGACGCTTTCATCCCGCGGACGGAGTTGGAGGAGATGACCCGCCGCATGCCCGACTGTCGCCTCGACATCATCCCGAGCGCGGGCCACTCCCTGATCATCGAGCAGCCGGACACGTACGCGGCTCGGTTCACGGAGTTTCTGTCGGACCAGATATGAACAACTTTGGCTGGTCCGGCGGGTAATGGAGGGTGCCGTCGGGTTGGGGGACGGCGGCGGCGGTCAGGTTTGCAGCTTCGTGCTTTCCAGAGGACAGGATGTGCACCACCTCGACGCCGGCGGCGAGCAGATAGTCGGCGACGATGCGGCGGTGGCACTGCCACCACAGCGCCTCGGCGCACATGATCCCGGTGGCGACCCGCTCGGCCAAAGCCGTCAGGTCCGCCAAACCTTCATGGAACGGAGGCGTCAGGGCGTAGTCAGCGTAGTTGCGAAAGCCGCTGACGGTCCAGTAGGTGTTGGGCGACGGCGTGTCCGATGACCGGCGGCCGCGAAGTCCGCCGAGCGCCTTGAGATGGCGATAGTCGATCCCCGCCTCCGCCAGCGAGCCAGGCAGCGCGTCCACGTTGAACTGCGGGTTTCGGCGCGACCGCGGCACGCTGCGGACGTCGACGATGAGGGTCACGCCGGCGCCGGCGAGCAGGCCGATGAAACTGTCAATCGCGTGGATCGAGTGGCCGATCGTATGAATTTTCACCGGCGTCTCCACACTTCCATTCCGGGCAGTGTACGCTGAGCCGGCACACCAGAGAACATCCGAGGAGCCCCCCTTGGTCCGACGCCTGATCTACCGGCCGTGGTTCGACGCCATCGGCGCCCCGTTCGTGAGCCGGGTGTATCTGCCGATCTCCGTAGGTTGGTCGGCGGCGCGGGCGGCGGATGGCGACCCGGACCGCTTCGCGGAGGCATCCGGCATCGAAATTCCGCAAACGCTGCTGCGGTCGATCCTGTGGCGTCATCGCCTCGCCGAGCGTGCCTACGCCGGCGCTCGGGAGCGATGGGAACGGGATTTCTTCGCCCCCGTTTCACCGACGCCGGCGCGGCTCCTCAGGACCCACCGCCTGCACCTGCTCGCCGCCGCCAACTGGCTCGGCCGGCGCTCGGTGTTCCTGCCGTGGGCGCGGACGCTTCCGGCGGCGCGGTGGGACATCCCCTCTCCTGAGGTCGTGGAGGCCGCCCATGCCGGGCGGCTGGCCGATCCGGGAGCCGCCTATGCACCGCCTGAGCGGATCGCAATGCATCCGACGCATCCACTGAGACGCGGCGCAGCCCAGGTGTACTGGATGCGGTTCGCGTCGCCGATCCTCGGCGACACAGCCTGGGCGCGGGTCATCGAACCCTCGGCGACGCGCCCGCGGCAAACGCTGATCGTGCTGCACGGGATCTTTGCGGAACCCGGATTGTGGCCGGATCGCACCGACCCGTTCGAGAGCCTGGTCAATGCCGGCATGCGGGTCGTGCGCCTGACGGCGCCGTGGCACGGCCGGCGCATGCTGGCGTCCCGCTACAGCGGCGAGCCGGTGCTGGCGCTGGGGCCGGCCGGGCTGCTCGCCCTGTTCCACGCGTGGATCGCGGAAGTCGCGCTGATCATCAACTGGGCGCAGAAGCAGGGCAGCGCGACCGTTGCCCTCGCCGGCATCTCTCTCGGCGCCCTCACCGCGCAGATCCTGGCCACCGCCGCCCATAGCTGGCCGGAGCACCTGCGGCCCCAGGCACTCTTGCTGGTCGCCACCACCGGCGTGCTGACCGACATCGTCTATGGCGGCAGCCTGGCGACGGGGACCGGGCTCGCCGATCACCTGGATCAGGCCGGGTGGAGCGCTGCGCTCATGGATCGCTGGTCGGCGCTGCTGGAGCCGGGGCCGACACCGGTGATGGGACCGAACCGGGTGCTGCTGCTCATCGGCGAAGCAGACGACTTGACGCCGATGCCCGGCGGCCGCCTCCTCGCCGAGCGCTGGGAGATCCCGCGCGCCAACCTGTTCCTGCGGCCGCAGGGACATTTCTCCCTGTCACTCGGACTCGCCGCCCAACCCGAGCCCATCCGCCGTCTCCTGCACCTGATGCAGGCGTGACGAACGAACACGAAGACTCTTACGCAACGTCCGCATCATCGCAGTCATCACCGTCGTGACCGGCCAGGAGTGGCGACCTCCGCCGCGCTCCCGGCGGCGCATAGAGGCAGACGCCGCGGGTACTGGCGCGGATGAAGGCCACCAGTTCCTGGACCTCCGGGCACTGCGGTTCACGTTCCAGGTGCGATAGCGCCTCGGTAACGGAGCGGTCGCCGCGAAAGATCTCCCGATAGGCGTGCTGCAGTTGCCGGAGGGAATCCCTCGGCAGGCCGCTTCGCTGCAGGCCGACGGCATTCAGGCTCCGCACCGTGTTGGTTTCGTCGACCAGGGTGAACGGAGCGACGTCCTTGCCGAGCGCGGTGAGGCCGCGCACCATCACCCGCCGCCCGATGCGGACGAACTGGTGCACGACGCAGTTGCCGGAGATGAACGCGTTGTCGCCGACCTCCACGTGACCGGCGAGCAGGACCCCATTGGCCAGCACAACCTCGTTGCCGACGCGGCAGTCGTGGGCGACGTGGGCGGCCACCATCAGCGTGCAGCGATCGCCGATCCGCGTCTCGCCGCCGGCGTCCTTGGCGCGATGAATGGTGACGAATTCGCGGATGATGTTACCGGCGCCGATCCGGCACCGACTGGCGACCGGTTGCCAGCCGGTGATCTGAGGATCGCCGCCGACATGCACCGACATGCCGATGCGATTGTCCGGGCCGATCTCGGTGTAGGGCCCGATATAGGAATGGGCGCCGACGTCGGTGCGCTCCCCTATGGTGGCGTCGTCGGCGACGATGACGCCAGGGCCGATGCTTACACCCGCGCCGAGCCGCACGCGCTCGCCAATGATGGCGGTGGAATGAATCGTCGTCATGTTCGCCCCTGTTGCGCCAGAGTGATTCGGTCAGAATGATTCGCTGTGTTGCTGATAGCATGTTCTGCCGCGCCGCCGGTCGTGTTACATAAAATGCGGGTTGGCTCTATGACTCGGGTGTTTGGATGACGGATGGTGCGGCGCGCATTGTCGCCGTTTGCAACTTCAAGGGCGGTTCCGGGAAGAGCACCCTCGCCGTCAACTTGGCGTGCATGATTCACGCCGCCACCGGCGCGCCGACCGTCATCGTCGATGCGGATCGCCAGGGCTCGGCGCGACGCTGGGGCATCAAGGGCAAGCTGCCGGTCAAGGTCGCGCCGCGGGTCCTGCAAGAGGCTAAGCCGGAGGAGCGGTATCCGGGCATCCTGTGGATTTCCCAGATCAAGGGCCTCGCGGAATCCCATTCCTTCGTGGTCATCGACCTGCCGCCCGGTCTGCAGTTTTCCATGGCCGCGGTCACCACTATCGCCGACTTGATCATCATCCCGGTCAACCCAAGCGGCATCGACTTTCATTCAACGGCCACTTTCATCAACCTGATCAAGAAATCCCGGGAGATGCGCCGCAGCGACAAGCCGGGCTGCGTCATCGTGCCGAACCGGCTCGACCGTCGCACCACGATCGCCAACAAGCTTTCGGCCTACGAGCAATTCGGCGAGCCGATCGCGCCGCCGATCGGCATGCGCACAGCCTTCTCCTATTCCTTCGACCACGGTCAATGGGTGGGCGATTTCGCGCCCGGCTCGGTGGCTCACAAGGAAATCGACCGACTGTACCGCCATCTCGTGGACGGTCCCCCCGATGCAGACACCGCCGTCGACGCCGCTATCGGCCCTTATGGCGAGGACGCCGCGGTTGAACGCTCGGTCGGGTAGCCCTTCCGTTTCCATCCGATGAAGCCGCCCTGGAGCACCGAGACGTTGGTGAACCCGGCATCCCGCAGCATCCTGGCGGCACGCGCGGCGCGGCCCTCCCGATGGCAGTAGACCCAGATCGCCTGGTCCTTGAGGGTGTCCAGCTCCCGGTCCCGCGCCCTCAGACGCGCTTGCAGGTCGCCCATGGCGACGTGGGTCGCGCCCGGAACGAGGCCCTTGACAGCGACCTCGCCGGTCGTGCGCACGTCGAGGACGACGATGTCGCGGCCTTCGTCGAGCAGGGCCTTCAGAACCTCCGGTCCGACGAATGGCGAGCGCGCTTGCCAGCGCGGCAGGTACTTGAGCCCCATCGCCGCCGCGATGACGAACACAAGGCTCCACAGGGTTCTGGCATCGAAGTCCATCTTGTCCCTCCGCAGGGCTGTTGAAAAGCGACACCGATCCGGTTAGGCCGTCGATCCATGCAAGACGCCAGCCTTGAAGCTTTCCACGTCATCGGCGGCGGCCTTGCCGGCAGCGAGGCGGCGTGGCAACTGGCGCGCGCACGCGTGCCTGTCATCCTCCATGAAATGCGCCCGGTTCGAAACACCGACGCTCATCGCACCGCCGGCCTCGCCGAGCTGGTGTGCTCGAACTCGTTCCGCTCGGACGATGCGGAGACCAGCGCCATCGGGCTTCTGCACGAGGAGATGAGGCGCCTGGGATCGCTCATCCTGGCGGCGGCCGATGCCCACCGGGTTCCCGCCGGCAGCGCCCTTGCCGTCGACCGCGATGGCTTCAGCGCCGAGGTCCAGAGCGCCCTCGAAGCCGAGCCAGGGATCACCATCGTCCGCGAGGAGGTCTCCGAACTGCCGACGGACGACGGGTGCTCGGTGATCATCGCCACCGGGCCATTGACCACGCAGGCGCTCGCCGAGGCGCTCCGCCGTCTGACCGGAGAGGACGCGTTGGCCTTCTTCGACGCCATCGCCCCCATCGTCCACAGGGAATCGATCGATTTCTCCAAGGCATGGCTGCAATCCCGTTATGACAAAGGCGACGGTGCCGACTACGTCAATTGCCCGATGAGCCGCGAGCAGTATGACGCCTTCGTCGCCGCGCTGGTCGCTGCCGACACGGTGCCGTTCCGCGACTGGGAGCGCGAGACGCCCTACTTCGAGGGGTGTCTGCCGATCGAAGTGATGGCGGCGCGCGGGCCCCGCACCCTCGCGTTCGGCCCGATGAAGCCAGTGGGCTTGCGCAACCCGCACGCCGAGGGGGCGCGCCCCTACGCGGTGGTGCAACTGCGCCAGGACAACGCGCTCGGCACTCTCTACAACATGGTCGGTTTTCAGACCAAGATGAAGCATGCCGAGCAAACCCGCCTGTTGCGGACCATCCCCGGTCTCGAGAACGCCGAGTTCGCCCGCCTCGGCGGAATCCACCGCAACACTTTCATCAACGGGCCGCGCGTCCTCGATCGCACGCTCTGCCTGCGGACGCGACCGGGGTTGCGGCTGGCGGGACAGATCACCGGCTGCGAGGGTTACGTTGAAAGCGCCGCCGTCGGGCTGCTCGCCGGCAGGTTCGCCGCTGCCGAGTGGTTGGGCACAATGGCGGAGCCGCCGCCGACGACGACCGCACTTGGAGCGCTCCTGAACCACATCACCGGCGCGGCCGCCGCAGAGACCTACCAACCCATGAACATTAACTTCGGATTGTTTCCGCCGCCGCCGGCAAGTGCAGAAGGGCCCGACGGGGACCTGCGACGCCTGCCGAAGGGGCGCGAGCGCAAGCAGGCTTTGGTCCGACGCGCCCGTGTGGATCTGGCGCAGTGGTTGTCGGAGCAGGTTCCAGCAGCCGCAGCCGCTATTTGAATATGCGATTGACGGTTGCGCCGAAGCCGGCGACAGGTTTCTGCGCTTCGGCTTGCGCCGTTTCACCGCACGGTGCGATGCCGTGACGCCCGCGCAGCATCGGCTTGTCCAACAGACTTTGGAAGTCACCCGGGTCGGTTTTCAATGCCTGCGAGAACAGGATGGAGGCCTGGTAACAGAAACCGATGTGCTGGTCGTTGCTGACCTGCGACGCTTCGTTGGCGACGCGCGTCACCATGGCGTTGAGCTGCGTTGCGCCCCCCGCTCCGTGTTTACGTTCGTAAAAGCTGCGCAACGACTGGCCGTTGTCCACCAGTTGTTTCTTAAACTTCGTGACGAAGGCGTTGTACAGCGGCTGGTTGTTGCAGCTGAGCGCGGCGACCATCAGCTCGGTCTGCAGCACCCGCGTGTTGAGCGCCTCCTGCTCCTTCGGTTTGGCGCACAGGTTGGCCGACGCCACTCCGGCCCACAGGAACACCGATACGAACGCCGCCATTGCCGCCGCACGTACACAGCGCTTCGATGCACGAACTACGCCTAGCATTGCTGTCACTCTGCACTCTCCACTATCCGAAGGTGGCACACCTTATGCGTCCGCCGCGGTAGACGCAAACGGAGACTATCAAGGCACGTTGCAAGGCATTGCGTCATCAGGAGAAGCCAGCAGAATCGTGGCGGCGGCAGAACGGGCGGGCGCTGCCCGCTCGCCGGAGCAAGGGGTCCGCTGAACGAATCGGCTCAAGCGGCACACGTCAACGCGGCTGTGAAGCATGACACGGTGTAGTTGTCGCGGGCCTCTTTTGCGGGCATGATGTCCCGGGAACAGGAGAGGTGGGTATGAGCGACATCCATGCTGAGGGAAAAAGGAGCCGTCCGGGAGGAGCACGTCCGCGGACGCTGCGACGGCTGCTCGGGCGCGCCGCCGCAACGTTGATTGCCGTGGTCGTGACTTTGGCCGCGCCTGAGGCCCAGCAACCGCCGCGCGCCGCGTCCGAGGCGAATCCGACCGAGAAGCTGTTCGAAGCCGTTTACGCCAACGATTTCGAAGCCAGCCAGGCGGCGATCGCCGCCGGCGCCGATGTTGCCGCCAAGGATACGTGGGGACTGACCCCGGTCGACATCGCCATCGACAAGGGCTATTACGAGATCGCGCATTTTCTGTTGTCGGTCCGCAACTTCCAGGGCAGCGATCGTCCGCTGCAGGCTGCCAATGCGCCCGAGCGGCCTGCCGCGGTCAATCCGGCCGCCACTGTCGCCGCTCAACAAGATGCTCAACCGAAAGCCCGACCCAAGGCCGAGCCGAAAGCGACACCTCGCAAGGCAAAGCCGAAGGCAGCACCCCAAACGTCGGACGGCTCTGCGAGTTCGGCCGCGGCTTCGAAGTCGGCGCCTGCGGGCTCGGTGGTAGTGACGAAGCGCGGATTCAGCCTGCCGGCCGCGCTGGTCGGCGCCCCCGCCCCCTCTGCCAACAAGGCAGCCGCCGATAAAAGCGCAGCGGTGACGCCGGTCGCGGAGAAGCCGGTCGTTGAGACGGAAGAACCCGAGCCGCGTTCGGCAGGGAAGGCCCGGGTTGCTCCACGTCCATCCGCAGCGCCATCGAGATCCGCTGCCAGCACCGCCACGCAGCCGGCTGCAAAGCCGGTCGCGAAACCGACGGCGCCCGCTGCGCCAAAGATGGCGACGGCAGCAGCGCCTCGCGGCACGCCGTGGCCGGAGGACGAGCCGCATCCCTTCGATCCGTCGACGCCGGTGCCGGGCGCTCTCCCCGCAGCGGGCGCTGCCACGCCGCAACCGGGCTCCGCCTCCGCGGACTAGTGGTCGCTCACAGCCAGCGGCGCACGCGCGCCCGGTAGCGCCTGTAGGCGTCGCCAAAGGTGCGCTCCAGGTAGCGCTCTTCACGCACGATGACGCCGTAGGTGAGTACCAGCACCGCCGGCGCCGACAGCGCCACCACCCACAGCGAGTCCACCATGACCGCGGCGCTGAGATAGAGCAGCGTCAGCGTCAGGTAGGCGGGGTTGCGCGACCAGCGGAACGGACCATCCGTAATCAACGCCGTCGTCGACTGATGTACGTGCAAGGTCGTCCGGTGCCTGCGGAACGCGAGCAGGGTCGGCACCGCAATCGCCGTGCCCGTCGCCAGCAGCCCCGCACCGACTGCATATTGAACCGCGGTGGGAAACACGGCGGCCGGCCACAGGGCGTCGAGGACGATACCGGCCGCGAAGAAGCCCGCGTAGATCACCGGTGGCAGCGTGATGGCCTGGGAGTGGTCGCCACGTCCGCCGCGAGCCGCGCGCTCATTCGGAGCCGTGGTCGCCGGCGAACGATCAGCCATCGGCATCGCGGAGAGCGGCCGACGTGGTTTCGGCAATCGCCTTCATGATCGCGAAGTCGGCGATGTCACGGTCGGACAGCAACTCCCGCGCCGTCACCGCGAACTCCTCCCAGTAGGGCTCGTCGCCGTCCTGCTTGAGGGTGTAGGCGGTCCATGCGATCATCTCCGCCCACCGCCTGCGCCGCTGCGGCAGAACGGTATTGAGGATGAACGCAGGTTCTCCAGCGGCGCCGACTCCAGCCTCGGCAACCTGTTTTCTAACCAGGTCGTCGTTCTCGAACCAGGTCTCCATGAAGGCGAATTCGGCATGCCAGTGGTCGATGGTCTTGATGACGCGAGTGACCGCCCGCGGCTTCAGGATGCCGTCGTCGACCTGCTCGCACAGGTCCGCGACCAGCCGCTCGACCTCCATCGCCGCCGGGTTGAGATCGCTGACGCCGATCGTCTCTGCCAGGTCGAAGAACATGAACGGCGGCAGCGTCCCCGTAGCCACTCCGGTGGCGAGCAGATGAGCGGTGCTCGCTTGGAGGTAATCGATCGACGTATGGAAAAAATCCGCGTCCAGCGGCAAATCTTCGAGAAAGTCGTCGACGTTGCTGCGGGACAGGCCGTGATTGACCCAGGCGTCACGAATACCGACGTCGTGCTTCAACAGGAGCCCCACAATCGCGTACTTGCGCTTTTCCTTAGCGACGAGGAACAACGACTGAGCGCCGCCTCCGTCGATGCCGGTGGCCAATGCCTTGACGACCTCGCCCGATGGCCACGATGCGCATGCCACTTCGCGCTGGCGGCAGGTTCGGATCGCTGCATCCAGAGCGGGGCGATCCACCGCGGGCAGCCAGTTGCGGAGCGCGATCATGCGCCGCAGCATTGACCCGCTGATCCGCGCCGGCGGATTGAGATTGGCGATGGCTTCGGCAACGGAGGTGCGCACTAGCGAGTTGCGGTCGAGCAGCCAGCCGATGGACGCTTCCCGGATCAACGGTTGGTCGGACTGCAGCATTGCCAAGGCCATGCTGGCCCGGCTGTCCGGGGGAAAAACGTCGGCGCGCTCGAACATCTGCTTCTGAAGGATGAACAGGTCCCCTTTCGCGGCCGAGACGACCTCCGCGAAGTGCCGCTCTACCTCCCTGCCGTCGCGGGTCACGCCGTGTTCGCCAGGAGGCGGCATGTCCTGTATACAATCCGCCAACATGGCGCGTAGATCGTCCCCCATGTCCAGCTTGGCGCCGCTGAACTGCGAGAGTATCACCATCAGCACCGCTGGATCGACGGCGCCGCCACGCCCGAGGCGCAGCAGTTTGTCCACTGCGGCGGCCTTGATGCGTTCGCCGGCGCCGAGACCGCCCTCGATTTGCATGCGCACCCCATCGAGACCGTGAGCGAGCATGAACGCGTAAGCCGACACCAGGTTCTCGTTGGGCTTCTTCTTACGGCTTTCGGCGACGATCAGGTCGATCACATCGAGCACCGCTGCCGGCTCATCGTCCATGTATTCCGCCGCTTCCTGGGAAGCGGAACCATGGGTTTTGGCGACCAACTCCTTGGCCGCCCGCTTGCCGAGCTGGGTGAGAGGGGAAGATCTGATCATCGGGGCGCCTCGCACTGTTTCCGTGTCGCCAACCGGCTCGACCATAGTCGCCCGGGCTCAGGGTTGAAAGCGCCGGAAACACGCGGCCGCGAGAAATCCCGAGGCGGCTGCCGGAACAGCCGACGGGGATGCTCTGCGTCGTTCGCAATCGCCGACGGAGCGATGCGACTAAGACGCTGCCACCGGTGACGCGCCCCATGCCGTCAGGGCAGCTTGGGGATCGATGAACTGCACCCGCTGGCGGGGAGACGGCGCCTCGCCGTCGACATGAACCGGGAACAGGATTTCGGTGTAGTCGGGCTGGGGAGACACCAAGCCGCGCGCGGCGACGTGGGGGTGGGTCGGGATGTCGGCGTGCTCGATGACGGCGAGATAGCAGCAGTCGGCCTCCGGCAGGAGCGCCTCCCAGTGGGCGAGCGGCTGGGAAGCGAACAGGACCTTTAGTTCGGCAATGAGGGTGGTCTGCGGCAGCGGCTGGTATTGCTGCTCGATCCATTGCGGGTGGGCGACGGCAGTGCAGAAGTTCCGCCAGAACTTGGGCTCCAGGGCGCTCAGCGTCACGAATCGGTCGTCGGCAGTGCGGTAGATCTGGTAACAGGCGGCGCCTCCGCTCAGCAGTCCGCGACCGCGGCGGGCCTCGAAGGCGAAGGCGAGTTCCTGCAGAGATAGGCACGAATCGGCGAGGCCGACGTCGAGGTAGGCCCCGCCGGCGCCGTTGACGCGGGCGGCGAGCGCGCCGAGTACGGCGATCACGGCCATCAGGGCGCCGGCATGGTCTGCCATGGGCGGGAACGGGATCACCGGCGTTTCGCTGGTGCCGGTGGATGCCAGGGTGCCGGTCAAGGCTTCGTAGTTGAGGTCGTGCCCGGCAGCGAGCCGCAGCGGCCCGGTTTGACCCCAACCCGAGAGCGCACAATGAATCAATCGCGGGTTCAAAGACTTGAGGCGCTGTTCGCCGACGCCGAGGCGGTCGAGAACGCCGGGGCGGAACGACTCCAGCAGCACGTCGGCCGTTGCCACCAGTGCCTCCAGGCGGGCCCGGTCGGCGTCGGCCTTGAGGTCCAACTCGATCACCCGTTTGCCGGCGTTGATGATGTTATAGTACGGCGACACGCCGACCATGTTGCCGGTGTCGAGGGTGCGGCCCGGCTCGCCGCCCGGCGGCTCCACCTTGACCACGTCGGCGCCCATGTCGGCCAGCATACGAGTCGCGAAGGGACCCGGCAGATACTGGCTGAGATCCAGCACCCGTATGCCCCCAAGAAGTTGCATCGTGTCTCCCCTGCCCGACCGCGTCGCTTCGCGGTTCCCCGCTCAGCGCGCCGGCACCGGCGGCACCGGTTGACGTTTGCGGGTCGGCGGCCCGGCCTCGGCCGGATCGGGATAGTCGAAGCGGATCTCGCCGTCTTCGACCCTGACCTGGACGATGCCTCCCTTGGCGAGACGCCCGAACAGCAGTTCCTCGGCAAGCGGCCGCTTGATGTGCTCCTGGATCACGCGAGCCAGCGGCCGCGCCCCGTAGCGTTGGTCATAGCCCTTGTCGACCAGCCACTTGCGCGCCTCGTCGGTCAGCTCGATGGTCACCTGGCGGTCGGCGAGCTGCACCTCCAGTTGAATCACGAACTTGTCGACGACGCGGCCGACCACCTCCGGCGACAGGCCGGCGAAGGGGATGATGGCGTCGAGGCGGTTGCGGAACTCCGGCGAGAACATGCGCTCGATGGCCTCGCTGTCGTCCCCGATCCGATCATGGCGCTCGAAGCCGATCGCCGGCTTGGCCAATTCGGCGGCGCCGGCATTGGTGGTCATGATCAGGATGACATTGCGGAAATCGACGGTCTTGCCGTTATGGTCGGTGAGCTTCCCGTGGTCCATCACCTGCAGCAGGATGTTGAACAGATCCGGATGCGCCTTCTCGATCTCATCCAACAGCAGCACGGTGTGCGGCTGCTTGTCGATGGCGTCGGTCAGCAGGCCGCCCTGGTCGAAGCCCACGTATCCCGGCGGCGCGCCGATCAAGCGCGACACCGTGTGGCGCTCCATGTATTCTGACATGTCGAAGCGCACCAGCTCGATGCCAAGGACGTGGGCCAGTTGGCGCGCCACTTCGGTCTTGCCGACCCCGGTGGGACCGGAAAACAGGTAGCTGCCGATCGGCTTCTCGGCCTCGCGCAGCCCGGCGCGGGCGAGCTTGATGGCGCTGGCCAGCGCCGCGATAGCGGTGTCCTGCCCGAACACCACCGTCTTGAGGTCCCGCTCGAGGGTCTGCAGAACCTTGCGGTCATCGCTGGAGACGCTCTTGGTCGGGATGCGGGCGATCTTGGCGACCACGTCCTCCACGTCCTTGACGGTCACTGTCGCGCGCCTGCGATGGGGCGGCACCAGCATACGCGACGCGCCCACTTCGTCGATGACGTCGATCGCCTTGTCGGGCAGCTTGCGGTCGTTGATGAAGCGCGCCGACAGCTCAACCGCGGTGCGCAGGGCCTCATTGGTGTAACGGACCGAGTGGTGGGACTCAAAGTAGGGCTTGAGGCCGCGGAGGATCTTGACCGAATCCTCCAGCGTCGGCTCGTTGACGTCGATCTTCTGGAAGCGGCGGACCAGCGCCCGGTCCTTCTCGAAGTAGTTGCGGTATTCCTTGTAGGTGGTCGAGCCGATGCAGCGCAGCGTGCCCGAGGCCAGCGCCGGCTTGAGCAGGTTGGAGGCGTCCATCGCGCCGCCGCTGGTGGCGCCGGCGCCGATCACGGTGTGGATCTCGTCGATGAACAGGATGGCGCCGGGGAACGCCTCCAGCTCCTTGACCACCTGCTTCAGCCGCTCCTCGAAATCGCCGCGATAGCGGGTGCCGGCCAGCAGCGCGCCCATGTCGAGGGCGTAGACCACGGCGTCCTGAAGGACTTCCGGCACCTCGCCAAGAACGATGCGGCGGGCCAGGCCCTCGGCGATGGCGGTCTTGCCGACGCCCGGATCGCCCACGTAGAGGGGGTTGTTCTTGCTGCGGCGGCAGAGGATCTGGATGGTGCGCTCGATCTCGGACTCGCGGCCGATCAGTGGATCAATCCGGCCTTCGCTGGCCTTGCGGTTGAGGTCGACGCAATAGGCCTCCAGCGCCTCGTGCCCCTTGCGCGCCGGTCGCTCGGTTGTCGCCTCCGCCTCGTCGGAGCCCTGAACGGTGCGCCGGCGGCCTTCGCCCGGCATCTTGGCGATGCCATGGGCGATGAAATTGACTGCGTCGAGCCGCGACATTTCCTGCAGTTGGAGGAAGTACACGGCGTGGGATTCCCGTTCCGAGAACAACGCCACCAGCACGTTGGCCCCGGTCACCTCTTCCCGCCCGGACGATTGCACGTGAATGACGGAGCGCTGAACCACCCGCTGGAAGCCGGCAGTGGGCTTCGGCTCGGCGGCGGCGGCGGCCTTCAAAGCCTCGAGCTCGCGGTCGACGAATTCGCTTACTTCGTGTCGCAACTGATCGACCTCCACGCCGCAGGCACGGAGCACCGGCAGCGCGTCCTCATCCTCCGTCAGCGCCAGAAGCAGATGCTCCAGGGTGGCGTACTCGTGGCGACGCTCAGTGGCCAGCGCCAAGGCCCGGTGCAGAGTCTGTTCGAGATTGCGCGACAGCATGGGCGTCCCTATTCGTTACCTTCTTTTTCAATGGTGCACTGCAGCGGATGCTGATGCTGACGCGCCAGCCCCATGACCTGGTTGACCTTGGTCTCGGCAACTTCATACGTGAAGATCCCGCAAATGCCGACGCCGCGGTGATGGACGTGGAGCATGATGCGCACCGCGTCCTCGTGACCCTTGCCGAAAAACCGTTCGAGGACATGAACGACGAACTCCATCGGCGTGTAGTCGTCGTTTAACATCAGAACTTTGTACATTGACGGCTTCTTGGTTTTCGGCCGCTTCTTGGTGGAAATGCCGGTCCCCGGAACGCCGTTTATGGACGGTCGGTTCGGGGCGCTCATGGTGTTTCTCCGTTCATTTCCTGTGCCACGACCTGCTCGGTTCGGAGTGTGCCCCACCCACTGCGGGCGTCCACCTCCAGTCCGAATATATCGCATTTTTTCCCACGAAGGCCACCCGTCTCCAGCGCCCATCGCAGAATGTGGCAAAATCGCGCCCACGGCGCAGCCTGCGGGGCAGACTGGGTCAACCCCTTGCTCACCGGTTCGTGTGCGCACACTCAAACGTAGATGGGAAGCCTGCCGCGAGCCCGCATCCCCCAGAACTTCTCGACTGGATTGGCCGCCGCGCAAGCCAGCCCTTTTGTGCTCACCCACGCGGGCGGATCAGGTGATGACCGTCGGTCGGTCGCGGCCGGTGCGTAGCGGGATATCGGCGAACTCGCCGGCGATGGTGATCAGCGGCGCAAGGGCAGTTTGTGGGTCCTGGTCGTGAAGCGCCGGGTCGGGCTCGTAGCGTTCCACATACACCCTAAGGGTCGCCCCTTCGGTTCCGGTTCCCGACAGGCGATAGACGATGCGTGAGCCATCGACGAAACCAACGCGAATGCCCTGTTGCGTCGAAACGCTGCCGTCGACCGGATCGGTGTAGGAGAAGTCATCGGCGAAGGCGACCTCGTACGCCCCCAGCCGTTTCCCCGCCAGGGTTGACGTCTGCTCCCGCAGCCGGTCCATCAGACCATTCGCCGCGTCCACGTCGACCCCCTCGTAGTCGTGACGCGAGTAGTAGTTGCGGCCGTAGGTGCGCCAGTGGTCGCGGACGATGTCGGCGACCGACTCGCCGCGGTGGGCGACGACGTTGAGCCAGAACAGCACCGCCCACAGCCCGTCCTTTTCGCGCACATGATCGGAGCCGGTCCCAAAGCTTTCCTCGCCGCAGAGCGTGACCTTGCCGGCGTCGAGCAGGTTGCCGAAGAACTTCCACCCCGTCGGCGTTTCGAAACACGGGATGCCGAGAGCCGCGGCGACGCGGTCCGGCGCTTGGCTGGTCGGCATAGACCGAGCAATGCCGGACAGTCCGCGGCGGTACCCGGGCGCCGCCGCGGCGTTGGCGGCGAGGACGGCAAGGCTGTCGCTGGGCGTCACGAAGAAGCGCTTGCCGATGACCATGTTGCGGTCGCCGTCGCCGTCCGACGCGGCGCCGAACTGCGGCCCATTCGGCGCATCGACTGCCGCGACCAGATCATGAGCGTGAGCCTGGTTCGGATCGGGATGGCCGCCGCCGAAATCTTCCAGAGGAATGCCGTTGATCACTGTGCCTGCAGGGGCGCCGAGGCGGTCTTCAAGGATGGCGCAGGCGTAGGGTCCGGTCACCGCATGCATGGCGTCGAAGCA
Source organism: Rhodospirillales bacterium (assembly GCA_016710335.1). Classification (NCBI taxonomy): domain Bacteria; kingdom Pseudomonadati; phylum Pseudomonadota; class Alphaproteobacteria; order Rhodospirillales; species Rhodospirillales bacterium. The sequence goes on from JADJXQ010000002.1 coordinate 296,311, forward strand.
CATGCGAAAGCCGCGGGCGACGAACATCTCGCGGATCGCCGCGAAATCGAACAGGCTTTCCATGAGATCGGCGTAATCCGCGACCGGATCGAAGACCTCGACGATCATGTCGCCAATCCGGCTCTCGCCCAACCGATCGATGTCCACGTCAGGCACGTCGGCCACGCGATACTCGCTGATGACCCGGGTGCGCGCATAGATGGCCTCTGTCACCTTTTCGGGCGCCGGACCGCCGTTGCCTATGTTGTACTTGATGCCAAAGTCCTCGCTCGGGCCGCCGGGATTGTGACTGGCGGAGAGGACGATGCCGCCGAAGGCGCCGCGCTTGCGGATGACGCAGGAGGTCGCCGGCGTCGACAGGATGCCCCCTTGCCCGACCAGCACCCGCCCGAAACCGTTGGCGGCTGCCATCTTGACGATGATTTGGATAGCTTCCCGGTTGAAGTAGCGGCCGTCGCCGCCCACCACAAGGCACTCGCCGCGGTAGCCGTCGAGCGAATCGAAGATCGATTGCACGAAGTTCTGCAGGTAGTGCGGCTCCTGAAACGCCTTGACCTTCTTGCGCAGGCCGGACGTGCCGGGTTTCTGCCCTTCGAAAGGTGTGGTCTTGATGGTCCTGATTGTCATCGACTTGTTCATCCCGCTCCGAGTTACGCCCCTTGGATAAGGCGCGCGGACATTAGCAACCTTGGGAGAGGTCGCCAACTGCCGCCGATCGGCAGCGCTCTCTGCGCCCGAGTGCATGGTCGGGACCGTGACAGCAGCGAAAGTTCATGGCGTTAACCGATTCTTATGGACGTAGCGCAAACCATGACAAAGCGGCCCCTCGACAGGAACTGCGCTCAACTCGACACGCCATGAGAACGCCTTTGAATTACGCTCTGGAATCAGACGAGAATCATGTTGTATCCAAGTGCGGTGTTGTGGCAAAGATGGATTTGACGGCAGGGGTATCGGCCGCATTGACGGCCGTGTTGCAGTTGCGGGGAGGTAGAATGACCGCGGACACGAAGCGACGGTCCAGGCTGTACTCAATTTGCGCCGCTTTCGTGTGCGGCCTTGTCTTTCTCGCCCCCGCGCCCGCGCTCGCGAAGTATGCCTCCCTGGTCATGGATGCGGCGACGGGCCGGATCCTGCACGCATCGAATCCGGACGACCGCAAGTATCCGGCGTCTCTCACCAAAATGATGACGCTGTTCATGCTGTTCGAGGCGATGGACACAGGCCGCGTCTCGCCTGCGACGTCGATGCCGGTCTCCAAGCACGCCGCGTCGCAGCCGCCATCAAAGCTGGGACTGAAGCCGGGGCAATCCATCAAGGTCGAAGACGCCATCCAGGCACTAGCGGTCAAGTCGGCAAACGACGTGGCGGCGGTCGTTGGCGAGTATCTGGGCGGTACGGAGCAGAATTTCGCGCGAGCCATGACGATCCGCGCGCGGCAGCTTGGCATGACGCGCACCACGTTCCGCAACGCCTCCGGCCTGCCTGACGCCGAACAGTTGAGCACCGCCCGCGACATGGCGACTTTGGCGCGCGCCCTGATCCGCGACTTCCCACATCATTATCATGTGTTCTCCGCGCAAACCTTCAGCTACGGCGGGCACAGTTACCGCAGCCACAACCGGCTTCTCGGCACCTACAGCGGCGCGGACGGCATCAAGACCGGCTACATCCGCGCATCCGGTTACAATCTGGTGGCTTCGGTCAAGCGGGACGGGCGGCGGCTGATCGGCGTTGTCTTTGGCGGCAAGACATCGGCTACGCGCAACACCCACATGGCGGCACTGCTGGACCAGAGCTTCGGCGGCTCCAAGCCGACGACCCTGGTCGGGCATCGCAGCGACGACGTCTGGGGCGTACAGGTCGGCGCCTTTTCCGACAAGGGCGCGGCGCTGCGTGCGGCCCGTAATGCCGCCCGGCATCTCCAGTCGGTGGCGGACGACACCATTATCCGCATTGATCGTTCCGAGGCTCGCGGCAAACGCTCCTACCATCTCGCTCGCATCCTCAATTTCAGCAAGCAGGACGCCTACCAGGCCTGCCGCGTCTTGAAGACACAGCGGGTCAAGTGCCTCGTGCTGCGGGTCGACGAAGCGCCGATGCTGCGCACCGCCAGTGCCCTCGGCGCTCGGATCGGCACGCCCACGGCCAAGCCGACGTTCGCACGGGAGGCAGCGACCGAGACCGCTGCGATCAGGCCGCTCGAAGAAGGCGATCCCGGCGACTGGGGGGTTCAGGTGGGCGCCTTCATGGGGCTCGATCCGGCCCGTGATGCCGCGCGCGATGCATCTGCGACCGCCTCGCGGCACTTGGCCAGCGGAATGCCGGTCGTCGTGACGCAGACGTCGCGCAATCACACCATGTTCTTGTCGCGGGTGCACGGCGTGAGCAAGGAGAGCGCATCCCTCGCCTGCCGCCAACTGCGTGAGAGCAAGAAGGACTGCATGGTGCTTCGCGTCACCGGCAATGCGGCGCTAGCGTGGGCGCCGGCAGCGGGCGAGACGCCCACGGTCGACCAAGGATCTACCGGCAACGCGGCGCCAATATCCCAGTATGCCGCGGACTGGGGGGTTCAGGTCGGCGTCGTCGCGACTGAGGGCTCGGCCCGCAAGCTTGCGGAAGACGCGGTTGCCAACACTCCCGGCCCCCTCGAGTCCGGTAACGTGACGGTCGTTCCGCTGACCGCCAAACGCGGCAGCAAGCTCTATCGCGCCCAGGTTGTCGGCATCACCAAGCCAGAGGCCTACCATGCCTGCCGCGCCCTCAAGACGCGGAAAATGCCGTGCATGGTTCTGCGCATGAGGAGCTCCGGTCCCGCCTGAACCGCAGCGCGAACGGAGTAGCGTTGAAAGAGACCGGCGCGGATCCCATCTGACGCACATGGCCGGCTGGCCGGTAGCAGTTCCGCAACGGGTCCATCCGCTTGCACATGATCGATTCCCCGGTCGTCGAGGTGCGGTCCGTGTCCAAACAGTTCAAGGACACGCGGGCGATCTCCGACATCAGCTTCGTAGTCGGTCGCGGATCGACGACGGGGCTACTCGGTGGTAACGGCGCCGGCAAGACGACGACCCTCGCTATTTTGTTGGGCCTTCTGCTGCCCACGAGCGGCTCCGTTCGCGTGCTCGGCGAGGACATGGTGCATCATCGTCACCGCGTCCTTGCCCGGATGAACTTCTCGTCCCCCTACGTCGACTTGCCGCGCCGGCTGACGGTCGAGGAAAACCTGATCGTGTATGGCCGCCTTTATGGAGTTCGGGACCTGCCGGTTCGGATTCGGAACCTGGCCACCGACCTGGAGATCTCGGATCTGCTGAAGAAGCCGACCGGCACCCTCTCCTCGGGTCAGCGCACCCGCGTCGCGCTCGCCAAAGCGTTGCTGAACGATCCGGAGCTTCTGCTGCTCGACGAGCCGACCGCGTCGCTCGACCCGGACACCGGGGACTGGGTGCGCGCGTACCTGGAAGAACACCGCTCGCGGACACGAATGACCATGCTTCTGGCGTCCCACAACATGGCGGAAGTCGAGCGGCTGTGCGACGACGTCCTGATCCTGAGAACCGGCAGGATCGTCGACCAGGGTGCGCCGCAAGCGCTGATCGGGCGGTACGGCCGCCGCACCATGGAAGACGTGTTCCTGGATATCGCCCGCGGCCGCCGGCATGACAGCGATGGCGAGGGCGCGACGGC